>JAJPKS010000432.1 GCA_021323605.1 Bacillota bacterium | reverse complement strand
CCGAACCAGATTTCCATAAGCGGAAGAAGTGCGATGGTCGGCGTGGCATTGAAGAAGTTGACGAATGGTTCGAAGGTGCGCTGAGCCAACCGGGATCGTCCCATCAGGATGCCCAGGCCAAAGCCGAGCAGCGTGGCCGCGGCCAGCCCCAGCACCATCTCCTCCAGGCTGCCCAGGAAGGCACGGACCAGCGTTCCGTCGGCCACGATCTCGAGGAAGGCGCGCAGGATGGCGAGCGGGGTGGAGAGAAAGATGGGGTTGAGGAAGAGCCCCGAAAGCTGCCAGGCGCCGAGGAAGGCGACGATCGCGGCCATCCTGAGCACATCCCCATGCCAGGCGCGGACCGGGTGATGAACCCGGGCATCCCTGGAGTCCCGGACCGCTGCTCCACCGGTACCGAGGCCGACCTGACCCACGACGGCTCAGGCCTCGATGGCTTTGGCGTGGGCCTTGAAGTACTTGACCGCCGCCTGCCAGGGACCGATATCCGCCCACTGCGAGATCGGGCGATCACCGCGCCCCTTGATCTGACCGGCCTGTCTGGCCGCGTCGAAGTTCTTGGTCAGAGTGCTGAGGCTCATTCCGGAACCGTCGTCAGGCCAGGGCTGGGCCCTGGCCAGGGCATCGTAGCCGGCGGCCACCTGGGAACTCGTCTCCGCGTTCTTGGTGTAGGCGAGCGCGGCGTTGACCCAGGCCGACCGCTCGTGGTCGAAGACGTAGGCGGCATGGAGCCAGGCCAGATCGATGGCCTCAGCGGTGGCCGGGTTGGCCTTCAGCCAGGCCGGAGTGGCAGCCATGTAGCTGTCGGCCTCCCAGGGCTCCAGAGCAGCCGCGTTGGCGAGCACGTGGATGGTACCGTGTTGCTCCAGCTGGAGCAGGGCATCAGCGTGGACGAAGGCCAGGTCCACCCGTCCCTGGATCATGTCGTTGACGGAGTTCCCGTTGGATCCGGTTAGCTGCACCTTGACGTCGCTGGTCGTCAGCCCAACCTTCTTCAACGCGCCCTGCAGCAGGTAATAGTCAGGGGACACGGTGGTGGCGATGGCCACGGTCTTCCCTTTGATCTGGTCGAGACTGGTGAGATCTCTGGAAACCACCAGATAGTCGACGTGAACCTGGTTGTTGCCGAACACGTCGAGCCCAGCGTTGAGATCCGTAGGCAGTGGCCCGGCCGTGGCCTGGAGCTGACCACTGACCACCGCCAGCTGGGTCGTGTTCGCGTCCCCGAGTTGCAGGTCGGCATTGGCGCCCCACTGCTTCAGCGTCTGCACCACGATGTAGACGACCGTGTCGCCGATCGTGGCGTCGCCGGCGGAGTTGCCCAGGTGGATGGTGAGACCCTTCAGATCCGGTGTTCCGTTGGCGTTGAAGGTGAGCGTGGTGGGGGAATAGCGCCCGTGCTCGACCGACGTCGAGCCCCCACAGGCTGCCAGCGCCGCCAGCGCCGCGGCACAGGCCAGGTAACGAACAGGCTTCTCCATGGTCCTCCGCTCCCTCGTTCTCTCCAAGCGTCCCATCCCCGATCGGGGTGGACTAATGGTACTACCAACAGTCCAAACCGTGAAGGTGCCGAGTCGTGGGGCTCCGATACGAACCCGCCCGTCCAGAGGCGGCACGGTTCGGAGTCCGGGGCCGGGGGCCCGGGGAGAAGCGAGGTATGGGGCTGCGTTCGGTTGGCCGCAGGTCGGATGGCCGGGCGAGGCGCCGTCGTACTCCCGCGCAGCGATCGGTGCGCCGAGGATCTTCCCACGTCCAGGGCGTGACCGGGCACCCGGCACCGGCAGCACCGAGAGCCTCGCCCATCACCGCCATCCATCCCCCGGCGGCGCCGATCGTGTGGGCGTGGGACGACGAGCCGCCGACCGCATCCCACTCGCGCCGGGACCGGCCCTGACCATGGCGGCGAGGCCGGGCGGTCATGGTGCGACGACGTTGTCGGGGAACGGACAGGCCATGGAAGGCAACGGTAGGCGGAGCACCTGAACCCCGGCCATCACCACCGCCCGGCGCCGACCGGGCAGCCTGCGCTCCCTTCTGGCCGCGGCCCGGGAGCCGGGGACGATCGCCCGGGCGGTGGCGCGCCCGGGGAGCGGTAGGTGGAGCCGGCGATGGCGGAGCGGGAGCTCCTCCTACCTCTTTCCCCGCCCCCGGGGGAGGAGGACCGGCTCGACCCCCGGCACCACGCCCTGCGCGAGGCCCCGGGCCGCAACCACCTGGCCCCGGTGGGATCGTCTCAGCGGGTGCTGGTCCGGGTCAGCTGCCGGGGCAGCGTCAACCTGTGCCGCCCCCGGTCACGTGAAGGCCCCACTCCAGTCGCCGCCCGATCCACCTCAGCCGCGTCCGGGCGAGACCAGATCCGTCCTGGGGTTGGTGGGCAGGATCACGGGCGGTCTCGGAGCCTGAGTGAAGTCGAAGTCCCGGGTCAGATCGCCGAGCGCCGGCGAGGCCTCGCGAACGTCCGGCCGCGGGTCGGGCCGGCCATCGCTCCGGGGATCGAGGCGCTGGCCGT
>JAJPKS010000472.1 GCA_021323605.1 Bacillota bacterium | reverse complement strand
GGCCTCGGTCGGCGCCGGGCTCATCGTCTTCGCCCTGGGCGTCGTGGTGGAGCGGGTGGTGATCGACCCCATCATCGACGCGCCGCCGCTGGCCCAGATCTTCGCCACGGTCGGTCTGAGCGTGGTGCTCTCCAACGCCGCCGCCGCCGCCTTCGGCAACGAGTACCACGGCGTCACCACCCCCTACGGGGCCGTCTCGGTCCCCTTCCTGGGCGCGCACCTGCCCCTCTCCTATCTCCTGGCCTTCGCCTGCGCGGCCGTGGCGGCCAGCCTCCTCTACCTCTTCCTCAACCGGACCGACGTCGGCCGGGCCATGCGCGCCACCGCCCAGAACCGGAACGCGGCCGTCTTGCTGGGGATCAACCCGAGGGCGATGTACATGCTCGCCTTCGGCCTCGGCGTCGGCCTGGCCGGCTTCGCCGGCGCCGTCATCCTCCCTTACACCGTCGCCTACCCGGCGATCGGCTCCCAGTTCGTGCTGATCATGTACACGGTGGTGATCCTGGGCGGCCTGGGCTCCGTGCGGGGGGCGGCCGTGGCCGGCCTCGCCATCGGCGTCATCCAATCGGTGTCCACGGTCTTCCTGGCCACCGAGCTGCAGAACCTGGTCGTCTTCTTGATCTTCGTGGCGGCCCTGATCCTGGTCCCCGGGGGCGTGCTCAAGAGTGTCCGACTCCGCCGCGCCTAGCCTTCGCATCCCCTCCCGGCGAGGACGGCGGGCGGTCGAGGCCGCCCTCGCCCTGGTCCTCCTGGGGCTGCTGCTGGCGGCCCCCTTCTACGTGGGCACCGAGTTCGCCCTCCGGATCGCGACCCTGTGCTGCCTGTTCGGCACCATGTCCCTGGGCTGGAACCTGCTGGGCGGATACGCCAACCAGATCTCGCTCGGGCACGCCGTGTTCTTCGCCGTGGGCGCCTACACGACCGGGCTGCTCGAGATCGACTTCCAGGTCACCCCCTGGCTCGGCATCCCGGCCGGCATGGCGCTGGCCGTCCTGGTCGGCATCGGCATCGGCATCCCCACCTTTCGGCTGGCCGGGCACTACTTCGCGCTCGGCACCTTGGCCTTGCTCCAGATCGGCGACATCCTCTTCACCTACTACCGCCAGTTCACCGGCGGCACGCTCGGGCTCACCCTCCCGATCCGGGGCTACCGGCCCGAGATGTTCAGCTTCAAGTACCCCATCTGGTACTTCTACATCGCCGCCGGGATGATGGTCGGAGCCCTGCTGGCGAGCCGGCTCGTCCTCCGCTCCGGGCTCGGCTACCGGCTGCGCGCGATCAAGGAGAACCCGCTCGCCGCCCAGCTCGCCGGCATCGACCTGTTGCGGACCAAGCTCACGGCGCTGGCCGTCAGCGCCGCGGTCGTGGCCGCCGGTGGTGGCTTCTACATGCAGTTCATCCAGTTCATCGACCCGGACTCGGCCTTCTCCTTCCAGACCTCCATCAACATGGCCCTCTTCGCCATCATCGGCGGCGTGAACAGCTGGTGGGGGCCAGCCCTGGGCGCCATGCTGCTGGTTCCGCTGTCCGAGTACACGAGCCTGCAGCTGACCGGACGCCTCGCCCCCCTCGGCCCGCTCGCCTACGGCCTGCTCCTGATCGTGGTCATCCTGCTCCGCCCCCGCGGCCTGGCCGAGTGGCTGCTACGGCTCTGGGAGCGGCTCTGGCAGTCGCCCACGTGAGCGGCCCTCTCCTCGAGCTCCGCTCCGTCTCGCGCCGGTTCGGCGGCCTGCTGGCACTCTCGGAGGTCAGCTTCCAGGTCCAGGCCGGCGAGCTGGTGGGGGTCATCGGCCCCAACGGCGCCGGCAAGTCGACCCTCTTCAACGCCATCGTGCAGCTGATCCCGCCCAGCTCCGGCCAGGTCCTCTACCAGGGCAGGGACATCACCGGCTGGCCGGTCAACCGGGTGGTGGCCTCGGGCATCACCAAGACCTCACAGATGGTGCAGGTCTTCGGCGAGATGACGGTCCTGGAGAACGTCCTGATCGGTGCCCTCCTCCACCAGCGCCGGCTCGACCTCGCCCGCCGGCAGGCGATCGAGGACCTGGAGTTCATCGGACTCGCCCCCAGGGCCGAGCTGCCGGCCCGCGACCTCACCCTGGCCGACCGCGCCCGCCTCGAACTGGCCCGGGCGCTGGCCGTCCGGCCCCGCCTGCTCATGATCGACGAGGTCATGGCCGGCCTCACCGAGGCCGAGGTGGGCGAGATGCTCGACCGGCTTCGGGCCATGAACCGGGAGCGCGGGATCACCTTGCTGGTCATCGAGCACAACATGCGAGCGGTGATGGAGGTCTCGCAGCGGGTGCTCGCCTTCGAGCAGGGGCGCCTGATCGCCGACGGCGACCCGTCCAGCGTGAGTCGGGACCCTCAGGTGGTCGAGGCGTACCTGGGGATGGGGTAGCCGTGCCGGTCGGGGAGGTCGGCGGCGAAGGGATGGCGAGCCGGCCGGCGGGGAGCGCCGCGCCCGATGCCCCGAGCCGGGACCTGGACTCCGGCGACCAGGGATCGGCGGCCCTGTTGAGCGCGAGCGGGCTCTGCTCCGGGTACGGCCGGGTGACCGTGCTGCGCGGGGTCGATCTGGCGGTTCGGACGGGCGAGTTCGTGGCCGTGATCGGGGCCAACGGCGCCGGCAAGACCACGCTGCTGCGGACCATCTCCGGCATCCTCCGCCCCAGCGCCGGCCGCCTCGCCTTCGAGGGCCGTGACCTGGCCCGCGTGCCCGCCCACCGGATCCCCGCCCTCGGCATCGCCCACGTGCCAGAGGGACGGCAGATCTTCCCCCAGCTCTCGGTTCGTGAGAACCTGCTGCTGGGCGCCTACCTGCACCGCGACCGAGGGCACCGGGAGGCCCGAATGGCGTTCGTGCTCGACCTCTTCCCGCGGTTACACGAGCGGCTGCGGCAGGCCGGGGGCACCCTCTCCGGGGGCGAGCAGCAGATGCTGGCGGTGGGCCGGGCGCTGATGCTGGAGCCCAGGCTGTTGATGCTCGACGAGCCCTCGCAGGGGCTGGCCCCCAGGGTGGCGGGGGAGCTGTACGAGAAGCTGCGCGAGATCCACACCCTCGGTACCACCATCGTGCTGGTCGAGCAGAACATCACCGCCGCGCTCCGTCACGCCGACCGGGCCTACGTCCTCGAGCACGGTCGGGTCGTCCTCGAAGGCTCCACCGCCGAGCTGGAGGGCAACGACGAGATCCGCAGGGCCTATCTCGGAGTCTGACATGCGCATCAGGATCAGCAACGGCACCATCGTCACCCCGTCCGGCCGCTTCCAGGCGGACGTGGTGTGCCAGGACGGGGTGATCGCGGCCCTGGCCGAGCCCGGCCGGGGAGGCGCGGCCGACGAGGTGATCGACGCCTCCGGCAGGCTGGTCTTCCCCGGCTTCATCGACCCCCACGTCCACAGCCGGGACCCGGGGCTGACCGAGAAGGAGGACTTCGCCCACTCGACCCGGGCGGCGGCGGCCGGCGGCATCACCACCATCTGCGAGATGCCCAACGCGGTGCCGCCGGTGACCGACGTCCAGGTCCTCCGGGACCGGGCCGCCCAGCACTCGGAGGTGGCCTCGGTGGACTTCGGCCTGTGGGCGCTGTCGCTGGGGCCGGAGAACCTGGACGAGGTCCCCCGCTTGATCGAGGCGGGGGCGGTGGGGGTGAAGCTCTTCTGGGGGTACGCCCTCCACCGGACGACCCGGCAGCTCGTCTACAACCTGGCCGACGAGCCACCCGAGCGCCTGATCCTGCCGCCGACCAACGGCGAGGTGTTCCAGCTCTTCGCCACCGTGGCCCGGGCCGGCGGCCTGCTGGCCGCCCACTGCGAGGACCGCGGCGTGATCGAGGCCTGCCAGCGATCGCTCGGGCGCGACCTGGAGCGGTACGAGGACCTCCTCGCCGCCCGTCCCGACGTGGCCGAGGCGGCGGCGATCGCCACCGGGGCCGAGTTCGCCCGTGCCACCGGGTGCCGCTTCCACGTGGTCCACATCTCCTCGGCGCGGGGTGTGGAGGTCGTCCGGCGATCGCAGCGGGCCGGCATCCCCATCACCGCCGAGACCTGCCCCCAGTACCTGACCCTGACCGACGAGGACTACGACCGGATCGGCCCCATGATGAAGGTCTATCCCCCCATCCGGAGGGCGGCCGACCGGGAGGGGATCTGGCAGGGATTGCTCGACGGCACCATCACCTCGGTCGGGTCCGACCACGCGCCCCACACGGTCGAGGAGAAGCGCCGGAGCCTGGCCGCGCAGCCGGCGGGCTGCATCGGGGTGGAGACGCTGGCGCCGGTGATGCTGGACGC
>JAJPKS010000120.1 GCA_021323605.1 Bacillota bacterium | reverse complement strand
GGCGCGGTCCGGTTGCGGTTGTCGGTGACGACGTCGACCATGATCGCCACCCCGGCCGGGCCGTAGCCCTCGAAGCGCAGCTCCTCCAGGGCCTCGCCCTTGGCGGCACCGGTTCCACGGTCGATCGCCGCCTGGATCCTGTCGGCGGGCATGTTGATCTCGCGCGCTTTCTGGATGGCCAGCCGGAGACGGACGTTGCCGCTCGGGTCGCCTCCTCCCTCGCGGGCCGCCACCGTGATCTCCCGGCTGGCGCGGGTGAAGGCCTGCCCTCGGCGGGCGTCGACCACCGCCTTCTTGTGCTTGATGCCGGCCCACTTCGAATGCCCGGACATCTACGGTTCCAGCTCCAGGTCGAACATGCTTTTGCAGGAGTGTACCCCGCCCCCACACCCACTTGCGGGAGGGCGCCGTCTTCACACTATGCCTTCACACTATGCCTTCGACCGACGGCGATGGCAACCGCTGCCGCGGCTCCGTCCGACACCGGTTGGCAGGGGTCCCCCCAGGCGCTACGCTTGGCCCAGATCGGCCCCATCGGGAACGCGGCGCCGCCGGCCGGCGTCGACGACCATGCACGGAGAGACATGCACATACCGTCCCTCTCGGTAGCTGTGACCCTGGTCAGCGTGAACCTGCCCACGATCGATCCCGGCTCGGTCCTCCTGCGGCTGGCGGCGCTCCTGCCCCTGATCGGCGGCTACATGGTGGCGAGGGAGAGCCGGGGATCGTTGCCCCTGGAGATCATCGCCGTGGTGCTCCTGGTGCTGGCGACCGCCATCCCGCCCACGGTCAACGCGACCGTCCTCCCCTCGCTCGGCCCCGCCATCCTCGACCGACTGCCGGCGGCGCTCCTGCTCCTGGGCCTGGCCTTCGTCCGCGACGGGGGGTTCAAGATGATCGTCGGCCTGGCGCTCATGGCGGTCTCGGGTCTGATCCTGCTGCCCCAGGCGTGACCGAACGGCCCGGGTGGCGGATCCGGACCACGTTGCGCCTCCCGACCTCGAGCACGTCGCCGTCGCGCAGGGCGTAGTCGAGGGGGACCGCCCGTCGGTTGACGCGGACGCCGTCCTGTTCCCAGGCCCGTCGGGCCGCGCTCCGGCTCCGCTGCCAGCCCAGCTCCACGATGGTGCCGAGCAGGTCCGAGGGATCGGTCGGCCGGTGCTCCGGCATCCGTTCCGGGAGCTGGCGGCGCCGAAAGCGACGATCGAACTCCTGTTCGGCCTCGGCCCCGGCCTCCTGCCCGTGCAGCCTCTCGACCAGACGGCGGGCCAGGGCCGCCTTCGCCTCCCGCGGCGGCAGCGCCAGGACCCGATCCACCCGCTCCCGCGGCCACCCGGAGGTGAGCCGCAGGTACTTCTCGATCAGGCGGTCGGGGATCGACATCGTCTTCCCGTAGATCTCGTCGGGGGGGTCGGTGAGCCCGATGTAGTTGCCGAGCGACTTGCTCATCTTCTGGACGCCGTCGGTTCCCTCCAGGAGGGGGAAGACGACGACGTCCTGGGGGGGCTGCCCGTACGACTGCTGGATCTCTCTCCCGAACAGGAGGTTGAACAGCTGGTCGGTGCCGCCGATCTCGACGTCGGCCCCGACCGCCACCGAGTCGTAGGCCTGCGTGAACGGGTACAGGATCTCGTGGGCCCCGATCGGCCGCCCCTCCCGCAGGCGGGTGGCGAAGTCCTCCCGCTGCAGCACCGACTGGAGCGTCCTGCGCGCCAGCAGCCTGAGCACGCCCTCCGAGCCCAGGGCGGCCAGCCACTCGGCGTTGCCGTGGACCTCGGTGCGCTCCGGATCCACGATCCGGTAGGCCTGGTCGAAGTAGGTCCGGGCGTTCACCTCCACCTGCTCCCTGGAGAGCATGGGACGGGTCTCCGAGCGACCGCTGGGGTCACCGATCAGGGCGGTGAAGTCGCCCACCACCAGCACCGCCGTGTGGCCGTCGTCCTGGAAGGCCCGCAGCACGTCCAGCGGCACCAGGTGGCCCAGGTGGAGGTCGGGGGCGGTGGGATCCATCCCGAACTTGACACGCAGCCGCTCGCCGCGCTCCAGCCGATGCCGCAGGTGGTCGGGGACGTGGATCTCGACCGCGCGCTCGCGCAGCCACTCCCAGAGGGCTCTCGACATGCGGGTGTAGAGCTTACCGTCCGGCGGACCCGCGGCTCCGCCCGGCCGAGTCCGCCGGGCGTGCGCCGGCGGAGGCCGGCGCCGTGCACCGGCAGGGTTCAGGCCCGGAAGGCGGCCCCATGCTCGCCGGCCAGGGCCGACCGGATGCGCTCCACCAGCGCGTTCACCTCGGCATCGGTGAGCGTCCGCTCCGGGCTGCGGAAGACCATGGTGAAGGTCACGCTCTTCCTGCCCCCGGGCACCTGGGCTCCCCGGTACTCGTCGTAGGCGCGGGCCGACTCCAGCAGGGCGCCGCCCGCGGAACGGATCGTGGCCTCCAGGGCGGCCGCCTCCACCGCCTCGTCCACCACCACCGCCAGATCCCGCTCGACGGCCGGGAAGCGGGGCAACGGGCGCGCCCGCCGGCGCAGGTCCATGGCCAGGACCGGCTCCAGGTCGATCTCCAGGGCGACCGCCCGCCCGCCCAGGTCGAAGCAGGCCATGGTCTCGGGATGGAGCTCGCCGACCACGCCCAGCGGCCGGCCACAGACCCGGACCCGGGCACAGCGTCCCGGGTGGTAGCCGACGGCGTGGGCGCGCTCGTAGTCGACCTGCACCGGTCCGATCGCGTCCAGCGCGCGCTCCAGCGCCCCCTTCAGCTCCAGGAAGGCGGCCCGGCCCTCCTCCGGCCCCGACAGCCCGGTGCGCAGCACCCCCAGCCGCAGCGGCTCCTCGGGCTGCCGCGGCGGGCCGGGAAGGGCGAGGTAGGCACGCGCCACCTCGAAGACCGCGACCGAGGCCCGGCCCCGGTTGCGGTTCAGCACCGCCACCTGCAGCAGCGAGGGGAGGAGCGCGGTCCGCATCGCGTCCTGCTCGTCCGAGATCGGGTTGATGACGCGCATGACGCGATCGGCCAGGCCCAGGCGCTCCAGCAGGGCCGCGGACACCATGGCCGGGGTGACCACCTCGGTGTAGCCCGCTCCTGCCAGGGCGTGGCGCAGGGGATCGAGCCGACGGTCGCGGCTGGGGGCGGCCGGGAGCCAGCTCGTCCGTCGCCCGCCCGGCAGGGTGGGCGGCACCCGATCGTAGCCGTAGATGCGGCCCACCTCCTCGACCACATCGGCGGGGAGGCGTACGTCCAGGCGGAAGACCGGGGGGAGCACGTCCCAGTACCCGTCCTCCCCCACCCGAACCTGGAAGGCGAGCCGCCGCAGGATGTCCTCCATCTCCTGGAGCGGGACGTGGACACCCAGGAGCGCGTCCACCTGCTCGGGGCGAAGGCGTACCCGCACCGGCTCCTGCGGGCGGGGATAGGCGTCGACCCAGTTCACGTGGACCCGCCCGCCCGCCACCTGTGCCAGCAGCGCGGCCGCCCGCCGCGCCCCGGCCAGGGCCAGCTCCGGCGAGAGCCCCTTCTCGAAGCGGCTCGAGGCCTCGGTCCGGAGCCGCAGCGTCCGGCTGACGGCGCGGACGCCGACCCCGTCGAAGTTGGCGGCCTCGAGGAGGACGTCGGTGGTGCGCTCGGTCACCCCGCTCTCCTCGCCTCCGATGACGCCGGCGATGGCGACCGCACGTTCGGCGTCGGCGATCACGAGCATGTCGGGGGAGAGGCGCCGCGTCTCCCCGTCCAGGCAACGCAGCGTCTCCCCTGGACGGGCACGACGCACCACGATCGTCCTGCCGGCGATCCTGGCCAGGTCGAAGGCGTGCAGCGGCTGGCCGTACTCGAGCGCCACGTAGTTGGTCACGTCGACCACGTTGTTGATCGGCCGTACCCCGGCCGCGTACAGACGACGTCGGAGCCAGCGCGGCGAGGGACCCACCCGCACGCCGCTGATGGGGGCTCCGATGTAACGGCGGCAGAGATCGACGGCCTCGATCTCGACCGTGACCAGGTCGGTGCCGGGGGGCTCCACCCCCCCGGTGAAGGGGGGCATGAAGGGACGGTCCAGCTCGCGCCCGAGCGCCGCCGCCAGCTCCCTGGCCAGGCCGAGGTGGCCGAGACAGTCGGGCCGGTTGGGCGTCACCTCCACCTCGAGCCAGGCGTCGCTGGGCAACAGCTCCTCCAGCCGCTGCCCTGGATGCCCCTCGTCCAGCAGCATGATCGCGCTGTGGTCGTCGCTGATGAGCAGCTCGTCCTCGGCGCAGAGCATGCCCTGGGCGGGCACCCCGGCGATCTTGCCGTCGCGCACCAGCGTCCCGCCCGGCACCCGGGTGCCGGGCAGGGCCACCGGCACCAGGCTGCCCGGGGTGGCGTTGGAGGCCCCGGCCACGATGGTACGGGTGTGGTCGCCGAGGTCGACCCGGTGGATCCAGAGCGGGGTGCGGGACGAGGGATGGGGCTGCTGCTCGAGCACCCGCCCGACCAGGATGCCGGAGAGGTCGACCGGCCGTACCTCCTCGACGCTGAAGCCGGCCAGGGTGAGCGCCTCGGCCACCTGGTCCGGGGCCAGGTCGTGGACGCCGGCGAGGTCGCACAGCCACTCGAAGGAGACCCGCATCAGGTCGCCTCCGGCCGGACGGCGACGGCGGCCGGCAGGGGGCGAGGGGTGCCGGCGGGCGGCATCTCTCGCGGGTGGTTCCACGCGCTGAAGGGGGTCATCGGTCAGAGTTGCTCCAGGAAGCGGAGGTCGTTCTCGTAGAAGAGGCGAAGGTCGTCGACGTCGTGACGCAGCATGGCGATACGCTCGATCCCGAAGCCCCAGGCAAAGCCGGTGTAGCGATCGGGATCGATGCCGCCGTTGCGGAGCACGTTGGGGTGGACCATCCCGCACCCCCCCACCTCCAGCCAGCCATCGCCCCCGCAGGCGCGGCAGCCGACCCCCCCGCAGACGCCGCAGGAGAGGTCGAACTCGAAGCTCGGCTCCGTGTAGGGGAAGAAGCTGGGGCGGATACGGATCCTGCGCTCCGCCCCCCAGAGCGACTGGGCGAAGTACAGGATCGTGCCCTTCAGGTCGCCGACGGTCAACCCCTCGTCGACCGCCAGCGCCTCCACCTGCATGAACTGGGCCAGGTGGCTGGCGTCGGTGGCGTCGCGCCGGTAGGTCCGACCGGGCACGATGACGAAGATGGGCGGCCGCCGGAGCCGCTCCATCGACCGGATCTGCATGGGGGAGGTGTGGGTGCGCAGGAGCAGGTCCTCGGTCTCGTTGAAGAAGAAGGTGTCCTGCATGTCGCGGGCGGCATGGCCCCGGGGGAGGTTGAGCGCCTCGAAGTTGTACCAGTCGGTCTCGACCTCGGGGCCGTCCTCGACGTGGTAGCCCATGCGCTCCATGACCGTCTCGACCTCGCGCTGGATCCTGGTCAGCACGTGGAGACGCCCCACCTGCGGTGGCCGGCCGGGGAAGGTGACGTCGATGGCCTCGCTGGCCCCGAGGTCGGCGAGCCTGGCCCGCCGGAGCTCCTCGGCCCGGCGCGCCAGCGCCTCCTCGATGGCCGACCTGGCCCGGTTGAAGGCGCGGCCCGCGGCCGGCCGCTCCTCGGCCGCCAGGCCGGCGAACGCCTTCGGGATCCGCATCAGCTCGCTCTTCGAGCCCAGGAACTCCACCCGAAGCCGTCCCAGGGCCTCTTCGTCGTCGGCGGCCGCGATCGCCTCCAGCGCCCGCTCGGCGATCGCCCGGGCCCGCCTCTCGATTTCCTCGATGCCGCTCATGCCGCCCCTCTCCGGCAGATCTCGAACAGGACCACGGCCACCGCCGCGGCCACGTTCAGGGACTCTACTCCAGGCGCCATGGGGACCGTGAGCGGCTCGAGATCGGGGCGACTCAGGCCGCGCGCCTCGTTCCCGAAGGCGATCAGGGGAGCGTCGACCAGATCCGCCCGGTCCCAGCGGACACCCCCCGCGGCGGTCGCCCCGTAGCCACCCACGCCGGCCAGGTCGCCCCAGCGGCCTCGGGCGACGGTCAGCCGGAAGACGTTGCCCGCCGAGGCGCGAACCGCCTTGGGGCCGAAGGGGTCGGCGCCGCCCTCCAGCACGGCCAGGGCCGGCGCCCCCGCCGCCGCTGCCGTCCGACAGATCGCCCCCACGTTGCCGGGGTCCTGCACACCGTCCAACACGACCAGGGGCCAGCCCGCGGCCTTCGCCGCCGCCACCGCCTGGCCCATCGGGGCCTGGGTCCGCGGCGCCAGCGCCAGCACTCCCTGGGGGGTGACGGTCTGTCCCACGGCTCGGAAGGCGCGGGCGCCGAGCCTGACCACCCGCTCCGCGGGCGCCTCGAAGTCCACATCCTCACGGAGCACCAGCATCTGCAGGGGCACGCCGCAGGCGACCGCTTCCCGCACCACCCTCGGTCCCTCCAGCAATACGACCTCCGCCTCCCGGCGATGGGCGAGGCGTCGGAGCCGGCGGACCAGGTCGTGGTCAGGGCTGAGGATCAGGCGCTCAGAGCTGGCCCTTCGCAACCTCGACCAGCCGGGCGAAGGCACCGGTGTCGCGCACCGCGAGGTCGGCGAGCACCTTGCGATCGATCTCCACCCCCGCCCGGCGCAGGCCGTGCATGAACCGGTTGTAGGGGAGGCCGGACTGGCGCGCGGCCGCGTTGATGCGCACGATCCACAGCCGCCGGAGGTCCCGCTTGCGCTGGCGCCGGTCGCGGAAGGCGTAGGCCAGCGAGTGCAGGACGGCCTCGTTGGCGGGTTTGAAGAGCAGCTTGCGCGAGTAGCGGAAGCCTCTGGCCCGCTGCAGGATGGCCCGGTGCTTGCGGCGGGCGACGACGCCGCGCTTGATCCTGGCCACGGCTAGATCCCCAGCGCGCGCCGCACGCGCCCGGCGTCAGCCGCCGACACCGACTGGGCGGCCCGGAACGCCCGCTTGCGCTTGGCCGACTTGTGCTCCAGGAGATGACTCTTCCAGGCGTGTGCGCGAATCAGCTTCCCGGTCCGGGTAACCCGGATGCGGTCGCTGAGCCCTTTTCGGGTCTTGATCTTGGGCACCGCTGGCCTCCTTACTCCTCCGACTGCTTGGAACTCGACTCGGGCTGCCTCGGGCTCGAGTTCGGCGAGCCCGAAGCCGGTGCCGGCCGGTGCAGAGGGGCCAGGATCATGAACAGGTTCCTCCCCTCCATCGCCGGCGGCCGCTCGACCACGGCAACCTCCCGGGCCGCCTCGGCGACGCGGTCCAGGAGACGTCGTCCGATGTCCTGGTGGACCACCTCGCGACCGCGGAACATGATCGTGACCTTGACCTTCTCACCCTGCTCCAGGAACTGCTTGACGCCCCGGAACTTGGTCTGGAAGTCGTGATCCGCGACCTTGGGGCGGAGCTTCATCTCCTTGAGCTTGATGATGTTCTGCCGCCGGCGCTGGTCCTTCTCCCGCTTGATGGTCTCGAACTTGTAACGGCCGTAATCCAACAGCCGGCACACCGGCGGCACCGCCTGGGGCGCCACCTCGACCAGGTCGAGACCCTTTTCATTTGCGATCCGTTGCGCCGCCTCGAGGCTCAGAACTCCCAGCTGGTTGTTCTTGTCGTCGATGAGACGCACCTCAGGGGCTCGGATCTGCTCGTTGATCCGAAGCTCCTTAAACGGGATAGGACGCTCCCTCGTCAGAACGAACGAATGGGTTCTTGATCTCCTCGCTCAACTCAACACAAAAAACGGACGGCCCTGGCCATCCGCTGACCAATACCATCAAGGGCTACTGGAACCACCCGGCCCGGGCTCCGCAGCCCACTGTGGCTGCAGATATTACCAGAGCCGCCCCCCCACGACCAGCGTGCGCCCGGTCGCCCAGGGCTCCATCCCGGGCACGACCCCGGCTCCGCCGACCGGTCACCGCCGCCGCGCGATCTCCGCCAGCAGACGGGCACAGAAGTCCTCGAGCCGCTCCGTCGTCTGCTCCCCGGCCCGGTCGCGGACCGACACCGTGCCCGCCTCGGCCTCCCGGGCCCCGACCACGAGCACGTAGGGAACTCGACGGTCCCGCGCCTCGGCCACCTTCCGACCCATCCGCTCCGGACGGTCGTCCAGCTCCACCCGTACCCGGTGGCCCCGGAGCCGCTCGGTCACGGTATGCGCGTAGGGCAGGTTGGCGTCCGTGATCGGAACCACCACCACCTGCACCGGCGACAGCCAGGTCGGAAAGGCCCCTGCGTACAGCTCGATCAGGTAGGCGATCATCCGCTCCATGGCCCCGAAGGCGCCCCGGTGCACCATCACCGGCCGCCGGCGGGAGCCGTCCCCCGCCACGTACTCGAGACCGAAACGTTCGGGCATTTGGAAGTCCACCTGCACGGTGCTGTTGGTGAACTCGCGGCGCTGGGCGTCCCGGACCTGGAAGTCGATCTTGGGACCGTAGAAGGCCGCCTCCCCCCGCCCCAGCTCGTACTCCACCCCCAGGGCCTCGAGCGCGCCCACCAGGGCCGCCTCCGCGTTGGCCCACTCCTCGTCGCTGCCCACGTACTTGCCCATCCGTTCCGGGTCCCGGACCGAGAGCCGATAACGGTATTCGGTCACGCCCAGGGTCTCCATGAAGTACCGGGCCAGCTCGATCACGCCCACGATCTCCTCGTGCAGCTGCTCCGGGGTGCAGAAGATGTGGGCGTCGTTGAGGGCAAAGGAGCGAACCCGGATCATGCCCATCAGCTCGCCGGACTTCTCCCAGCGGTAGTTGGTGCCGATCTCGGCGATTCGGAGGGGCAGGTCGCGGTAGCTCCGGATCTCCTGCTGGTAGACGAGGATGTGGTGGGGACAGTTCATGGGTCGGAGCTCCAGCTCCTCGCCGCGCTCGGTCCGCATCGGGGGGTACATGCTCTCGCGGTAACGCTCCCAGTGCCCGCTCTGCCGATAGAGGTCCAGCCGCGCCACCGCCGGGGTGACCACGTGCTGGTATCCCCGGGCCAGCTCCTCGTCCACGATCCAGCGCTCCAGCTCGCGCCTGATGGTGGCCCCGTTGGGCAGCCAGATCACGTTCCCGAGACCGGTGCGCTCGTCCAGGGCGAAGATCTTCAGCTCCCGGCCCAGGCGCTTGTGGTCGCGCTTCTCGGCTTCGGCCAGGGCGTGCAGGTAGTCGTCCAGCTCCTCCCGGGTGAACCAGGCGGTGCCGTAGATACGGGTGAGCTGGCGGTTGCGCTCGTCGCCGAGCCAGTAGGCGCCGGCCACCCGCATCAGCTTGAAGGCCCGGATCTCGGCCGCCGAGGCGACGTGGGGACCGCGGCAGAGGTCGAAGAAGCTCCCGGTCCGGTAGCAGCTGACCAGCTCGTCGTCGGATGCCTTCTGCTCGAGCCAGTACAGCTTGTAGGGCTGGTCGAGCTCCTGAAAGCGCCGCCGGGCCTCGGCGTGAGGGAGGAGCACCTGCTCGAAGGGATCACCGCGACGCACGATCTCGGCCATCCTGGCCTCGATCGCGGGCAGGTCGTCCTCGCCCACGGGACGAGGGAGGTCGAAGTCGTAGTAGAAGCCGTTCTCGACCGGAGGCCCGCCGGCGTACCGGGTGCCGGGGTAGAGCTCCGTCACCGCGGCCGCGAGCAGGTGCGCGGCGGAGTGCCGCAGGATGAAGAGCGGGTCGTCCGAAACCTCCGTGTCGTACTCGGCCATGAGGCGTTCAGTATATGGACGTCGCCTTCACCGCCCGTTCGCGCCCGCGCTCAGCCGTGGTCGTCCCCGATGGCGAAGATCCAGCGGGCCCGTCCGGCCAGGAGCAGCCCGGCGATCACCAGCAGCACGCCCAGACCGGCCACGACCTTGGTGATGCCCAGCCAGTCGGACATGGCCGCCGCCGCCAGCACCGGCAGGGCAGTGACGCCGTTGATGACCATGAAGAGGAGGGCGAAGATCCGCCCCCGCACCCGATCCGAGGTGTGCTCCATCAGGTAGGCCAGGGCCGGGATCATCAGGGCGCCGAACTCCAGGCCCAGCAGCAGGCTGATCGCGACCGCGAAGGCACGCACCACCCCGTCGTCTCCTGCGGGAGGCAGGAGGATGGCCGGCACCACGGCCAGCACGGTCAGGGTCACCCCCATGGCCGTCAGCCCTCCCACCAGCAGCTGGGCCGGCCCGAGGCGACGGCCGAGCTGGCCGATGGCGGCCGCGCTGACCAGGGCCCCCACCGTCGCCGGCACCAGGATCATGTAGCTGTCCTGGTTCCCGAGCCGGAGCACCTGGCCGACGTAGGCCGGCGCCAGGGTGAACATCATGAACATGACCAGGACGGTCAGGGACACCTCGAAGAAGGCCAGCATCAACACCCGGGAGCGGCGGAGGACGTCGAGGCCCTCGCTCATCTCCACCGCCAGCTGGTGGAAGGGATGACGGCGGACGGGCTCGACCCGGCACTCGGGGCGCGGGATGCGCGCCATGACGATGAGGACGCCGGCCAGCCCGAAGAGGACCACCGCGATCCAGTAGGGGGCGTAGATCTGGGCCCGGGAGGTGATCGGCGCCAGCGCGCCCCCCAGGACCAGGGTCAGGACCATGGTCCCGAGCACCATCGAGTTGGCGGTGATCAACACCCCGCGTGGGATGACGCTGGGGATGGCGGCCGCCTCCGCCGGGCTGAACAGCTGGCCGACGGCGGCGAAGGCGAAGGTGATGAGGAGGAGATGGACGTAGTCGTGGTCGAGCGCGGGCACGAAGCTGGCCAGGGGGATGAGGGCCACCAGGGCGGCCCGGACGACGTTGGTGCCGACCATGATCAGCTTGCGATCGTGTCGGTCGGCGAAGACCCCGGCCACCGGGGCGATGACCACCGCCGGCACCGTGTAGGCGAGCAGCGTGATGGCGACCGGAGTGCTGCCGCCGGAGAGGCCGTAGGCCAGGATGATGAGCGAGAACATCAGGAACTTGTCGGCCAGCTGGGCGGCCACCTGGGCGTACCAGATCAACCGGAAGTCCCGGTGCTGCAGGAGGTGACGGAAGCCGGTCCGCCCCTCCTCGACGGTCTCCGGGGCGCCCCGCCGGGGAACCTCCTCTCCCACCCGGAGGGGCGGGATGCCGCTCGAGGCCACGGTCCGGCCCTCGCCGTCCCGGGGCTCGAGGTCCGGCCCCGACCCGGCCCTCACCGGCCCCATCCCCCGGCCACGCCGAACAGCCGCTCCCATTCGGCCAGGGTGAGGGTCTCGGCGCGGCGCTCGGGGTCGATGCCCGCCCGGCGGACCAGGGCCTCGGCCCGGGTGGCCGGGGTGCGCAGGGCGCGGGCGAGCGCCGACCGCAGCTGCTTGCGCCGGAACCGGAAGACCGTCTCCGCGAACCGAAAGAAGGCGTCCAGGTCGGCGATCTCCACGGCCGGCCGGGGGCGTACGTCCATGACCACCAGGGCCGAGGTTACGCCTGGGGGCGGAGCGAACGCCGTCGGGGGAAGCTCCAGCTCGATCCTGGGCCGGGCGAACACCTGCACCACCAGCGTCGACAGGCCCCACCCGTCGAGGCCGCACCAGCGCCGGGCGACCTCCCGCTGGACCACCAGGCTGAGGCGACGGGGGCGCGGCTCGGAACCGAGCAGACGGCGGATCAGGGCGCCGGTGAGGTAGTAGGGGATGTTTCCCACCACCACCTCGCCCCCGTCGGGGAACCAGCGGGCCAGGTCGAGGCGCAGCACGTCATCGTTGACCACCTCGGCCCCGGGCACCGCGGCCCGCAGCCGGGTGGCGAGCCCCGGATCGATCTCCACCGCCACCACCCGGCGCGCTCGCCGCACCAGATCCACGGTCAACACCCCGGGCCCGGCGCCGATCTCCAGAACCTCGTCCTCGGCCCCGATCCCGGCCGCCTCCACCACCCGCCGGCGCAGGTCGGGATCGACCAGGAAGTGCTGACCCAGCCGGGGCCGCCGCGCCCTCATCGCCGCCATCGAGCTCATCTCCGGCCGGGGACGACCGCATCACGTCCACCGGCTCACGCCTTGAGGCGCCGGAACAGGCGGCAGGCGTTGGTCCGTTCCAGCTCCGCCAGCCGGGCCAGGTCCACACCTCGGATCTCCGCCAGCGCCTTCGCCGTGTCCACCATCCAGGCCGGGCGCATCGGCCCCTTCCTGCCCCGCGGAGTGCCCCAGGGAGCGTCGGTCTCCACCAGGAGGCGGTGGTCCGGCACCCTGCGCGCCACCTCGCGCAGCTCCTGGCGGCCGGCCCGGGTCAGGACCCCCGAGAAGCCGAGGTACATCCCGAGATCGAGAAAGCGACGGGCCCAGTCCCAGCCCAGGGTCCAGTAGTGCATCACACCCGTGATGCCGGGATGATCGCGCAGCGCCTCGTACACCTCGCGCACGCTGCCCCGGACGTGGACGCACACCGGCAGCCCCTGCTCGACGGCCAGCCGACAGCAGGCGTGGAACCACTCCAGCTGGGCCGCGTGCGGCCCACGATGCTCGTCCTCGTGGTCCAGCCCGATCTCGCCGATGGCCACCACGCGCGGCCGGGCCGCCAGCTCGCGCAGGAGGTCCAGATCCGGCCCGTCCTGGTTCAGCGGATGGTGTCCGACCGCCGCCCACACCCCCGGTCTGGACTCGGCCCACGCCACCACCCGGCGGCTGGTCGGGCCGTCCACGCCCATGCCGATGACGTCGGTGACGCCGGCGGCTCTGGCCTCGGCCAGGGCCAGCTCGAGGTCGGGCAGCTCCTCCAGGTGGGCGTGGGTGTCGACCAGCCTCATGTCCGGGGCCCGGTTCAGGCCCGGGCACGCATGCGATCGAGCTCCTCGTCCACCACCCGCGGATCCAGCTTGCGATAGAGGGCCGCGGGCCGGGGCAGGGGACGGCCGGCGGGGATGCAGCTCGGCGCCCAGCGGGGTCGGGCCTCGTAGTCGTTCCCGAGCACGAGGTGG
Source organism: Bacillota bacterium (assembly GCA_021323605.1). Classification (GTDB taxonomy): domain Bacteria; phylum Chloroflexota; class Dormibacteria; order Dormibacterales; family Dormibacteraceae; genus CADDZO01. The sequence goes on along the minus strand of JAJPKS010000120.1, from coordinate 5,362 downwards.
GCGCCGCCGTCGTCCTCCACCTCTCGAACCCGAGGCTGAGGAGCGATCACGTCGGTGTAGCCGAGCATCTCGTGCAGGCGCTGACACGAGAAGGGCAGGAACGGCGTGAGCATGGTCTTCAGGTCGTCGACGCAGCGGATGGCCACGAAGAGCGTGGTCGCGGCCCGGGCGCGGTCCTCCTTGATCCGGTGCCAGGGCCGCTCTTCGGCCAGGTACTGGTTGACCAGGGACGCCAGCCGCATCGCCTCCCCGATCGCAGCCTTGAACCGGGCCCGATCCAGGAACCCTCCCACGGCGGAGAACCCGCCCTCGACCTCGGCCCGCAGGCGACGATCCCGCTCGGTCAGCGCTCCCGGCTCGGGCACGGCGCCGAAGTTCTGGTGGGCCTGGACCAGGGTGCGATGGACGAGGTTGCCCCAGGTCCCCACCAGCTCGTCGTTGTTGCGGCGCACGAACTCCGCCCAGGTGAAGTCGGTGTCGGTGGTCTCGGGGCCGGCGGTGGTCAGGTAGTAGCGCAGCGCATCGGGGTCGTAGCGCGAGAGGAAGTCGCGGACCTCGATCACCCGCCCCCGGCTGACCGAGAACCGGGCGCCTTCCATGGTCAGGAACTCGCTCGCGACCACGTCGAAGGGCAGGTTCAGGTCCCCGACCCCGAGCAGGATCGCCGGCCAGAGCACGGTGTGGAAGGTGATGTTGTCCTTGCCCATGAAGTAGTAGCCGCGAGCCCCGGGGGCCTGCCACCACTCCCGCCAGGCCTCCGGCGTGCCCCGCGTCCGCGCCCATTCGATGGAGGCGGACAGATAGCCGATCACGGCGTCGAACCAGACGTAGATGCGCTTGTCGGGTCGCTCCCGCCAGCCGGGGAGCGGCACCGGGACGCCCCAGTCGAGATCGCGCGTGATGGCCCGGGGCTTCAGGTCGGGCAGCAGGTTGAGGGAGTAGCTGCGCACGTTGGGACGCCAGTGCGCCTGCCCCTCGATCCACTCCCGGAGGCGGTCCGCGAACGCCGGCAGGTCGAAGAAGAAGTGTTCGGTCTCGCGGAACTCGGGCCGCTCGCCGTCGATCCGCGAGCGGGGCTCGATCAGGTCGACGGGGTCGAGCTGGTTGCCGCAGTTGTCGCACTGGTCGCCCCGGGCCTCGGGATAGCCGCAGATGGGACAGGTGCCCTCGATGTAGCGGTCGGGCAGGGTTCGCCCGGTGCTGGGCGAGACCGCGCCCAGCTGGGTCCGGGTGAAGATGTAGCCCTTCTCGTACAGGCGGAGGAAGACCTCCTGCACCACGCGGTAGTGGTTGCGCGTGGTGGTGCGGGTGAAGCAGTCGTAGCTGAGCCCGAGCTGCCGGAGGTCCTCGACGATGATGGCGTTGTTGCGGTCGGCGAACTCGCGGGGAGAAATCCCGACGCGATCGGCCTCGTAGGTGATGGGCGTCCCGTGCTCGTCGGTGCCGCTGACCATCAACACCCGGGCGCCGCGCAGCCGCTGATACCGGGCGAAGACGTCCGCCGGTACCCCAAAGCCGGCGACGTGCCCGATGTGACGGGGCCCGCTCGCGTAGGGCCAGGCCACGCAGACCAGGATCGGGTCGGGTTCAGTCGCTGACGACACCGGAGATGACAACTGTAACCTCGCCGCGCACCGGTTCGCCGACGGCATCCAGGACCTCGGCCGGAGTGCCCCGGACGACCTCCTCGTGGAGCTTGGTCAGCTCTCGGGCCAGGGCCAGGGGGCGATCGGGCAGGACCTCGGCCATGACCCGCAGGCTACGGCGAAGGCGGTGGGGGGACTCGAAGGCGACCGTGGGTCGGGGGACCTCGCGCAGGGACGCGAAGAAGCGCCGCAGCTCGCCCGGGCGCCGGGGCAGGAAGCCGACGAAGCAGAAGCCGGCGCCACCGAAGCCGGCCACGGACAGGGCCGCCGTCACCGCGCTGGGCCCGGGCACGGGCACCACCCGGTGGCCGGCCTCCCACGCCGCCGCCACCAGCCGGCGGCCCGGATCGGAGAGGGTGGGCGTACCGGCGTCGGTGACCAGGGCCACGTCGCCCCGTTCCAGCGCCTCCAGGAGCCGGGGGAGGCTCCGCGCCTCGACCGGCGCCCGGTGGCTCACCATCGGACGGCGCAGCCCGTGTCGGGCCAGCAGGCGGGCGGTCACCCGGGTGTCCTCGGCCGCGATCACCGACGCCTCCGCCAGCGTCCGCAGCGCCCGCGGCGAGAGGTCCTCCAGGTTGCCGATGGGGGTGCCCACCACGAACAGGGTCCCCACGCCGGCCTCACCGGTCCCGTGCGGGCGACCACGGCGACGGCTCCGCCAGGGTCGGGCCGAGCCAGGCCGCGATGCGCCCCCCCAGCCCGGCGGCCGGCCCCAGGTAGCGGGAGGCCGGCGGCAGCGCCTCGAGGAAGGCCCGCCCGTAGTCGCGCTCCACCACCCGCCGGTCCAGGATCACCACCGCCCCCCGGTCCCCCCGACGGCGGATCAGCCGCCCGAACCCCTGCTTCAGGCGCAGGACGGCCTGGGGCAGGGCGTATTGAGCGAAGGGATCTCGGAGACGCTCGGCGCGGGCCGCGTACACTGGCTCGCTCGGCACCGGGAAGGGCAGGCGCACGATGATCACGCAGGACAGCCGGTCGCCGGGGACGTCCACCCCCTCCCAGAAGCTCGCCGTGCCCAGCAGCAGCGGTCGCCCGCTCTCCTCGAAGGCCCGCAGCACCTGCCGCCGCTGGCCGTCGATCCCCTGGCCGAGGATCAGGACCTCGTCCAGATCGTCGCGGTGCTTCAGGGCCTGGTAGACGGTCCGCAGCTGCTGGTGCGAGGTGAAGAGCACCAGCGTCCGGCCCCGAAGGCGCCCGGCGACGTCGGCGATCACCCCGGCGGCCGCGATCTCGAACTCCTCGGACTGGAGATCGGGAAGGTCGGTCGGCAGACAGACCAGCGCCTGCTCGAGGTAGTCGAAGGGCGACGGCAACAAGAGGGTCTCGACCTCGGGTCCCAGGCCGGCGCGAGAGCAGAAGTGGTCGAAGCGGCCGGCGACGGCGAGGCTGGCCGAGGTGAGCACCAGGCTCTCGACCCGGGCGTACACGCGCTCGCGCAGCAGCGCCCCCACCTCCAGGGGCGCCGAGCGAACCGCCAGCGTGTCCGAGCGAGGGTGCCAGGCCAACCAGTAGACGCGCTCCGGGTCGGGATCCCGGAAGGCCTCCTGGAGGAGTTCCGCGGCCCCGGCCAGGGCGCCGCGCGTCGACTCCAGCTCGCGCAGCTCCTGGTCCGGCTCGCCTCCCCCCGACCACTCCCGGGCCGAGGCGACCACCTGGCCGAGCTGGGTCTCGAGCGCGGTCAGGACCGTGACCGCGTCCTCCGTGGCCTCCGCCAGCGGCCGCCAGTCCTCGCGCTCGCGGTGTTCGGGCAGCAGCCGGAGCGTCTCCTCCCGTCGAGCGGTGTTCTCGGCCAGTCGGCCGACGATCCAGGCCGAGGCCAGGGCGAACAGCCGCTGGCACGCCTCCCGGGCACGCAGGGCGGTCGTCTCCACGGCCTCCAGCAGCTCCGGGGACTGACCCAGCCGCGACCGCAGTCTCGGCACCAGCCCCACCCGCCGCGATCGGCCGTCGCCGGCCTCGGGGCGGACCAGGCGTTCGAGGAGGGCCGAGAGCTCCCGGCCGTCGACCTCCCGGCGCAGGGCCTGGGTCGCCGCCTCCTCCAGGTGATGAGCCTCGTCGATCACCAGGTGGTCGTGGGCCGGGATGAGGCTGCCCTCGGTCTCGGCGTCGGCGAGGAGGAGGGCATGGTTGACGACCACCAGATCGGCTCGCTCGGCCCGCGCCCGGGCCCGGTGCACGAAGCAGGTGGCGTCGCTGCACCGGACCCCGACGCAATCGAAGGCATCGGAGGCCACCCGGGCCCAGAAGGCTTCCTCCGATCCCTGGAGCCGGAGCTCGGAGCGATCGCCGGTCCGGGTGCGATGCAGCCAGACCAGGATCTTGAGCTTGAACTTGAGCTCGTCGGCGTCCAGGCAGGGCTCGGCCAGGTACCGCCGCCAGCGGCGCAGCGAGAGGTAGTTGGGACGACCCTTGAGCAGGGCGGCCTCGAATGCCCACGGCAGCCACCGACGAAGGGCGGGGAGGTCCCGGTGCACGAGCTGCTCCTGGAGCGTGTGGGTGTACGTGGACACCACCACGCGTTCGCCGCGCCGGGCCGCCCGGGCCAGCGCCGGCACGAGGTAGGCCAGGCTCTTGCCGGTCCCCGTCCCCGCCTCGACGAGGAGGCGGCCACCTCGCCGCATCACCTGGGCGACCGCCCGGAGCATCTGCTGCTGCGCCTCCCGGTACTCGTAGCCGGGCAGCGCCGCCAGCGGCCCCTCCGGCCCCAGCAGCGCGGCCAGCCGGTCGGGGTCGTCGCACACCTCCTCGCGCTCCACCGGCGGGCGCACCGGGGGCGGGTCGGGCGGCCGCGGATGTCGGGGCCCGGCGGGCCCACTCAACGCCCAGGCGAAGAAGGAGGCGATCGCCCAGGGGTAGGGCGCCACCAGGGACAGGATCGAGGCCTTCAGGTCCTCCTCCAGCCCGGCGGCCAGCTCCCGGAGCCGGAGGAAGAGCTGACGGGTGGCGTCGGCGTCGTCCAGGGCGCGGTGGGGGCGCACCTGTTGCAGGCCCATCTCCGCCGCCAGCGCCGACAGGCTGTGGCTGGGGGCGTCCGGCATCAGGATGCGGGCGATCTCCAGGGTGTCCAGGACCTCCATCCCGGCCGGCCACATCCCGGCCACGGCCAGGAAGTCGACGTCGAGCTTGGCCCCGTGGCCGACCGGCTGCCGACCCTCCATGAACGCGGTCAGCGCCCGCATCGCGGTCTCGGGGGGCGGGGCGTCGGCCACCAGCCGGGGATCGATGCCGGTCAGCCTGAGCACCGCCGCCGGGATCGGTCGTCCCGGGTTGGCGAGGCGCTGCACCGTATCGACGACGGCGTCGAGGGTGAAGGCGACCGCCCCCACCTCGATGACCCGATCCCGTTCGGGATCGAGGCCGGTGGTCTCGAGATCGAAGGCCACGTACTCACCGACCGAGGGCTCGCGCTCAGTCACCGTGGACCGCGATTCTAGCCGTTGCCGCCGAGCGATCACCAGCGCTCACGCGACACCCCTCACGGAGTTGCCCAGGCGGGGTCTCCCATCGGAACCGGTCCCGGGGCACCCCATCGGAGCTCGCTCCGATGGGGACCCCTCGGCGGGGCACCGGCAGCCGCCGGCCCTGGGCCGCCGGCGCCGCCTCCACGGACTCGGCCCCGAACCGGGCGAACCGATCCCGGGGCTCGACCACGATGGTGGTCACGGACGGATCCCGCAGCCGGGCCAGGAACCTCCGACGCGGACCCACGAGGCAGG
>JAJPKS010000350.1 GCA_021323605.1 Bacillota bacterium | reverse complement strand
TCCATCCCGTACATGACGTTGCCCAGGACCGAGCGCCAGGGCAGCAGGCTGGGCTGCTGGAAGACCATGGCCCGATCCCGGCCGGGACCGGTGACCGGCCGACCGTCGATGGCGAGGCTGCCGGAGCTGATCGGCAGCAGCCCGTCGACGGCGTTGAGGAAGGTCGTCTTGCCGCAGCCCGAGGGGCCGACGATGGAGACGAACTCCCCCTCGCGCACGTCGAGGGTGACCCCGTCCACGGCCAGGAGGGGCTCGTCCGACCGCTCCCGCCAGTAGTGGACGCGCACGTTCCTGGCGCTCAGCTTGACCACCGCCGCCTGGCCGTCCACGCCTCAACGCTCCAGCAGGTGACCCCAGCGCTCCAGCGCCCGCTGGCGGACCTCGCGCGGGGGCACGTTGACGGGCGGGAACCGGTCCCGCCACTCCCACGGCCGGGTGGCGTCGATCAGCGCCCGCGAGTTGGTGAAGTCCCGGGCCGCCTTGCGCTCGGGCGGGATGCGGGGGTCGAGCGGGGTGCTCCAGGAGCGCCGGATGATGTCGATCGAGGTGGCCGGGTCCGACCTGGTGCAGACCGCCCAGATCACCTCCTGCAGGTCCGAAGGGTCGATGTCGTCGTCCACCACGATCGTGTAACGGCCGGCGTAGGCCCCCGCCCGACACTGGGCGGCGACGTGGAGGGTCTGGCGGGCATGCCCCGGGTACCGCTGCCTGATCGCCACCACCGTGAACATTCTGGCCCCGCCCACCTCGTGCTGCCAGGCCCCAACCACGTCCGGGATGCCGGCCCGCTCCAGCTCGTCGCAGAGCAGGGCCGAGCGCAGCACCGCCCGGTATCGCGACTGCTCGTCCGGCGGCTGGCCGGGAGGCTCGCCGAGCAGGATGGCTCCGTTCCGGTAGTAGAGGGCCTCGACCCGCAGCACCGGCTCGGGCCGAACGTCCGAGGCGTAGTACCCCGTCCACTCACCGAAGGGCCCCTCGGGGAGCAGCTCCGAGGGGTCGGCGAAGCCCTCGACCACGATCTCGGCGTCGGCCGGGATGGGAAGGCCGGTCACGGGCCCACGGACGACCCTCAGCGGCTCGCCGCGAACCGCCCCCACCCACTCGTACTCGCCGACCCCGTAGGGGATCTCGGTGCACGAGGCCAGAAAGAGCAGGGGATCGGCGCCGAAGACCATGGCCACCGGACAGGCCTGACCCCGGTCGAAGTACTTCTGCCGGTGCAGCCGGCCGTGCTTGCCCGGCGAGATGTAGTAACCCAGACGCCGGGCGTCGTGCAGCATGACCCGGTAGGTCCCCAGGTTGACCCAGCCGTCGTCCGGATCGCGGGTGATGTCGAAAGAGCCGGTGCCGATGTACCGGCCGCCGTCGCCCGGATGCCACTTCGGCGCCGGGAAGATGGTCATGTCCACGTCCGCACCCCGGCGGACGTTCTCGAACACCGGGCCGTCGTCGACCTCGACCGGCGGCACCGGCTCCAGGGCCTTGATCCGTCGCCGCCAGCCCTCCGAGGTCTCGGCCTTGCTCCGGCCGGTGGGCAACCCCAGGGTGAGCGCGATCCTGTCGACGGCACCCAGCGCGTTGACCAGCACCCTGAAGCCGGGATCGTAGCCGGGCACCTGGTCGAAGACGACGGCGGGTGCTCCCTCGTGATGCTGGAGCACGTCCGTGGCGGCACCGATCTCCTCCTCGGCGTTGGCCCCGTGGACGACCCGTAGCTGCCCCATCGCCTCCACGCGCTCGAGCCACTCGCGCAGGCCAAGGTAGGTGAACCGGGTTTCGGAACGGATGTCGGCTACCGCCACCGCTGCCCTCCAGTTCTCTCCGCGTCCGCGGTTGTCACTCGGGTCCTCACTCGCCACTCGCCGGTAAGGTCTGACATTCAGACCAATGCACCAGGATAGCCGCCGAACCCGGTATCGTCAACGTGTTGACATCCTGGGACGACGCCTCGACGCCCGCCTCGACCCCGGCTCCGGCCGGCGACGGCGGCCGCCTGCCGGCGGGGACCTTCGAGTTCACCCGTGTCCGCCCGGCCCGGGTCTCCAACGAGGTCGTCGCCCAGATCCGCGAGGCCATCTTCAGCGGCCGCTACCAGCCCGGCGACCGGCTGCCCACGGAGCGGGAGCTGTCCAGGCAGTTCGGCGTGAGCCGGGTCACGGTGCGTGACGCGCTCCGGGCGCTGGAGGCGGCGGGGCTGATCGAGGTGCGCGTGGGCGGCCAGGGCGGTCCCTACGTCACCGAGCCCGACGTCTCCCGGCTGACAGAGGCGCTGAACGCCCACGTGCAGCTCCGCGGCACCACCTTCGTCGAGCTCTCCGAGGCCCGGCTGGCGCTGGAGCTACTGGCGGCGGAGCTGGCCGCCGAGCGGGCCACGAGCCGGGAGCTGGAGCAGATCCAGGCCATGGCCGAGGTGCCCCCCGGTCGCGGGCCGGAGGCGGCCGGGGCCCTGCTCGACTTCCACCGGGCGGTGGTGACGGCCTCGCACAACGGCGCCCTGCTGGACATGTGGACCGCCTGCCGGACCCTGATCCAGGAGCCCTTCGACGTGCTCCAGGCGCTCCAGCCGGCCATGGCCGAGGCCTCTCAGGAGGCCCACCGGCGGCTGGCCCGAGCCCTGGCGGCCAGGGACGGGAAGCTGGCCGCCAGGCTCACCCGGGAGCACCTCTCCGACTTCCACAGCCGGGCCCGGCGGGCCTTCGAGGAGTCGCGGCGCCGGCGCTCCTCCACCTCCGGCTGAGGTCTGCCGCCCTCCCCTCCTGGCCCGAGCGGGCGCCCGGTCCCACCGACCCGCGCTCCCCGGAAGGCCCACCGGGTGCCGGCCGGGACCGTGTCCGCGCCGGCAGGGCCTTGGCAGGTTGGAGCGTAGGTACGATAATCAGACCATGCTCCGCCAGCCTCCCCCCGGCCTCGATCTCGGGTCGGGGGTCCGGATGGTCGAACTGGACGACGCCAGCCCGGAGGACCGGGAGCGGCTGCTGGCCGAGCTGCGCCGCGGCCGCGGCCACGACGATTTGCGCGACTGGTTGCGCCTGGTCGACGCCATCGGCGAGCTCAGGGTCCTGGAGGGCGTCGACCACAAGGAGAGCATCGGCCGTGTCACCGAGATGCTCCAGCACACCGAGGGCGCGCCGGCCGTGCTCTTCGACCGCATCCCCGGCTTCGAGCCGGGCTGGCGAGTACTGGTCAACGCCCAGAGCGAGCGGCGCCGTCTCGCCATCAGCCTGGGGCTGCCGGTGGAGATCGGGGCCTGGGAGCTGATGGAGCGCTGGGAGCGGATGATGGACGAGACCCACCCGCTGCCGCCGACGCTGGTCGAGTCCGGCCCCATCTGCGAGAACGTCCTCGAGGGCGACGACATCGACCTCGGTCGTTTCCCCACCCCGCTGTGGCACCCCGAGGACGGCGGCCCCTACCTGGGCACCGGGGACGCGGTGCTGACCCGGGATCCGGATACCGGTTGGGTCAACATGGGCACCTACCGCGTCCAGGTGCACGACCGGGCCGCCACCGGACTCTACATCTCGCCGGGCAAGCACGGCCGCATCCATCGCGACAAGTACTTCCAGCGCGGGGAGCCGATGCCGGCGGTGGTACTGGTCGGGATGGACCCGCTCCTCTTCGTGGCCAGCGCGCTGGAGATGGCCCCTGGCCTCAGCGAGCTGGAGTGGGTGGGAGGGGTGCGCGGGCGTCCGGTCGAGTGCATTCGCGGACGCCACACCGGGCTGCCCATCCCCGCCCGGGCGGAGATCGCCCTGGAGGGGTTCCTGCGGCCGGACCGACGCCGCAGCGAGGGACCGTTCGGCGAATGGACCGGCTACTACGCCTCCGGGGCCCGCGACGAGCCGGTCTTCGAGGTGCGCGCCGTCTACCACCGCGACCACCCCATCATCCTGGGCGTCCCCCCCGAGAAGCCGCCCTACGAGGCCCACCGCTTCCGTCAGTACCTGCGCAGTGCCAACCTCCGACGTGAGCTGCGGCTGGCCGGGGTGCCGGACGTGACCGCGGCCTGGTGCCACGGCGTGGGCGGCTGCCGCCTGTTCAACGTGGTGGCGATCGAGCAACGGTACCCGGGCCACGCCCGGCAGGCCGGCCACGTCGCCGCCCAGTGCCGCACCGGTGCTTACCTGGGCCGCATCACCGTGGTGGTGGACTCCGATGTCGACGTCTCCGACCTCGACGAGGTGATCTGGGCCATCTGCACCCGGGCCGACCCGGAACGCTCCATCGACGTCATCTCCCGCGCCTGGAGCGGGCCCCTGGACCCGGCCATCCCCCCCGAGGAAAAGGGCTTCAACTCCCGCCTGATCATCGACGCCACCCGACCCTTCGAGTGGCGTGACCGCTTCCCCCACGCCATCGGCCCCAGCCCCGAGGAGAAGCGGCGGACCCGCGAGCGCTGGGGCTGGATCCTCGGCTGACCGGCGTGTCCGCGCCCGCCCCGATCTGGCTCACGGAGGCCGACGTGGTGGCCGTGGTCGGACTGGCCGAGGCCATCGAGGCGGTGGAGGAGGGGTTCCGGGCCGAGGCTGCGGGCACGGCCCGGAACCTGGTCAAGACCCAGCTCGGCTGGAAGGACGGGAGCCTGCACGCGGTCGGGGCGGTGTTCGAGCCCGCGGGCCTGGCGGGGACCAAGACCTGGTTGCACGCCCACGGCGGGGCCGATCCTCTGCTGCTGCTCTTCGGCACCGGCGACGGCCGCCTCCGGGCCGTGATCGAGGCCTTCGCGTTGGGCCAGCTGCGCACCGCCGCCGTGAGCGCCGTGGCCACTCACCACCTGGCCGAGCCCACCGCCTCGGTGCTCGCCATCTGCGGCACCGGTGCCCAGGCCCTCCCCCAGGTGGCGGCCGTGGCCGCCGTCCGCCCCCTGCGGATGGTTCGGGTCTACGGCCGCGACCCGCAGCGTCGCCGGGCCCTGGTCGACCGCATCCGGTCCGAGCTCGACCTGCCCGCGGAGGGGTACGAGGACCCGGCCGCCGCCGTCAGCGCCGCGGACGTGATCACGCTCGCCACCCGCGCCACCACCCCCTTCCTGGCCGCGGACATGCCCGAGTCCGGGGCCCACGTCAACGCCATGGGCGCGATCACGCTCGAGCGGGCGGAGTTCGAGCCCCGGCTCCTCGACCGCTGCCGGGTGGTCGCGGTGGACAGCCTCGCTCAGGCACGTGCCCACTCGCGCGAGCTCCGCGAACGGCTCGGCGACGAGGACGCGGCCTGGGCCCGCGTGCTCCCGCTCTCACGCCTGGTCGCCGACGCCGCCCGGCGGCCCGCCGGCGCCGATCTCACGCTCTGCAAGGCGCTCGGTGTGGGCCTCGCCGACGTGGCCCTGGGCGCTCACGTCTACCGCGAGGCGCTCGCCCGTGGCATCGGGAGGCCGCTGGAGCCAACCCGCCGCCTGCCGCCCGGCCTCCGGGTGAGCGCCGTGGACGCCACCAAAGAAGGAGGATCGCGATCATGAGCCAGGAGCGCAGCGCCCGCTTCGTCGATCGCTCCGGGGCCACCCCGGAGGAACTCGATCTCTGGGAGCCCCTGGTCATCCCGAAAGAGCAGATCGAGGACCAGGTGGAGCGGCTGACGGCGCAGCCGGCGCCCGCCAATGGGCGGCGCAGCGCCCTGATCGTCCATCCCCGGGCCCAGGAGCCGGGTCTGGGCCTGGCCCCGGGCATCCAGGTCTCGCTGGACGTCCTGCTGCCCGGCGAGTGCACGGCGCCCATCCGCCACAACTCCTCTCAGGTCAGCTTCTGCATCCAGGGCCGGGGCACCACGACCATCGCCGGCCGGGAGATCGCCTTCGAGCAGTACGACGTCGTCTACCACCCTTCCATGGCCGTGTACAGCCACCGCAACGACGGTGACCAGATCCAGGTCCGGCTCACCTACAGCAACGCCGCCCTCCTGGAGAAGATGAACATCCACGTGGTCGAGGAGAACCCCGGCCCGGAGGTCGAGGCCGGGACGGCCGACCCGGAGTCGGACGAGGAGGAGCAGTCGCTGCCCGGAGGCCGGGACGTCTTCCAGCTCACCGACCAGGGCGCCCACCTGATGTCCTACGAGCGACTGGTCAACCCGCCCGTGGTCGAGCAGAAGGCGCTCCACTGGCCCTGGCGGGCGGTCAAGGCCGAGCTGGACCAGCTCGCGGCCCTGGGGCCCGAGTATCGAGGCCGCCGCCTCTTCCTGCTCTACAACCCGGCCACGGGCCGGACCAACGGGACCACCAACAACTTCTTCGCCACCATCACGGTCCGGCCCGCGAACATCGTGGACCGGCCCCATCGCCACTCCTCGGCCGCCATCAACTACTACTTCGCCGGCAGCGGCAGCAGCGTGGTGGGGGGCAAGACCTACCACTGGAAGGCGGGGGACCTGATGCTCTCGGCGCCGGGCTGGATGGTCCACCACCACCGTTCGGGGCCGGAGCCCGTCTACGAGCTGACCATCCAGGACCAGCCGCTCAACATCGCCATGGACTCGCTGCTGTGGCAGGAGGACCTGAAGCGGCCCTTCCGTCTGTTGGGCTCGCAGCCGGGGTTCCGAACCAACCGCGCGAACGTCGGCCGCTGAGGGCGGCCGGCGACGCCGGTGGGGGTGACCGGGCCCTCGGATGAGGGCCCGGCGCCGGTAGTGGGGGTAGGAGCCATGGTGCGGGCGGCGACGACCGGTCAGGTCAGCGCCGCCCGTGGCACCACCACCCGGACGCTGGTCCCCCGCGCCGGCCGGCTGCGCACGGCCAGGCGTCCTCCCAGAAGCAGCGCCCGCTCACGCATGCCGAGCAGCCCGAGCCCCGGCCGGGACAGGACGTCGCCGGCCAGGCCCCGGCCGTCGTCGCGGATGGTCACCAGGGCGAGGTCGGGCCCGTCGACGCCCAGCGTCACCCAGACCGAGGAGGCCGCACCGTGCCGCTGGGCGTTGGTGGTCGCCTCCTGGACGATGCCGCGCAGGTGATGGGCTGCCGGGCGCCGGATGGGGTCGGGCCACCCCTGGCTGGCCCGGACCAGGACGCGGGTGCCGGTCCGGGCCCGGTGCTGATCGGCGAAGGTGCGCAGGCTGCCCACGAACCCCGACTCCCAGCTCTCCTCACCACGCAGGCCGTAGAGAAGCCCGCGCAGGCGGCCGAGCACGCCGCGCAACGAGCCCTGGACGGCCTCGATCTGCTGCAGGGTCGCCTGCCGGTCGATGCCGCCGATCTTGAACACCTCGAGCTCGACGAGCATGGTCGTGAGGTCCTGGACGACCTGGTCGTGGAGCTCTCGGGCCAGCTCCCGCTTGATCAGCTGCTCCAGCTCGGAGATCACCGGTGTGTCCATCAGACCACCGTTCCCGCCTCGGTCACCGGAAGCTCGACCACGGCGTAGACCCGTGCGAAGGGGAACTGCGCCGTCTCGTTGGCGACCCTGACCGTTTCCACCCCACCGGCCTCGAACAGGCAGAAGCAGCGACCCTCCGCCGGGGCCAGGGTGCTGCGCAGGTAGCGGATCGGGCGGCCGCGCCGGGACAGACGACGGCAACTCTCGACCAGTGCCATCCGGCAGGCGAGGAGGTCCTCCGCTCCCACCCCGGGCAGGCTGCGCTCAACCAGGAACAGGCTGGGTCGCGTGCACCTCATCTCCCCTCCGCGGGGCCGCTCCACTCCACCTCCGCCGACGTGCACACGGCAAGGCTAGCCGGCAGGGGGAGGGATGACATCCGGAAGACTACGTACGGAGCGAGGCGCCCTCGTCCCTGGCCCCCACCCAGGCGCCGATCTGGGCGCGGGAGGAGAGGGCCAGCTTGGCCAGAATGTGCTCGACGTGCGTCTCCGCCGTGCGGGGGGAGATGCCGAGGCGGCGCGCGATCTCCTTGTTCGTCAGCCCCCGGGCCACCAGCCGGGCCACCTGGAGCTCGCGGGGCGAGAGGGCGGGCGGCGCTGGCGCGGCGGGTTCGGAGGCGCGACCGGTCCCCACGCCGGGATCGGCGAGGAGGTCGTCGAGCCGGTCGTGCCGGCCCCGTTCGTAGGCGCGCCGGAAGCGCTCGCCGCTCAGCGACCGCCGGCACGCGGCCTCGCACGCCTCGCGATAGCGCTGCCACTGCGGCGCGATCGCGGCCGGAATGGCCTGCCAGGCCGCGTCCGCCGCCCCCAGCCACCTGGCCGCGCGCTCGTGCTCTCCCTCGGTCGCGATCAGCCAGGCCATGGCGTCGATGCAGGACGCGATCCCGCGGCGGTCGTCGAGCCGCCGGCGCAGGCTCAGCGCCTCCGCGATCTGCCGTCGCGCTTCCCCCGTGTCCCCCAGGCGCCAGCGAATCACGGCCTGCTCGAAGAGGCAGAAGCCGAGGTTCCAGTCGTCGCCGGCCGCCCGGTGCAGCGCCTCGGCCTCGCGCTGCAACCCCAGCGCGCGCTCGTCGTCGCCGGCCTCCAGGGCGAGGCTCCCCAGCCCCGCCACCGCCACCGCCACGCGGGCCTGCCGTCCCTGGGCTCGATAGAGGTCCAGCGCCTCGCGCAGGAGCGCCTCGGCCCGGGCGCCGTCGTGGCTCGCCCGGGCCGCCAGGGCGCGGATGACCAGCACCTCGGGCAGCAACCAGGGATCCCCGGTCTCCCGGGCCAGGCGCAGCGCTTCCTCGGCCTCGGCCACCGCCGTCTCCCGGTCACCCTGGGCCAGCCCGAGGTAGGCCGCGTTGGCGAGCGCCCGGGCCCGGACCGGGCCGGCCTCTGGGGCGACCTCCAACAGCCGGTGCAGGAACCACCGTCCGGCCGCCAGCCGGCCCCGGGCGTACCAGAACAGCCAGAGGTTCGAGGCCATCTCCAGGCCGATCTCGACCAGGTCCCCCTCGACGTGCTCGAGGGCGACCCGGAGGTTGTCGACCTCCCGCTCCAGCCGGTCCAGCCACCAGCCCTGCCGGGGACCCAGCCAGTCACGGCACGCGGCCGCGGAGAGCCGCGCGTACCACTGGAGGTGACGGCGCCGGGTCGCCGTCTCCTCGCCGGCCGCACGCAGGTGCTCGAGGCAGTAGGCGCGCACCGTCTCCAGCAGCCGGTACCGCATCCGGGCGCCCTCTGGGACCACGCTCACCAGTGACCGGTCCACCAGCTCCAGGAGCAGGCCCAGCACCTGCTCGGCGGGCAGCGGATCATCGCCGCAGACCGCCTCCGCGGTCTCCAGGTCGAAGGGCCCGGGGAAGACCGCCAGCCGCCGCCACAGGACCCGCTCCGGCTCGTCCAGGAGGTCGTGGCTCCAATCGAAGACCGCCCGCAGGGCCCGCTGCCGGGGCTCGGCCGAGCGGCGGCCACGGCTCAGCAGCCGGAAACGGTCGTCGAGCCGCGCCCGCAGGCCCTCCACGCCGAGGACGGGCAGGCAGACCGCGGCCAGCTCCAGGGCCAGGGGCAGGCCGTCCAGGCACCGGCAGACGTCGGCGACCGCGGCCGCGTTCTCGGAGGTGAGCTGGAAGTCGCGCACCAGGTCCCGAGCCCGGGCCACGAACAGGCGAACGGCGTCGTGCTCCCACATCGCGTCGGCATCCGGCGCCTCCTCCGGCCCCGGCGCGTCGAGCGGCGGCACGATCAGCACCGACTCGCCCTCCAGGTGCAGGGGCTGGCGACTCGTGGCCAGGATCCGCAAGCGGGGGCACCGGGCCAGCAGGACGTCCGTCAGCGCGGCGCAGGCGTCGATCAGATGCTCGCAGTTGTCCAGGACCAGCAGGAGGACCCTGGACCGCAGCGAATCGATCAGGGCAGGCAACAACCAGGTGCCGGCCTGCGGTTGCAGTCCGAGCTCGGTCGCGACCACCTGATCCAGGAGGGCGGGGTTGTCGAGGCTCCCGAGCTCGACCAGCCAGACTCCATCGGGGACGTCCTCGAGTGCATCGGCCGCCGCCCGCAGCGCCAGCCGGGTCTTGCCGACCCCGCCCGGCCCCACCAGGGTGACCAGGCGGGACGAGGCGAGCAGGCGACCCAGCGCCCGCAGCTCTCGCCGGCGACCCACGAAGCTGCTCCGTTCGGCGGGCAGGTTGGTGCGCGGCAGCCCACGGGGCACGGGGGGAAGGTAGGGAGGAGAAGGCGACCCGTCAAGATCCGGAGACGATGCCCCGTCCTCCGCCGCGCCCCTGACCATCCACACGCCCCGATCGCACCCCCCCGGATTCCGGGAGAAGGCCGAGGCCGGGGCTCAGCCGCCCGGGCCGCCGCGCAGCGCCGCCAGCGTCTCCGTCCAGGCCGCCACGGTCTGCTCCGGCTCCGCCAGACGGAACGTGATCCCTCCCGTCAGCTGAGCGTAGGGGACCACGTCCTCCAGCGCCTCCTCGACCCTCAGCTCGAACGAGGCCAGACAACGCCCGGGCAGCGCCAGATCGGCACGACGGCGGGCGCTGCAGAGGAAGTACCAGCCGGCCCCGCCCTCGACCAGGGCCAGGGTCGCTCGACCGGACCGGGTCAGGTTGGCCGTGGTGGTGCTCTCCGGCCAGAGGGCGAGGCGCAGGGTCCGCGCGCCGGTGGCCAGCACCTCGCCGGCGCTCAGCATGGCGACCCTCGGCCACCCCTCGGGATCCACGGTCAGCAGCAGCACGGTGAGGTCGATCGCCCCGGACAGGTCGCCCCCGTCCAGGCGGCGCTGAATGGCCTCGGGCAGCGCATCCCCGGCAGACCGGCTCACCTTCCCCTCCTCTTCATGGTTGCCATTGTGGTATGTAGCGGCTCATGCCTCCACGCCGTCTGGTGATCGGGATCAGCGGCTCCAGCGGCCCCCACTACGGCGTGCGGCTGCTGGAGGTCCTGCGGCCGCTCGACGTCGAGGTCCACCTGGTGATGAGCGCCGCCGCCCGAAAGACCATCGAGTACGAGATGAGGCGCGACCCGGACGAGGTGGTCGCGCTCGCGGACGTGGTCCACGACGAACGGGACATCGGGGCGGCGCCGGCCAGCGGCACGTTCGTGACCGACGGCATGGTGGTCGCTCCCTGCTCCATTCGCACGTTGTCCGCGATCGCCAACAGCGCCAACGACAACCTCATCGTCCGGGCCGCCGACGTGTGCCTCAAGGAGGGCCGCAAGCTGGTGCTGGTGGTCCGCGAGACGCCCCTCCACCTGGGACACCTCCGCCTGATGGTGCAGGCGGCCGAGGCCGGAGCCGTGCTGTTGCCCCCGGTCCCGGCGTTCTACCACTTGCCCTCCACCCTCCAGGACCTGGTCGACCACACGGTGACCAAGGTGCTGGATCAGTTCGGTCTCCACCTGGATCTCATCGCGCGCTGGGAGGGCCTGACGCCGTCCTGATCAGGCGGCGTCAGGACACCCGCCTGCGTGGGGACACGGTCGCGCCGTCAGACCTCGGCCGTCGCCTCGGTTGCCTCCCTGGCTCGGCGGGAGCGCCTGCGACCGCCCGCTTCCTCGGGCAGAGAGTCGCGAATCCTCTCCGCCCACTCGTTGAAGAAACGGCGGCGCTGTGCGCTCTCGGCGAAGTAGTAACGGAAGACGGGCACGGTACCGATCCAGGCGCGCCTGGCGTTCCCCACGGCCTCCCCGTTCACCAGCGCCACAGTCCGGTCGAGCTGCTGCCTGCTGATCCTGGTCGCCGAGGGCGGCATCGCCCTTCTCGTGCCGACGATGGACCGAACCAGATCGTCGACCCTTTCATCGCCAAGGTGGCGGCGCAGGTCCTCGATCCTCAGCGTCTTGGGTGTTCTCGGCATCCGATACCTCCAGTCCCTCAGTTTGAAGGTAATTTTGTTTGAACGTAGTTTCGCTCATCTGACCACTCGCTGCACGACACCTGCAATTCCAGATCTGCGAGACGCGGGACTGGCACCCGGCCGCTCAAGCGCAGGTGACGGGCGGCCAGGGACGAGGAGCCGGCTGATGCACCGGCCTCTTCGGCGCAGGTTGGCACCGGGGCGCACCGAACCAGAGAGGTGGCACCAGCAGCCTGAGCCGGAGGCTTGTCGACACCCTGGAGGCGACACACCACCGTCGAGCGCCCCTGGTCGAGGGGCCCGAAGGCGTGCCGAGGCGAGCGACCGGCCGATGCCCGAGCGCCCGCGGCACGCCGGAGCGGATCGGAGAGCCACGCCGAATCGCCCTTCGGAAGCCTCGCCGGCGCACGCCGGGGGGCGGAGGGCGGGCCGTCCCGCCTCAGCGCGCCAGACGCCCGAGGAGGGTGGAGGAGGCCGTCACCCCGGCGACCAGCGCCGCCGCCAGCACGAGCCCGTCCAGGAGCAGGTTGGCCGGTGTCCCCACCAGGATTCCCCTCAGGGCCTCGACCTCGTAGCTCAGGGGATTCACCACGCTGAGTGCCTGCAGCCAGCCGGGCATGACGTGAACCGGATAGAGGGCGTTGGAGGCGAAGAAGAGCGGCATGGTGAGCGCTTGCCCGATCCCCATCAAGCGCTCGCGGCTCAGCACCACGCCGGCGATGGTCATGGACAGTGTGGAGAAGAAGGCCGAACCGACCATGACCACCAGCACCGCCGCCGCGAGGTGCAGCGGGTTCCAATTCATGGACACCCCGAGCAGGGCGCTCAGGGCGAACACGATCACCGACTGGATCGCGGCTCGCAGCCCGGCCGCGAACGCCTTACCCGAGACCAGCGCCACCCGCGGCGTTGGCGTGGCCAGGAGCTTGGCCAGCACGCCAGCGTCACGTTCCCAGATGATCTGGATGCCGTAGAAGATGGCGATGAACAGGCCGGACTGGGCGATGATGCCGGGGGCCATGTAGTCGAGGTAGGGGAGCCCCCCGGTGGGGATCACGCGCAGCCGGTTGAAGGTCTCCCCGAAGATCACGAGCCAGAGCGCGGGCTGGATGGCGCGCGTGTACAGCTCGGTCCGATCATGGCGGATGCGGTAGAGCTCGACCACCCAGAAGGTCCAGACCCGGCTCGGCAACAGCCGCCACCAGTGGGGACGGACCTCAGCCGAGGCGGCGCGCAGTTCGGCGTGTGCTGCGGACATCGCGAAAGCTCCCGCTCTCCTCGAGCTGGCTTCCCGTGTAGTGACGAAAGACGTCGTCGAGGGTCGCCGTCCGGCCCAGCGACTGCTTCAACCGGGCCGGGGTGTCCAGGGCCACCACCCGCCCTCGGTGCATCAGGGCCAGGCGATCGCACAGACGGTCTGCCTCGTCCATGTAGTGCGTGGTCAGGAGAACGGTCATTCCGGTTCGCGCTCGTAGCTCCTGCACGCGCTGCCAGACCCCGGCCCGGGCCACCGGATCGAGCCCGATGGTGGGCTCGTCCAGCACCAGCAGGCGCGGCCGGTTGACCAGCGCCTGGGCCAGCTCCAGCCGCCGCACCATGCCGCCCGAATAGGTGGCCACGGGACGGTGCGCGGCCTCCTCCAACCCCATCAGGGCCAGCGCCTCCTGGACCCGGGATCGGAGCTGGGCACGGGGGACATCGAACAGCCGGGCGAAGAGCCAGACGTTCTCGTAGCCGCTGAGGCTCTGGTCGGCCGAGAGCTGCTGGGGAACGTAGCCGATGGCCCGGCGAACGGCCATGGCGTTGTGCACGACGTCCAGGCCGAAGACACGGACGGTGCCGCGATCGGGCCGGAGCAACGTGACCAGGACCCGGATGGTGGTCGTCTTGCCGGCCCCGTTGGGGCCCAGTAGCCCGAAGACCTCGCCCGAACCGACCACGAACTCGACCCCGTCGAGCGCCTGCACCGATCCGAACCGGTGGCTCAGCTCCCGGCACTCGACGGCCGGCGTCGGGACGGTCTCCGCGAACGGCCGCCTGGCGACCTCGCTCACCGGGACGGCTCGGTCTCCGGCGGGTCCGGAGCCCCGACCGGGAGGCGGTGACGGCAGCCCTCCGGGCCCAGGACCAGCGCCAGTCGCCCCAGCGCCGGCAGGGCGTCCTGGATCCGACGCCGGTCCTCCTCGGGCAAGGCCGCCAGGGCCGCGGCCACCAGCGCCTGGCGGGCGTCGTGCCAGCGCTCGATGCGCTCCTTCGCGGTCGGGGTCAGGCGGAGCCTGGTCACCCGTCCATCCCCGTCGTCGCCGCCCCGTTCGAGGAGGCCGGCCGCCTCGAGCTGGCGGACCAGCGTGCTCACCGTGTTGGGCGCGACGCCCAGGGCATCGGCCGCCTCCTGGACGCGGAGCCCGGGTCGGGAACGGAGCAGGCGGATGACCTCCAGCTGGGCCTCGGGCAGCGGGGAGGCGCCCCACTCGGCCCGCAGCCGGTGTCGGATCAGACGGCGAATCCGATGCACGACCTCGGCCAGATCCCGTGCAACGCTCGACGTCGGTGAAGAGATTTCGCTCTGCAACAGAACCATTATCCTCCGAGTCGGGGCGCGCCGCCTCCGGACGCTCGGGTAGTCTGCGATCGTGGAGAGCCGATGGCCGGCCGCGGTGGGCGCGGGCCGGCCGGCGAACGGGGGCATCACGGGAATCGGCGCATCCGTGTGCCGCCGGCTCAGCTCCGATGGATGCGCGGCCGCGCGTAGCTGACGCGGAACAGGATCTCGCCCGCGGTGCCGCCGGCGGTCCTGCGGGCCAGGGCGACGTAGGCCAGGGACGTGGCCCCCGCCACCAGAGTCAACCCCACGGTCGCAGGGAGGTGGTGCCACGGCTCCCACCTGGCCGCAATGGCGACGGTGAGGACCGCCACCAGGAGCAGGTCGACACCGGTCGCCAGCGGCAGCCGCACCGGCCACCGGCCGGCGGAGGCCAGGCGAGCGCTGCGGGCCGGGGGCATCCGGCGCAACATCAGGTAGAGCGCACCCAGCACGACGAGCACCACCACCACGTCGAAGAGCTGGGTCTCGACCGCGTCCAGCGCGCGCTGGACAGGAGCACCGACGAGGGCGCCGAGGGCCATCACCGACCCGGCCCAGATCACCACCGAGGGGGCCAGGACGGACACGAACACCCGTGGCCGCACGCCCGCCGCCCCCGCCACCAGGTTGGTGTACACCCGGGTCCCCGGCACCAGGCGGCCGACGAGGACCCCGGCCGCACCGTAGCGGCGCAGGCGGTCCACGACCCGCTCCAGCGCCGTCTCGGCGCCGAACCGCCTCGCCAGGCGGACGATCTCGTGACTCCCCACCGCCCGAGCCCAGAGGTATCCCACCACCGCCCCGGCGAAGTCCGAGAGCATCACCAGGGGCACCAGCGCCCAGGGCCGGTCGGCCCCGGAGGCGATGAGGAGCCCGGCGGTGACCAGCAGCGCGTCGGCGGGGAACATGGGCAGGGGCACCCCTACCTCCTCGATGAAGAGGAGGCCGCAGATCGCCGCCGGCGCGGCCAAGTGTGCGGGACCGGCGAGGCCCGGCAGCACGCGTCCGCTCAGGGCCGAGACGTCGGGAGCGCGCGGGCAGAGGAGCATCCGCCCGAGCCTGAGCACATGGCCGCACGGTACCACCGGGACATTGGAACTCCCTGAGGATGCGTCCGTGAGGACCGGCGCGCCAGGCATCCTCCGGGGGCCGTCGCCGGGAGAAGCCGCCCGACGGCGCCGGGGGCGAGCCCCCGGCCCGACCGATCCCCGGACACGGTGATGCGCCGCCGATCCGACCGATCGCCCCCGGAACCCCCGCCCGACCGCCGACGCGGGGTGGAGGTCCCCTCGGCCCCGGCGGTCGTGCCCACCGCGCTGGCGGCCCCGCCCAGGGACCGGAGGCTTCGCATCGCCTACGTGACCGAGACCTGGCTCCCCACCGTCAACGGGGTCGTGACCCGGCTGAGCTCGACCGTCCTCGAACTCAGCCGACGGGACCACGAGCTGCTGGTGATCGCGCCGGCGCGGTGCGACCAGCCCGTCAAGGGCGTCCAGGTGACCGGCGTCCCCAGCCTCGGGATCCCCTTCATCTACGCCGGTCAGCCCTGGGGGCTGCCGTTGCCGCGGGTGTGGAGCGTCCTCGACCGGTTCGGGCCCGATCTGGTCCACGCCGTGAACCCGGTCCTCCTGGGCTGGGCCGGCATCTCCTACGCCCGACGACGGAAGATCCCGCTGGTCTGCTCCTACCACACCCACGTGGCTCAGTACGCGCGCTTCTACCACCTCGGGGTGGCCGAGCGGCTCGCCTGGTCCGTGATCTGTCGAGCCCACCGGCTGGCCGACCTGAACCTGGTCACCTCGAGCGCCTCCGCCGCCGAGCTGAGCGCCAGGGGCATCTGTCGGATCCGGATCTGGCGGCGGGGCGTGGACCTGCACCGGTTCCGGCCCCGTGCCCCGAGTCCCGGGATGCGGGCTCGACTGACCTCCGGCCATCCCGAGCGTCGCCTGGTCCTCTACGTCGGACGCCTGGCCCCGGAGAAGAGCCTCGAGCGGCTACGTCCCCTGACCACCGTCTCCGACCTCCACCTCGCCCTGGTGGGCGACGGCCCGGCGCGCTCCCGGCTGGCCGCCGTGCTGGCGGGAGACCGGGTCACCTTCACCGGCGAGCTGCACGGCGAGGAACTGGCCGCCGCCTACGCCAGCGCGGACGTCTTCGTGTTTCCCTCGACCACGGACACCCTGGGCCTGGCGCTGCTGGAGGCACTGGCCTCGGGCCTGCCCGTGGTGGCGGCCCGGACTCCGGCCTCGGCGGAGCTCCTGGAGGGGATGGTCGCCGGCGAGCTGGTGAGCCCCGACGACGACCGCGAGCTGATGGCCGCCGTCGACCGCCTGCTCGGCGGCGAACCCGACCGCCCGGCCATCGCCCGGGCCCTCCGTCGGGTGGCCACGGACTGGTCCGAGGTGACCGAGGAATTGCTCGGTCACTACGGCGACGCCCTGGACGGCGCTCGAGCCCGTGCTCGCTCCCTGACCGTACGAGCCCACGGCCCCCTTCCCGACCCCTGAGTCCCCGGCGGGATCGGAGACCCCGGGCGCGGGGGAAGGTCCCGGCCGCGCCCGTCCTAGCGCTCGTCCTGGGGCGGCGGGTAGATGAAGCCCACCACCGGCACCTGACCGGGGCGGATGGTGCGCTGGTCGACCACGTCCCAG
>JAJPKS010000314.1 GCA_021323605.1 Bacillota bacterium | reverse complement strand
TCGGCGAGGTGACGGCCCTGTCGGGGGTGGACCTCACCATCGAGGAGGGGGAGTTCGTGGCCCTGGTCGGGCCCTCGGGCAGCGGCAAGTCGACGATCCTCGACCTGGTCGCCGGCCTCGACCGTCCCAGCGGCGGCTGCGTGGTGGTGGACGGCTACCTGCTGGACCTCCTGGACGAGGCCGACCTGGCCCGCTTCCGCCGCCACCACCTCGGCTACGCGTCGCCGCGCCTGCCCCTCCTGCCCGAGCTGACCCTTCTCGACAACCTGCTCCTGGCGGCCAGGGTCGCGGGCACGCCCGCTTCCCGGGCGCGCGCCCGCGCGCTCGACCTGCTCGAGCGGGCCGGCCTGAGCGACCGGGT
The DNA here is from genome assembly GCA_021323605.1 of Bacillota bacterium. Classification (GTDB taxonomy): domain Bacteria; phylum Chloroflexota; class Dormibacteria; order Dormibacterales; family Dormibacteraceae; genus CADDZO01. The sequence goes on along the minus strand of JAJPKS010000314.1, from coordinate 2,734 downwards.
GGGCAGCCGGCCGGCCGAGCTGTCACCCGGCCGGCGGCGACGGGCGGCCATCGTCCGGGCGGTGGTCAACCAGCCGCCGTTGCTGCTGGTGGACGAGCCCACCGCCGGCCTCGACAGCGGCTCGGGCGCCGAGGTCACCCGCCTGCTGGCCGCGCTGCGCCCCGAGGTCTCGACCATCGTGGTCGCCACCGCCGAGCCGGAGGTCGCCGGCGCCTGCACCGAGCGAGTCGTGAAGCTGCTGGATGGACGCGTGGTCGAGGACACAGAGCTCGCGCCGGCGCTCGTGGAAGGGACGGAGGCCACGGCCGCCGGGTCGGACCCCGGCGGGGAGACGGCGTGAAGGAGCGCCGGTCGAGCCGCGTCGGGGCGCTCCTCGGCGCGGCCCTGGGCGGGCTCGGGCGCTGCCGGCCGGAGGCCGTGACCGTCTTCGCCGTCGCCCTCACGGCGGCCAGCATCGCGGTGCTGGCGCCGGGCGCGGGGGCGGCGATCCGTGTCCCGGCCGGTCTCACGGCAGCGGACTGGCGCCTCACCGTCGCCGTCGGCCTCGACCTCGCCGCCGGGCTCGCGGTCCTGGCCGCGGCGAAAGGCGTCGGTGCCTGCCTAGTGCAGGCCCAGCGCCCCCGGCTCCACCTGCTGGGGACCCTTGGCCTCACCCCGCGACAGCTCGCAGCCGTGGCCGGCCTCCAGCCGGTCGTGATCGGGACGGCGGGCGTCGTCCTGGGGGCGGCCGCCGCCGCGCCGGTGACGGGGATCGCCGGCCCGGGCGCGATCTCCGCTCTGGGCGGGGCCGCCCTCTGCCTGCTGGCGGTGGTCCTGGCGGCGGCCCTCACCGCCCGGAGCGCGACCTCCCCCGGCTCGCCCCCGGTCTCGGGAGGACGGCCGGGCCGGCACCGCTCGCTTCGCACCTGGGTCCTCCCGCCGGCGGTCGCGATCGGGGCGGCGATGCGGCGCGATCCGTCCCTCCGAGGGCTGCGGCGCCTCCTGCCGCTCCTGGTCGGCCTCGACGCCCTGGTGCGGGAGCTGGCCTCGGGGGGGAGGACGGCGTCGCTCACCTGGCCGGAGTGGCACCGGGCCCTCCTCCCTCCCGGTCAGCCGGGGCTCGTCGCCAACCTCCTCCTGATCCTGGTGGCGGTCGGCTACCTCTGCACCCTCTTCCTCCGCACCCGGAGGCAGAGGGCCGCGCTGGCGGTGACGGGCGCCATGGGGGCGACCCGCAGCCAGCTGCTCGTCGCCGTCGTCGTCCCATCAGTGCTCTCGCCGCTGGCGGGGCTGCTGCTGGCGGCCCTCGCGGTCGCCGCCCTCCACCTCCCGCTCCCCTCGCCGGCCGGCGCGGTCTCGGTGGCAGCGGTCGTGCGGCCCTCGACGCTGATCCCGCCGGCGGCGGCGCTGGCGGCGACGCTGGCCGGGGCCATCCCGCCGGCGTGGCGGGGCGCCTCGGCCCCACCCGCAGAGGTGGCCGAGGCCGCGTGAGTCCGGCCGCCGGCAAGGGGTCCACCGTCGACCCACGGCCCGGCTCGGACCCACCGGTCCCGAACCAGCACCCATCCACGACCGCGGGCCGGCGACCAGCGCGGGGCCGTCCCGCGTTGGGTGAGGTGAAGGCCTCGTCTCCCTGCCTTCCCACCCCCCCAGAACCGGGCCGGGCCTCCGCGTGGAGCGCCCGGCCCCCGGCCGCTCAGGCGCCGGCGCGGCCGGGCCCGGGCTCGAGGCGCTCCAGCAAGAGCGCCAGGCGGGGGCAGTGGTCGACCGCCCGCCGCGCGTGCGGCAGCAGGCGCTCGTCGAACGGGTCCGGGGCCACGATCGGATAGCCCCAGTCGTCGAGCCGCACCCGCTCCGGGAAGAGTTCCGCGCAGAGGCCGTGGCCGGCGCACGCGATCGGGTTGACCCGCAGGCGATGCCTCACCGCCATCCCTCCCCGGGCGGCGGGAAGGGCAGCCAACTGGCCGACCGGACGGCGGGGCAGGCGCCGGTGCGGAGGTGGAGGCGCACGTGCTCGGGGAACGCGTCCAGGGCGCTGGTGAGCAGGGCCACGGCGCCGTCGGGATGCTTGCAGGCCCCTCGGCCGCCGCGCAGCTGGCCGGCCCAGCGCTGGAGGAGCTTCACCTCATCCGCCCCGCCCTGGCCGCTGGCGAGCCGGTAGGCCACCCCGGCCAGGGCGGGCAGGCCGCGCTCGCAGGGACCACACTGCCGGGCGCTCTCGTGGGCCAGGAAGTCGAGGATACGTGCCGTCTCCATCAGAGGGCAGGCCTCCTCCGGGAGTGCGACCACCACCCCGCACCCGAGCCCGAGGCCGGACTCCGCCAGGGCCTCGTCGTCGAGCACCACCGACTCCGCCCGGGCCGGCGTCACCCAGGCGCCGAAGTACCCTCCGAGCAGGATCCCGGCCATGGGGCCGGCGGGCTCGGCAATGGCCAGCACCTGGCCCAGCGAGATGCCGTGGGGCACCTCGTACACGCCCGGCCGGCGCACCGCCCCGGTCGCCGTCACCAGCAGCGGCCCCGGTGCCGACGACGTCCCCACGGTCCGATACCAGGTCGGCCCGAACCGGGCCAGCAGGGCGACCAGAGCCAGGGTCTCGACGTTCTGCACCAGCGTGGGCCGGCCCCGAACCCCCCGTTCGAAGGGTCGCGGCGGCCGGAAGGTCGGCCGGGCCGGGCCGCCGTCGACGAAGCGGACGGCGGCCGTCTCCTCGCCGGCCACGTAGCGGGGTGGAGCGGTCACCAGGCGCACGCGG
>JAJPKS010000213.1 GCA_021323605.1 Bacillota bacterium | reverse complement strand
TAGACCAGGACCGGGTCCAGGTGCTCGTCGAGCGCGCAGAGGGTCTCGAAGAGGTAGTAGTCGCCCCAGATCAACTCGTTCCGGGTGGCGAGGCCCGTCCGCCGGTCGTAGCAGCCATCGGTCAGGATCCCCGGCGGCCTCGGATCCTCCCCGCCGGCCGGCGTCAGGTGGCGGTCGATCAACGCCCGTACCATGCGCTCCGCCGTCTCCCGGTACCGGCCTTCCCGCTCCGGGATCAACCTGGCCGCCTTGAGCAGGGCGGCGGCGGCGATGGCCGTGGCCGAGGTGTCGCGGTTGGTGTTCGGGATCTCGGGGTCGTCGAAGTCCCAGAAGGCCACGCCGTCGGCGGGCAGGTGGTCCACCCACCAGTCGCTCACCCGCACCACCACCTCCCGGAAGGGAGGCTGCCAGCGGGCCGCCTGGACGAAACCGGCCATGGCCCAGGCCTGCGCCCGGGCCCAGGTGCTGTCGTCGCGGGCGCCATTGTGCGTGTAGCGGCGCCGAAGCTCGCCGGTCTCCACGTCGAAGGAGGCCGACTGGTTCACCGACCCGTCCGCCCGGACGCAGATCTCGGCGTGGCGGTTGGCGTGGGCGACGGCCATCTGCTCCAGCCCCTCGTCCCCGATCTCCCGACCGGCCCAGATGAGGAGCGGGGTCGTCCCGGGCACGCCCCCGATGCTGGCCTCGTCCCGACCTGCGTGGGGCATGGCCCCGGTCTCGTCGCCGAGCGGGATGAGACGGGCTCGGGGGTTGTACAGGCGAGCCAGGCCCAGGGCCCCCTCCAGCGCCACCTCGCGCGCCATGCGGTCGCCGTGGAGCAGCGCCCCGATCGCCGCCCCGTGCCAGAAGAGCAGGCCCCGGTAGACGGTATCCGAGCCCCGTCGCGGCCGTAGCCGCTCCACCCAGATCCGGGCAGCCCGGCGGTAGCGGTCCTCGCCGGTGACCAAGGCGGCCAGCCAGAGCATGCCGACCCAGAAGCCGCCACACCAGTCCCCGGCCGGCGAGCGGGTCCAGACCCCGGTGTTCTGATCGGCATAGTGGGGGAACCCGGACTCGTCGCTGGCGAGCGTCGCCTCGACACGAGTGGCCATACGGGCCAGCGCCTCGGCGGTGGGGCGCGACTCCAGTCGGGCCATGATCACCCGCCCCCGAGACCGCGCCGGGGGAGCGATGCCGCGTCGTCCAGAAGGCCACGTACAACCGACCGGCACCGCGCGGTCGGTGACGTCTCCCACCGCTCTCGCATCCGGTCGAGCCCCGACGAGGTCGAGGTACCCCACGGTTGCCGCCTGGCGGCGGCCCGATCGCGGTCCATGCCGAGATCGCCCATAACGCTGACCCCCAGCCTACCCCGGTGGGCGGGTCGTGGCCCTATGGTAGGGGTGCGAACCCAGATGTCAAGGATCGTCTTGGTCGGGGTCCGGCGTCGGATCGGGGCCGGCCGGCTGGGAACGGCGGGGCGACTGGTACCCTGACGCCGGGGGCCCGCTGCCCGACGGTCGCCGGCGATGGCTCCGGGAACCTGCCGGCCCGTCCCGGGCGCGGGCGAAGGCGAGCTGGGATCTGAGGGAGGCGCTGATGGCAAAGCGGATCGGCTTCGTCGGTCTCGGCACCATGGGGCTGCCGATGGCGAGGAACCTCCTCCGGGCCGGTCATCGGCTCCGGGCCTTCGACCTGGACCCGGCCCGCGCCCGGATGCTGGCCGACGTGGGCGGGGCCACTGCCTCCTCGGCCTGCGATGCCGCCCGGGGCGCCGAGGTGGTGATCACGATGCTGCCCGCGTCCCGCCACGTCGAGGAGGCCGTCCTGGGATCGGGAGGCGTCCTGGAGGGGCTGGAGCCGGGGGCAACGCTGGTCGACATGAGCACCATCGACCCCGCCACCACGCGGCGGGTCGAGGCGGCGGTGCGGGAGCGCGGGGCCAGGATGCTGGATGCGCCCGTGAGCGGGGGCGCGATCGGCGCCGAGCGGGGCACCCTGACCATCATGGTCGGCGGCGACGCCGAGGTGCTCGACCAGCTCCGCGACGTGCTCGCCGCCATGGGAACCAACATCGTCCACTGCGGTCCCATCGGGCTGGGAGAGACGGTCAAGCTCGCCAACCAGATCCTGGGCGGCACGGCGATGGTGGCCGTCGCCGAGGCATTCGCCATGGGGATCCGCATGGGTGCCGACCCCAGGGTCCTGCTGAACGTGATCAGCCAGAGCACCGGCAACTGCTGGATGCTGCGTCAGGCGCCCGTCCCCGGGCTGACCGAGGAGGCGGCCGTCAACCGTGACTTCGCCCCCGGGTTCATGGTCGACCTCATGCACAAGGACCTCGGCCTGGCCCTCCAGGCGGCCGATGAGCACGGCCTTCCCCTGACCCTGACCGCGGTCGCCCACCAGCTCTACGGACTGGCGAGCCGTCACGGCTACGGTCGCCTGGACGTGTCCGCCGTCGCCAGGCTGCTCGAAGGGCCGGGCGAGCTCCTCTGGGGACGCCCCCCGGCCCCGCCCGGCCGTCCCGTTCGCCCCTGAACCGGGTCCGGCGCGCCCATCGCCGGCGCCGGGTGTGGCCGGGACCGCCGGCGAGGTTGAGGAGCCGACCCCGGGGCACGCGTGCTTCAATAACCCCGAGGTTCCGGCCCAAGGCGCCGCCGCGCCGGGCGCGGCGGGCGCGTGGTGCAGCCCGGCAGGCAAGAGGAGGAAGAGAGAGGTATACCGGCCGTCGCGGCCCGTGAGCGACGGTGTCAGGGGGAGAACAGCGAGCACCGGTGAGCGGCCGGAACCTCCCAGTCCCTTCGGCGGCAGCGGGCATGCGGACCGCTGCCGCCCCTCGGCGGTCGCTTCTCCAAGCGAAATCGTTCTTACAAAGGCTTGATATCCCGGTGACGGCGGCCTGGCAGCCCGCGGCTTGAATGGCGGCCATGGACGCCAGCGACGCCGTCAGCCCCTCCCCGTCGCCGCCCCGGCCACGGGCGCGGATCGACCGCCGCCGGGCGCTGGCGGGGGCGTTGCTCGGGGGCCTCGGGCTGGCGGCGCTCCACGGAGCGCTGGCCGCGGGCCTGCTCGATCGAACGCCCCGGCGAACTGGCCAGGACTGGGCCTCGCCGCTGAGCGACGAGAAGGCGCGGGTCATGCACCTGCTCCGGCGGGCCACCTTCGGGGCCAGCCCGGAGGAGTTCGAGCGTGCGGCCTCGGACGGCTTCCGGAGGACGGTCGACCGGTTGCTGGAGGAGCCGCCAGCGCCACCGCCCGACCTCTGGAGCGCCGACGACCCCGATCGCGGCAGCCGTCTCCAGCTGGCTCGCCTGCAGCTCTGGTGGGTCCAGCACATGCTCGCCACGCCCACCCCCTTCGCGGAGCGAATGACGCTCTTCTGGCACGGGCACTTCACCAGCGACGTACAGAAGGTGGGCCTGCAGACCCCTTTCCTCTACTGGCAGAACCTGACCTGGCGCCAGATGGCGCTCACCGACCTGCGCTCCATGCTCTGGAAGGTCACGGTCGACCCGGCCATGCTCCGCTACCTCGACCTGGCCACCAGCAGCGGCCAGGCGCCGAACGAGAACTATGCCCGGGAGCTGATGGAGCGCTTCACCATGGGCGTGGGCAACTACACCGAGGAGGACGTCAGGGCCGCGGCGCGGGCGCTGGCCGGCTGGGTCGAGCCCCGGCCCGATCGCTACCGGCAGGTGGTCCTGGATGCCGGCAAGGGGGTGCAGCGCCGGTACGGGGTCTGGGACCGCCCCCGCACCGGGACCTTCGTGCCCCGTCGGGCCTACCAGGGGACGCTCACCTACCTGGGCAGGAGGGGCCGCTTCGACACCGAGGCGGTCCTCGACGCCATCCTTTCCCATCCAGCCACGGCGGTGTACATCGCCGGCAAGGTGGCCGAGGAGTTCGTTTCACCCAACGTGGAGGCAAGCTTCGTCCGGGGGCTCGCCGACACCTTCCGATCCAGCGGCTACGACGTGAAGAGTCTGATGCGGGCCGTCTTCACCAGCCCCGAGTTCGGCTCCGACGCCGCCTACCGGGCCCTGGTCAAGTCGCCCACCGAGTTCATGATCCACGTCCTCAAGACGGTCGACGCCCCGCACCTGGCGCCGCTGGTGGTGGCCGCCGGCCCCCAGATGGGGCAGATCCTGTTCGCGCCGCCCGACGTCGGCGGCTGGCCGAGCAACGCCGCCTGGATCTCCTCCAACAACGTCCTGGCCCGGGTCAACTTCGCCGCCACCGTGGTCGGGCGGTTGAGCGCGGTGCCGCCTCTGAACCGGCTCCTGGCCCAGGTGGATGGGGTGCTCGGACCTCGGACGGCGTCGTCCCTCGACCGGACGGACGACCAGCGCCAGCGGCTGCTACTCCTCCTGGCCTCACCGGAGTTCCAGCTCAAGTGATCGGAGGGCGGCGGGTTCCGCACCACGACGGAGGACGCGATGGGTGACGAGATCGGCATCAACCGGCTCCGCCGCCGGGACTTCATGAAGGCGGGCCTCGTCTTCGGCGCCGGCGCCGCCGGCCTGGCCGCGGGCTACGCCGCCGTGCCCGACGCCTTCGCCCGGGCCGTGTACGCGGCCACCACCAACGGGGTGAGCAACGATCGCATCCTGGTCATGATCCAGCTCGCCGGCGGCAACGACGGCCTCCGCACCGTGATCCCGCTCCAGGACCCGGTGTTGCACGACCTGCGCCCCAGGCTGGCCGCCATGTCGGTCGGCTCGGCCCTACCCCTCGACGCCGAGGTCGGCCTGAACCAGAACCTGAAGGGGATCAAGCAGCTCTGGGACCAGGGCCGGGTCGCCATCGTCCAGGGGGTCGGCTATCCCAACCCGAGCTTCTCTCACTTCGAGTCCATCCGCATCTGGGAGACGGGGGATCCCAGCCGCCGGCAGGTCGACGGCTGGCTCGGCCGCACCCTGGCCCGGAACTACGACGCCGACGGGCATCCCCTGGCCGGCTGTGCCTGTGGCACGGCGGAGGTGCCGGGGGCGCTCCGGGACCTCCAGGCCACCCTGACCGTGATCGAGAGCCAGCGCACGTTCGGCTTCACGGGCGGCAGCGAGGTCGAGGCCGCGGTGGGGGCGCTCTACCGGAACACGCCCGGCATCTACGGGGCGCTCTTCGACACCGCCATGGCCACCGCCCGCGACGCGGTGGCGGCCCTGCAGGCGGCACAGGCCAAGTACCGTCCCGCGGCCCAGTACTCCGACCGGCAGCAGCTGGTCTATGCCTCCAAGAACCAGCTGGCGGCGGCCCTGCAGCTGGCCGCGGAGCTGATCGTGACCGGAACCGGGGTCAAGCTCCTCCACGTCACCCTGGGCGGCTTCGACACCCACTACACCGAGCTGGCGCGCCAGGATGACCTGATGGCGTACCTGGACTCGGCTGTGAGTGCCTTCTTCCAGGACCTGGACGCCCATGGCATGGCGGACCGCGTGCTCGTGGCTACCTGGTCGGAGTTCGGCCGCCGGCCGCGCGAGAACGCGAGCGGGGGCACCGACCACGGCGCCGCGGCGCCGTTGCTCCTGATCGGGGGGCCGGTCAAAGGTGGCCTCTACGGAGAGGCGCCCAGCCTCACCGATCTGGACGCCACCGACAACCTCAAGTACACGGTGGACTTCCGCTCCGTCTACCAGGAGATCCTCGGTCCCTACCTGGGCGCGGACCCGAAGGAGATCCTGGGCGGGACCTTCGAGCGTCTCGGGTTCATCCGGGACCCGGTGGCCACCTTCTGAGGTCGGAGCGTGCGAGGGCTGCTGCTCAAGGCCGCCGCCACCGTCCTGACCCTGGGCGCGGCCGCCCTCTCGGCCCGGCACGTGACCGTCCACCTGAGGGACCCCGCCGCTCCCCTCCACCCGCCGGTCGTGCAGGGCGGCGCCCCGGTCCCGACCGGCGAGGGGGGAAGCCTCCAGCTGACGCCGGGCGTGCGCACCACCGACCTGCCCCCGGCCACCTCCACCTACGTCTCCTGAGCCCGAGGAGGTGTCCGGGTGAGGGTCGAGCGGCTGTCCTTCGAAGCCCTGGGGAGCCGTTGCCACCTGCTCGGCCTCGGCCTGGCGCCTAGCCGCCTGCGCCGGGCGGCCGGGCGCGTGGCCGAGGCCCACCGGCGGTTCACCCGCTTCGTGCCCGACAGCGAGCTCTCCCGGCTCAACGCCGCCGTCGGCCGCTGGGTGACCGTCTCCCCCGACCTGGAGGAGCTGCTGCGGGCGGCGCTCGACGCCCACCGGCTGAGTGGCGGCCTGGTCCACGCCGGCGTCCTGCCCTGCCTGCTGGCCACCGGCTACACCCGGCCGCTGGCCCGGGGAGGACCGACCCGGGCGGCGGAGACGGCGCCGGCACCGCCGCCTCCGCTGCCCGAGCTGCTCGAGGTCGAGCCGGGGCGTGCCCGCCTGCGGCAGGGCGGCATCGACCTGGGCGGGATCGCCAAGGGCTGGCTGGCCGACCGCCTGGCCGCCGAGCTGGGGGAGAACTGCGTGGTCAACCTGGGCGGCGACCTGTTCGCCAGGGGTCCCGGACCGGGGGACGAGGGCTGGCCGATCGGGGTCGGAGGGACGACCCTGCTCCTGCGCGATCGAGGAGCGGCCACCAGCGGGACCCGGGGTCGCGCCTGGGCGCAGGGCGACCGAAGGTTCCACCACCTGATCGATCCTCGCACCGGCCGTCCCGCCGAGAGCGACCTGAGCGAGGTGTCGGTGGTGGCGGACGACGCCTTCCAGGCCGAGGTGCACGCCAAGGCGGCACTGCTGCTCGGCCGGGACCTGGCCCCGGCCTACCTCGCCGGGCGGGCCTGCGCCTGGCGGCTCGACTGAGCCGTGGACGGCCCCACCTTCGCCTGGGCGCTGGCCCGTGTGTGCGGGCTCGCCGCCTTCACCGCGCTGTCGATCTCCCTCCTCACCGGCCTGGGTCTGCGCACGGGGGTGCTGGACTGGCTGGGCAGCAACCGCGAGCTCCGGGCGCTCCACGAGTACGCGACCGTGCTCTGGGCCCCGCTGGGGGGCCTCCACGTGCTGGCCCTGCTCCTCGACACCACCGCCCGTGTCGGCCTCACCGACCTCCTGGTGCCCTTCCGCATGCCCTACGGCACGCTGGCCATCGGTCTGGGCACGCTGAGCCTGCAGACGTACCTCCTGGTCGGGGTTACCGGATGGCTACGCCGGCGGATGGGGGCTCGCGCCTGGCGCTGGGCCCATCGTCTCTCCTATCCGGCCTTCGGGCTGCTCTTCGGCCACGGCCTGCTGGCGGGGACGGACTGGGGCGACCCCGTGATCTCGACCCTGGCCTGGGCCACCGCCGGCCTCCTCCTCCTCCTCACCGTAGCCCGGATGGTGTGGGGACGGCTGCCGTGACCCCGGAACCGAGCGGGATCGGCCTGGGGACGTCCTCTCCTCGGGAGGCGTGGCCCGGGGCTCAGCCGGAGGCGGTGGCCGCCCGCAGCTCCAGGACCCGCCGGCGCAGCGCCTCCTCCGCCGCCGGCGGCGCGTCGGTCTCCTGGCGCTCGCGGTGCCAGCGCTCCATGGCCAGGTGGATCTGGGCGGTCTGGAGGCGGGCCAGGCGGACGTAGGCGACCGGCCCGCCGCGGGCCATGGCGGCCAGACGAGCCCCCAGCCGCCGCCACGGGCTGGTCAGCACCGCCACCTCCGAGGGCAGCACGGCGCCCCGACCTGCCTCCGCCTCCAGCTCCAGCTGCCGGGCCAGGGCCGTGCCCTCGACGTGCAAGCCCATGCCCAGGAGCAGGAGGAGCACCGTGGTGAAGGGCCCCACCATGACCAGGATCCGGAGGTGGACCTCGGCCACGGCCAGCGGTGAGGCAGGGGAGACGGGGAAGAACTGGGCCCAGGCGTCCCAGGCGAAGTGGGCGGCGATCGCGACCAGGAAGCCGGAGGCGATGGCCAGCAGCCGTTGATGGAGGCCGCGCAGCTGACGGGCCACGCCAACGCCCGCCCCGACCAGCGCGGTGTAGGTGGCGTGGCCCAGGAACAGGCCCAATACCTGTCGCTGGTACCACTGTCCGGCCGCCGCGGCGAGCGCGAGGCTGGTTCCCTCCGGCTGGTAGAGGGCGTACAGGTGTGTCATGTAGGTGATCGACTCCATGAAGTTGAAGCCGAAGCCCACCGCAGCCCCGTAGACGATGCCGTCGACCACGTCGTCGAACTCGTCGCGCATGGTCAGGTAGAGGAGGACCACGGCCACGCCTTTGGCCAGTTCCTCGAAGATCCCGGCTGAGAAGGCGGAGGACACGTCCAGGGCCGGTCCCGGCACCAGCCGGGTGCCGAGCCCCTCGTCCCAGAGGGCCTCGGCCCAGATCACCAGGCTGGTGGCCACGATCGCGCCCCAGGCGGCGGCCACCAGGACCAGCCGCCACGGCTCCTTCTCGTTGCGGTCCAGGCGGCGGACCACCAGCAGTCCGAACCCGGTCGTGGGCAGGCAGGCCAGGGCGCTGACGGCGGCCACGCCGGGCCCCGCGGCCTGGGTGAAGGTGAAGACGTCCAGCACCAGCAGCCAGGAGCAGATCCCCAGCCCGAACAGCACCCCGGCCACCATCAGGTCGCGGCCCCGGACGGCAGGCTCGCGGTCGCGGAAGGCCCGAAGGCCGAAGACCGTGGCCATGACCACGAGCCCGATCGCGGGCAGACCGAAGAGGCTGGCCCGGTGGGGGATGGAGTCGAGCGCGATGGAGAGGGCCGAGCTGGCGACCAGGACCGCGAACAGCGCGCCTCCGATCAGGGCCGCCAGCCAGTAGCGAGAGGGCCGCCAGCGGCGCTTGTAGGCCGCCTGCTCGATCACGGGCCGTGCTCAACGACCACGGCCGTCCGGGCCAGGATCTCCACCGGCCGGCCGTCCGCGTACCGCAGCACCAGCAGCGTGTAGGTGCCGGGCAGGTTCCCGTGCAGGCCGGGCGGGACGTGCTCGGGCACCAGGCCGTCGCCGGCCGCGAGCCGGGCGGCGGGGGCGGGGCCGACGCTGCCGGCCGGGTCCTGGAGACTGTCGTACCAGGTGGCGCCGACCACGACTCCGCTCGGCAGCGAGGCCCAGCTCACGCGGGCGGCGAAGGGCTGCGTGCGGGGAAAGCGCGTCGCCGCCGGGCCGGCGACCGTCCGCTGGACCGGATCGTAGGCGTAGACCCCGATCACCCGGGCGGCGAGACCGGTCCGCTGCCCCAGGGGGGCGAAGCGCAGGAAGACGACCAGGCCGAGGACCAGGATCAGCAGCCCCGCTGCCCCGAGCGCCAGCATGGTCCGGTAGAGAGACCGGAGATCGTCGTGGGAGCGGATCACGCCACGGCCAGATTCTACGGGCCGCCGGCGGCCGGTGCGTCATGATCACGACGCACCGTCGATCCCGGGCGGAGCCCGCTGCGGTCCCGCGGGGCACCGATCCGACGGCGTGGTGCCCACGGTCGGGGTCAGCACACGATGCCGGCGGATGCCGTTCCTCCTCTTGGGTTGAATTGGCGCTCGTACAGCGTCCGGTAGAGCCCGCCTCGCTCCAGCAGCTCGGCGTGGGTGCCGTGGTCCACCAGCCTGCCCTCCTGGAGGACCATGATCACGTCGGCGGCCAGGACGGTGGAGAGCCAGTGGGCGATGACGAAGGAGGTTCGGTCGGTGAACAGTCGTCGAAGCGCGGCCTGGATGAGCTGCTCGGACAGCGTGTCGAGGTTGGAGGTGGCTTCGTCGAGGATCAGGATGCGTGGGTCCTTCAAGATCACCCGGGCGATCGCGATCCGCTGCTTCTCGCCGCCGCTCAGGCGGTGGCCACGCTCGCCGACCACGGTGTCGTAGCCGTCGGGCAG
>JAJPKS010000457.1 GCA_021323605.1 Bacillota bacterium | reverse complement strand
GCGGTGCTGGTCGCCTCCGAGCACGTGGTCATCCCGCTCGCCCCGGACCTCTTCTCCCTCCAGGGCCTGAAGAACCTGGGCCCGACCCTGAGGCGCTGGCGGGAGGAATGGCAAGAGCGCCGGCAGCGGAACCCGGTGGAGGGCCTCTCCTTGCCGGAGGGGGCGATGCGCCCGGCCGGGTACGTGGTCATGCAGCACGCCGTCCGGCTCGATCGGCCGGTCAAGGCCTACGCCCGCTGGATGGAGCGCATCCCCTACGTCTACCGTGAGGCCGTGCTCGGTGAGGCGGGGACTGCCGGCGGCGACGACGCCCACCGCCTCGCCGCCCTCAAGCCCTACCGCAGCCTCATGCCCCTGGCCCAGGAGGCGCGCAAGCCCATGTTCTCCCTGACCCCGGCCGACGGGGCGATCGGGGGCCACGCCGCCGCCGTCCGGCAGTGCTTCCAGGACTTCCGCGAGCTGGCCTGGACCATCGCCGGGCGCTGCGGGCTGGGACGGCCCTGAGGCGGGAAGGCCGTCCCGTCCTCCCTCTGACGCGATCTCGGACCGGCCGTGGGCCGGGCGGCCTGTGCTATCTATGACTCAGGACCGACATCGCGACCGAACTGCATGGCTGCATCATTGAAGCGCTCATCCCGCCAACGATTTGCATCCCTGATCACGGCCTGGCTGCTGCTCGGCCTGATCGCCGCCCGGCCCCAGCCCGCCGCCGCCTGTGACGCCAGCCTGCCGGCATGCCGTCAGCTGCAGCAGGTCCAGCAGCAGGAGAGCGCCGCCCAGCGACAGCTGCAGCAGATCGACGCCGCGCGGCTGGACGCGCAGTCCAGGGCCGGTGCCCTGGCCGACCTGGTCTCCCGACTCCAGGCCCAGGTCGCCGCTCAGCAGGCGGCGATCGCCGCCACCCGGGCCGCGATCGCCGACCTGGACCGGCAGATCCGGTTCACCCAGGCCGACCTGACGCGCTCCCAGGCGCACCTCACGGTGCGGCAGGTGCTGCTCCAGCAACGGGTGCGCAGCCTGGACGAGCAAGGGCCCGCCGACTACGTCGAGGTCCTGGTCACCGCCCGGAGCTTCACCCAGCTGGTGGACCGTGCCTTCCTCATCCGGGACATCATCGGGTCCGAGGAACGCCTGATCGACCAGGTCCGCCAGGCGCGCGACCAGGTACAGGGCGTCGAGCACCAGCTGGAGGGGGAGCGAGTGCGGCAGGTCACGCTGCTCGCCCAGCAGGAGGCGCAGGAGCAGCAGCTGGACGCGGAGCTGGCCACCCAGCAGCAGGCGCTGGCGGAGGAGCAACAGCTCCTCGACCAGCTGCGCGGCCAGAGGGCCGAGCTGCAGGCCCGCGTCGCCTCGCTGGCAGCACAGGTCCAGGGCCTGTCCGACCGCTACCAGCGCCAGCTGGCCCAGGTGGTGGCGGGAGCGCGTTCGGTGGCCACCGGGGGAGGGACCAGGTCCGGCGGGGTGCTCGCACCCCTGTTCTCGTACGTGCCGCCGGGCGGCTTCCCCGACCCCTTCCCCTTCGGGCAGTGCACCTGGTGGGCCGCCTACAACTACCCGGTGACCTGGGGCGGCAACGCCACCGACTGGTACGGCAACGCCAGGGCCCAGGGCGTGCCCACCTCGTCGTCGCCCAGCGTGGGGGCGATCGTGGTCTGGGGCGCCGGACACGGCTACAGCGTCTACGGACACGTGGCGATCGTGGTCGCGGTCGGGTCCGGGGGGAGCTTCGAGGTCTCCGAGATGAACTACCAGGGCCTCGGCATCATCGACCGGCGCTGGGTGGGCTCGTACGACGACATCGAAGGCTTCATCCCCTACCGGGGCTGAGCCGCCCCGAAGCCGCCCGGTCCCGGCCGCCCCGGCTGGGCGAGAATGGGCCTCGGACATGCTGATCGCCTATCCGGTCTGGCTCGTCCGTCTGGCCCTCTGGTGGGTGCGGGGCCTGGTCGGTCGCTGGCGCCGGCCGCCGGCCTACCTCGGCTTCCTGATCGAGTCCCCGCCCACCGAGCCCCCGCCGCCCCCGGTCCCGCGATGGCAGCGCCTGCTCGCCCGGCCCGCACCCTCGGTGGCGGAGCTGCGGCGGTGGATGCGCCGCCTGTGTGCCGACCATCGCGTGGCCGGGGTGGTGCTGCACCTGCGTCCGCTGCCGCTGTCGGCCACCCAGGTGGAGTCGCTCCGGGACCTGATCGCGGAGGTCCGGGCGACCGGCCGGCGGGTCGTCTGCTGGGCGCCGGCCTACGTCGACTCGACCTATCGGGTGGCCTGCGCGGCGGACGAGGTCCTCCTGCAGCCGGGCGGGTCCATCGGCCCGCTGGGGGTGGCCCGGGACTACGTCTTCCTGGCCGAGAGCCTGGAGCGGGTGGGGCTGGAGGCGGATCTGCTCCAGGTCTCGCCCTACAAGACCGCCGGGGACGTGCTCACCCGGCGTGGCTTCACCCCCGAGGCCCGGGAGATGGCGGACTGGCTGGCCGACGCGGCCTTCACGGAGCTGCTGGAGGCCGTCGCCGCCGGCCGCGGCTGCGATGAGAACGCAGCCCGACGGTTGGTGGACGAATCCCCCTACACGGACCGGCAGGCGCTCGCCGCCGGGGCGGTGGACGCGTTGGTCGGCGAGGAGGAGGTGGCCGGACGACTGGCCGGACGCCTGCGGTCCTGGGAGGCCGCCGGCCGCCGGCTGCGGGGGCCGCGGCCCGTCCCGCCCCGGCACGTGGTCGGCCTGCTGCGGATCGAGGGGATCATCGTGGATGGCCGCAGCCGCAAGGCTCCGCTGCGACCGCCGCTGCGGCCTCCGCTCCTCCTGGAGGACCAGTGCGGCGATCTCACGGTCGTCGAGCAGGCCCGGGCGCTGGCCGCCAACCGCCGGGTGAGGGCCGTGGTGCTCTGGATCGATTCGAGAGGTGGATCAGCGACCGCCTCCGAGACCATGGCCGCCGCGCTGGCCAGGCTGGGGAGGGAAAAGCCCCTGGTCGTGGCCATGGGCTCGGTGGCCGCTTCGGGCGGTTACTACGTGGCGACGCCGGCCCGTTGTGTGTTCGCCCATCCCGGGACGGTGACCGGGTCGATCGGGGTCGTGGGCGGCAAGCTGGTGGCGACGGGGCTCTTCGACCGGTTGCTCCTCCACCGGGAGCTGGTTCAACGGGGACGGAACGCGGCCATGGACGGACCCGACCGGCCTTACACCGAGACCGAGCGCCGGAAGCTGCAGGAGATGATCGAGCGATCGTACGAGGTCTTCGTCCAGCGCGTGGCCGAGGCCCGCGGTCGGACCGTGGAGGAGATCCTCCCCGTGGCCGGAGGCCGGGTGTGGACCGGTCGTCAGGCCGTGGAGCGCGGGCTGGTCGATCGGCTGGGGGGGCTGGAGGAGGCCCTCGCGGCCGCACGCGAACTGGCCGGGCTGCCGGCGGACGCCCCTGTGGTCGAGGTCCGGGGCGGTCGGCGCGACCCGGTCGGGCCGGTGGCCGCGACCGCGGCTGTCGAGCACGCGCTCGGGCTGGTGGCGGCCCTCGATCGGTCGGCGGTCTGGTGGCTCTGCCCGCTGGTGGGGGGCGAGGGCTGAGCCACCGGGCGGGGCGACAGCTGGCCACCCGGTGAGTGGCCGTCCGGGGCATACTCGACGCGTGGCGGAGACCCGGGCGGGCGGAGCCGAGGACCAGGCGTCGGCCGAAGTCCGACCGCCCGATCCCGGCCGGCTGATCGCCCGCTTCCTCTCCGGCCGGCCTCGGGCCACGGCCCGGGCCTACGCCGCCGATCTGGAGGACTTCGCCCGCTTCCACGGCACCGCGGTGGAGGATGCCGTCGGCTCCCTCCTGCTCGGACCGGAGACGGCCCGGCGGCGGCTCCTGGACTACGCCCTCGGGCTGCGCCGCCGGCAGCTCGCCCCGGCCACGGTCCGGCGCCG
>JAJPKS010000220.1 GCA_021323605.1 Bacillota bacterium | reverse complement strand
GGAAGCGGGCGTTGCCCCGGCCGCCGGCGCCGCCGGCGGCGACCACCACCTCCGCTCCGGGCAGGTCCAGGTCGGCCAGCACCGCTCCGGTTCGGTCGTCGATCACGACCGTGCCCACCGGAACCGGCAGTCGGAGGTCGGCCCCGGCCCGACCGGTCTTCCTCGCCCCGCCCCCGGGCCGGCCGTCCGCCGCCTTCCAGTGCCGCCGGCTGGCGTAGGCGACCAGGGATGCCACTTCCCGGCTGGCGTAGAGGACCACCGAGCCGCCCCGCCCGCCATCTCCGCCGTCCGGGCCGCCGCGGGGCACGAAGGCCTCCCGGCGGAAGGAGAGCGCGCCGCGCCCACCGTGGCCAGCCTGGACCTCGATGTGAGCGACATCGACGAACGACCTGCGGGCGCGAGGGCCAGGCGGCACGGCGGCCTCCCGGCGCCGCCCGTCAGTCGGCAGGCGCCCCGGCTGGAGTGACCGAGACGCGGCGCCGGTCCTTGCCGACGCGCTCGTACACCACCTGGCCGTCGCGCAGGGCGAAGAGCGTGTGGTCACGGCCCTCGCCCACCCCGCTGCCGGGCCGGATGTTGCTGCCGCGCTGGCGGACGATGATCGATCCGGCCGACACCCGCTGGCCGGCATAGACCTTCACCCCGAGGTACTGGGGATTGGAGTCCCGACCGTTCCGCGACGAGCCGCCGCCCTTTTTGTGCGCCATCTGCCTACCGGTTCTCCACCCTCGCCTCGGACGTTCGCCGGACACGACGGCCGGCGACGGGGCCGTCCCCCGCGCCGGAGCCGATGGACACGATCTCGAGGGCCGTGAGCTCCGCCCTGGCTCCCCGGTGCACCCGCACCCGCTTCTTGGGTCGGTACCGGAGTACGTCGATCTTGGGGCCCCGTCGGTGGGCGAGGACCCGGGCCGTGACGGTGGCCCCGTCCAGCTCCTGCGGCAACACCCTGGTCGCGCCGCCCTCCGCGATCATGAGGACACGGTCGAGCGTGACCTCGGACCCCGGCTCCGCCGCCACGCGATCGACCAGGATTCGGTCGCCGGGCGCAACCCGGTACTGCTTCCCTCCGCTGACGACGACGGCCGTCAGCGCTCCGCTGGGCTCGGGCACGGTGCGCGATTGTACAACAGGCACACCCGGCGCCGCTCCGGTCAGGAGCTGGCCGCCGTCACCACCGCGGCCACCAGCACGAGGCCGGCCAGGGACAGCGCGAGTCGCAGGTGTGAGGACCACCCGATCCGACGAGCCATCGCCGTCGAGCCGACCGCCGTCGCCGCCACCCCGAGCACCACGCCCAGGAAGCGCAGGGCGCCGGCCGGATCGGCCGGAGGAGGGGGCATCGCGGCCGAGGCGAGAAGCCCGCAGGCGGGAAGCCACAGGAAAACCCGAAGGCGCGCACCGGCGCCGGTTCCTCGGGCGCCCCGCGACCATCGTCTGGGGGCGGACCGGCCGGCGACGCGCTCGGGTCCGGAGAGCAGCCCCAGGAGCACCGGGAGGCAGAGGAGGTAGAGCAGGCCCGAGAGGATCTTGACCGGCATCAGGGCCGGCACGGTGACGGCGCCCAGCGCCTGGGGACGCAGGCTGAGCGAGGAGAGAGCCGGCGCGAGCAGGGCGACGAGCCAGCACAGCTGCCCCAGCAGGAGCCGGCGGGCACCGCCCTCCTCGCCCGGGAAGGCGGCATAGCCGAGCCAGGCCGCCACCGCCTGGGCCACGGCCGCCAGCAGCAGGTTGCCGTCGGTCGAGGCGGCCGGGGCGAGGGGGACGGACGACCCGCACGCGGCGAGAGAGGCGAACAGCCAGGCGAGCGGAGTGGTCGGGTCGCCCGGCAGCTCCCGCAGAACCCCATGCAGGTGTCGGACCGCCTCCCGCGCCCCGGCCCGACCGTCGAACAGGAGCCCGGTCCCCACCTCGCAGACGGTGCCCACGGCCGCGATGAGCAGCGCCCCCGGGTACACCAGCAACGCCAGCAGCTGGAGCCCGAGATCGCCCCAGGGCATCAGACCCCTCCCACCGCGCGCAGGACACCCGGCACCAGGCCGAGGGCCAGGCTCAGGGCCAGGACGATGGCCAGGACGAGGACGCCCCGGCCCCGGGGCAGGCCGACGGCCCGGGCCAGCCGCAGGGCGTGGACGGTCGCCAGCACCATCCCGGCCAGGAGCGGGACGGCCAGGGGCCAGGCCAGCTGGGTTGCGGCGTGGAGGATCAGCAGGCGAACCGGGAAACCGGAGAAGGGCGCAGCCCCGGCGAGCAGCACCACCAGCAACAGGGTGAGAGGCCCGGGGGCCACCTCGGCCACGGGCGTCGTCCGGGCCAGCAATACCAGCGGTGTGCGCACGCCCACGATCGCCAGCAGGGCCAGGTAGGCGGCGGCGAACCCGTTCCGGGCGAACAGACCCATCCCGATCAGGGCGAATCCCCAGTCGACCAGGAACGAACCCCGCCAGGCCTCGGCGATGGAGGCCGCCCTCCACGCCCCCACCGCTCCCCAAGCCAGGTTGAGAACCCCCAGGCCCACCAGCACGGCACCCACGATCATGCCTTCGTCGGCCGTGAGCACACGTCCGTGCAACAGTCGAGCCGGGAGCACGAGCGCCAGGGCGGGGGCCAGAAAGCCGGTCCAGGCGAGGTAGGAAGCGTCGGGCGGCTCTCCCTCCTCCACCTCCTGGAGGTAGGGGAAGAGGCCGCAAGCGGCCACCAGGCCCAGCGCCACCCCGAGGGCCCCCAACCGGCCCAGCCAGACGGGGCCAGAAGACCGTATCAGCGCCCAACCCAGGCCCAGGAGCGCCGCCGCGAACGCCGGCCCCCGGATCCGGACGGCCAGCGGACGGCGTCCGGGCCGGGCCGCGACGGCGAACCCGACCAGCACCAGCAGCACGGCGACCGCGAGGACGTCCGGTACCGCGGCCAGCACGGCCTGGCCCCCGAGCCCGGCCAGACCGGTGCAGAGCAGCTCCAGCCGACCGCCACGGGGCGCAAGCCAGACCGCCAGGACGACGGTCAGCGCCGAGACCGCCAGCAGCACCCGCGACTGCGGCAGGAGCAGGAGCACCCCCGACGGACGCCCCAGGACGCAGAGCAGCGTCACCGCCGCCCCGACAGCACCTCCGAGCAGCAGCCACCACGCCGGCAACGGACCCCGGAACGGAGCCCGGAGCACGATCACGTGCTCGGGCCTGGCGCCTCGGCCCCGCTCAGGGCACCCAGGCCGACCACGGCCACGGCGGCGGCCACGAGCCCCGTTTCGTCGCCGAGCGCTCCCAGCCCCAGCGCCAGCGCGGCGCCGGAGCCGAGGGCGGACGAACGACGCTCGACGGTCATGAGCCGCAGCAGCGCGAGGAGCGCGACCGCGATCGCGCCCAGCCGCGCGACGCCGACGGGAACCCCCAGGCTGGAACCGACCAGCACCACCGCGGCCAGGAAGACGAGCACGGCCGCAACCAGGCGAGGGGTGGAGCCCGGCCGCATGAGACCCCAGCCCGGCTCCCCGTCGCGCAGCCGGAGCAGCGAGCCCACCACCCCGCCGGCGGCCAGGGCGACGGCCCCCGATGACGGACGTCCTGACGCCACCGCGGCCAGGGCCAGGCCCACGGCGGTGGCCCCCAGCCCCAGGGCCAGCCCTCGACGCGCGTCGGCCAGGGACAGCAGGCTCACCCCCAGCCAGGCCAGCACGGCGCCGCCGACGGCGAGGGCTTCCATCAGCGCGTCACCACCAGGGCCAGGGCCAGGGTCACGAGCGCCCAGAACCAGGGTCGGCTCCGCGTCGCAGCCACCGCGACGGCGTTCGGACGCACCAGGCTGCGGTACTGCGAGGGGACCCGCAGCCTCTGCAGCCGGGCGACCGAGCGATCGCGGAGGCCCCGCCAGGGGGGCTCGATCAGCGGCCTCACCTCGAGGGCGGGGACGCTCCACCGGCCATGGGCACGCTCCCCATCGCCCCCTGAAGGCGATCGGGCCGGCTCCCGGCCCGGTCTGCGGAGCAGCCCGACGATCGCCAGGAGGACCACCCCCACGATCGCCGCCGCCCCTCCCAGCGCCCCCGCCGGCCAGCCGCCCGAGGGGACGGTGACCCCTATCGCCCCACCTCCCAGGTAGGAGACGGCCGCGCCGTGCGAGCCCGGCGGCACCAGGTCCGATGCCACCGGCACCGCGACCAGCGTGGCCAGGCCACCCAGCCCAACCCCTCCGGCCAGGAGGAGCCCGACCCCGGAGGCGAACCCGGCCGGCGAGCCCGGGCGCGCGGCCACGGGGGCGGGGAGCCAGGTCGCCCGGACCACCGCGGCCAGCCCGGTCAGCCAGGCGAAGACGCCCGCCAGGCCCATGAGGCCGGTCACCGGGCCCGCCTCGAGCGCGGCCTGGACGCACAGGAGCCATCCCCCGAAGACCAGCGCCGGCGGGGCTCCGAAGGCCAGGGCATCGCCGATGGAGGCGATGGGCCCCTCCTCGGGGAGGAGCGGGGCGACGCCTGCGACCAGCCCCAGCCCGCCCAGGGACAGGACCGCAGCCGCCACGCCGAGCGGCGTCCCGAGTGCCAGCCCCATCAGGGTGAGCCCCGCGCCCAGAGGGACCGCCTCGGCCCGCACCGCGCGCAGCGACCCCGCCGCCTGGGCCCGGCCGGCGGCGGCGAGGGCGGTCGACGCCCCGAGACCGGCCAGCAGCGGGTGGAGCCAGCCGCCCGGCCACTGGCCCGCTCCCAGGGCGTAGGCGCGCAGCAGGAGCGAGAACCCCAGCGGCACCAGCACGGCCACGGCCAGCGACCCGGCCGCGGGCCGCTCACGAGCCCAGACCAGCGACACCCACGTTCGCCAGGGCAGCGCTCCTGCGCAGAGGAGGGCGGCGGCGGTCAGGAGGAGGAAGATCGGGGCCTGGAGCGCGGTCACGGGAACCGCCGAGTAGACCGACGTGCCCCCGATCACCTCCAGGATCACGGCCGCCCAGAGCAGGACGATCCAGGCCAGGGAGAGGGTCCCCCAGACGGCACCGACCGCCGTTCGCTCGTCCCAGGCCAGGGCGGTACGCACCAGGCCGGCGCAGGCGCTGAGACCGAAGGCGGTCAGGGTCAGGCTGCTGGCCGCCAACGTGCCCAGAGCCACGCTCCCGACCAGGCTCGCCAGGGCGGCCCGACCCGGGTCTCGGGGTTGAAAGGTGACCAGCAGGGCCAGAGCGAGCAGGGTGATCGTCTGCAGGACGAAGATCGAGCCGTCCAGCTTGAGGCCCAGGGGCGCACCGGCCAGGCCGATGGGAACGGTCAGCTCGAGCGGCACCCGGCCGCCCCCCCACCATCCGGCGATCTCAACCCCGGTGGCGAGCCAGGCGGCAGGGACGCAGACGATCCGGCCGGCGCCGGCACCGGCTCGGCCCAGCGACCAGGAGAGGATCGCCGCCACCGCCAGGATGGCAGGTGGGGCGAGCATCGCAGCCAGGGGCATCGCGGGCTAGCTTAGAGGGTTCCCAACCGGGGCGAGCGGCACCCCCGAGCCGGATCGGTCACGCTGGCCCGATGCGTTCCAGGGCCGCCTCCAGCTCGGCCAGCCGGCCACGCTCCTTCTCCACCACCGAACTCGGGGCCCGCTCCAGGAACTCCGGGTTGGCCAGACGCGCCCGCACCCGCCCCAGCTCCTGCTCCAGCCGGCGCCGGGTGGTGCGGTGGACCGACTCCTCCGGGCCATGAACGGGAAAGGCGACCCGGCCCGCGAACTGGGAGAGGACGATGCCGGGCTCCGGCGCGGTCTCGACCAGCTCCACCGCCGCCAGCTCGGCCGCCAGCGCGGCCAGCTCCGGCTCCAGCGCCTCCTCCAGCAGCAGGCGTCCTCCCCGGCGTGGCGCGCCCGCCGCCTGCCGGGCCCGGCGCACGTCCTCCACCAGCGCGATCAGGCGCTCGACGGCGGCCTCGGCGGCCGGGTCCTGGCGGCCCAGGGGCGCGGGCCAGGGGACGCGGACCAGGAAGTCACGCGTGCCCGGCAGCCGGTGCCACAGCTCCTCGGTGACGAAAGGCATGAAGGGATGGAGCAGGCGCAGGACCACGTCCAGCACGTGCGTGGCCACGGCTCGGGCCGCCGGGTCCCCCACCCGCAGGCGCGGCTTGACCGCCTCCAGGTACCAGTCGCAGAACTCGTGCCAGACGAAGTCGTAGATGGCGCTGACCGATCCGGTGAAGGTGAAGTCCTCGATGTGCTCGGTGACCGAGGCCACCGTGCGGTCCAGGCGGGAGAGGATCCAGCGGTCCATCAGGCCGAGCCCCGCCTCCGGCACCGGCGGCGGCACCTCCTCCAGGTCGGCCAGGACCCGACGGGTGGCGTTCCACAGCTTGTTGGCGAAGCGTCGGAAGCCCTCGATGCGGCTCTCGTCGTAGCGCACGTCCTGGCTGGACATCGCCACCTGGGAGGCCCAGGCGCGCAAGGCGTCGGCGCCGTACCGGCGCACGATCTCTCGGGGGTCGACGCCGGTGCCCAGCGACTTGCTCATCCGCCGCCCGTCGGGAGCCTGGATGGTGGCGTTGATCATCACGTCGCGGAAAGGCACCTCGCCCATCAGCTCCAGGCCACTGAAGATCATGCGGGTGACCCAGAGGTTGATGATGTCCCGGGCGGTGACGTTGAGAGCGGTGGGGTAGAAGGACCGGAGGTCCTCGGTGTCCGCCGGCCAGCCCAGGGTGGCGAAGGGCCAGAGGGCGGAGGAGAACCAGGTGTCGAGCACGTCGGGGTCCTGGGCCAGCATCCCATCGCCGCAGGTCGGGCAGCGCTCCGGCTCTTCCACCGAGGCGAAGACGTGGTCGTTGCCACAGGTGTAGACGGGGATGCGGTGGCCGAGCCAGAGCTGCCGGCTCACGCACCAGTCCCGGATACCCGCGAGCCAGTCCAGGTAGGTGCGCTCGAAGCGGGGAGGATGCCAGCGCACCTCTCCCCGGGCACTGGCCTCCTGACACCTGCGCGCCAGCTCGTCCATCCGCAGCCACCACTGCTCCGACACCATCGGCTCCAGGACCGTCCCGCAGCGGTCGCAGTGCCCCACCTGGTGCACGTACGGCCGGGCGTCGACCAGATAGCCGCCGGCCCGCAGGTCGCGCACCACCAGCTCCCGAGCCTCGAGGGCGGGTCGGCCGTCGTACTCGGGCAGGTCGGGGACGTTCATGCGCCCGTCCGGGTGCATCGCGCTGACCACGGCCAGGCCGTGGCGCCGCCCGATCTCCCAGTCCAGGGGATCGTGGCCCGGCGTCACCTTGAGCGCGCCGGTCCCGAACTCCGGCTCCACCGCCTCGTCGGCGACGATGGGGAGGCGGCGGCCCACCAGGGGGAGCAACGCTTGCCTCCCCACGAGGTGCCGGTAGCGCTCGTCGCCCGGGTGCACCGCCACCCCCGTGTCCGCCAGCATGGTTTCCGGCCGCACGGTGGCGATCACCAGCCAGGGCTCCTCTTCGCCCCGGGGCTCCGCGTCCGCGGTGGTCACGGTGGGGCCGGCGGAGGCGACCGGATAGCGGATGGAGTAGAGCACGTCGGTGTGCTCACACCACTCGACCTCGAGGTCGGAGATCGCGCTCTGGCAGCGCGGGCACCAGTTGACGATGCGTGGCCCGCGGTAGAGCCAGCCCTTCTCGTAGTAGTGCACGAACGCGGTCCGGACGGCGCGGACGTAGCCCTCGTCCATGGTGAACCGGGTGCGCGAGAAGTCGAGCGAGGCACCCAGCTCGCGGAACTGGGAGATGATGGTCTGGCCCACCTCCTGGTACCAGCGCTCCACGCGCGCCTGGAAGGCCTCGCGACCGATCTGCTCCTTGGTCGTCCCCTCCTGGGCCAGCTGGCGCTCGATGACGTTCTGGGTGGCGATGGCGGCGTGGTCGGTGCCGGGCAACCACAGCACCTCGTACCCGGTCATCCTGCGGTAGCGGGCCCAGACGTCCTGGAGGGCGGCGTTGACCGCATGGCCCATGTGCAGCTCGCCGGTCACATTGGGCGGGGGGAGCGCGATCGAGTACTTCGCCTTGGGGCTCCGGGGGTCGGCACGGAACAGCCCTGCCTCCTCCCAGCGCGCGTACCAGCCGGCCTCGACGGCACCGGGATCGTAGGCCGTGGCCATGGCCGCGGCCGTTGGCGTGGTCTGGGATCGGCTCATAGTGGCGGTGCGTGAACCTCCGGTGGGGCTGGTGGGAGCGACCGACGGACGCGGCTCAGCGCGTGCGAACCGGTCGGACCACCGCTGCGTCCGCTACGAGGTGCTGGCGGCGCATTGGATTCCCCATTGTAGGTGGTGACACCGACGCCGGTCACCGCCTGACACGCCGGGCCCACCGCGCGGGACGGCCGCCCCCGGCCGAGGGCGACGGCTAGGCGGACTCGCCCACCACCGCCGTCCGGTCCCCTTCGTCGCCGAGCTCGTACTCCGGCTCGCTGGCGCTGTCGATCGCCTCCGGCCGGATGATGCAGCGCTTGATGTCCGGCCGCGAGGGGATCTCGAACATGGTGTCGAGGAGGACCTCCTCGATGATGGACTTGAGGGCCCGGGCACCGGTGCCCCGACCCACCGCCTTTCGGGCGATGGCCTCCAGCGCCCCGTCCTCGAACACCAGCTCGACGTTGTCGAGATTGAAGAACTTCTGGTACTGCTTGACCAGGGCGTTCTTGGGCTCGGTCAGGATACGGACGATGTCCTGCTCGTCCAGGGGGTGAAGGGTCACTACGATCGGCAGGCGCCCGATGAACTCGGGGATGAAGCCGTACCTGAGCAGGTCCTCGGGCTGGAGCATGGCGAGGATCTCGGCCCGCTCGTGCTTGGCCGGCCGGGTGGAGGGAGCCCCGAAGCCGATCGACTTCCGGCCCACCCGTTGCTCGATGATCCGGTCCAGGCCGTCGAAGGCGCCACCGCAGATGAAGAGGATGTTGGTGGTGTTGATCTGGATGAAATCCTGGTGGGGGTGCTTGCGCCCACCCTGGGGAGGAACGTTGGCGACGGTTCCCTCGAGGATCTTCAGCAGCGCCTGCTGCACCCCTTCGCCCGACACATCGCGGGTGATCGAGGGGTTGTCGGACTTGCGCGCGATCTTGTCGATCTCGTCGATGTAGATGATGCCCCGCTCGGCGCGGCTGATGTCGAAGTCCGCCGCCTGGATCAGGCGCAGAAGGATGTTCTCGACGTCCTCCCCCACGTAGCCGGCCTCGGTCAGGCTGGTGGCGTCGGCGATGGCGAAGGGGACGTCGAGGATCTTGGCCAGGGTCTGAGCGAGGTAGGTCTTCCCGCACCCGGTGGGGCCGACCAGCAGGACGTTGGACTTGGTCAGCTCCACGTCCCCGACCATCTTCGAGGCCGACACCCGCTTGTAGTGGTTGTAGACCTGGACGGCCAGCACCTTCTTCGCGTGCTCCTGGCCGATCACGTACTGGTCGAGGGCGGCGGCGATGGTCTTGGGATTGGGAATGAAGCCGGTCTTGGCCTTTTTGGCGTTGCCGGAGCGGCTGTCCTCCTCGAGCACCTCCTGGCAAAGGTCGATGCACAGGTCGCAGATGTACACCCCGGGGCCCGCGACCAGCTTGCGCACCTGGTCCTGCCCCTTCCCGCAGAAGGAGCAGCGCGTGTAGCGGCGGCGGTCCTCGCGATCGCTCACCTGCTCACCCCCTCACGTCCCGGCCGGAGCCGGGCGCTGATGGTGGCGCAGGATCTCGCTGGCCACTCTGACACACTCGCTGCAGATGTACACTCCGGCACCGGCCACAAGCTGCACTCCTCCCTCACCACGCTCCTTGCCGCAAAAGGAGCAACGCGGACGATGCCGGATCACCGTGGGGTTGCTGCCCTTGCGGCGGAAGATCATGCGCTCACGCCTTCGTGCCCGGCGCCTTCCCGTCGGCCGCGGCCGCCGCCGGCTCCGGGGCCCGGATGATGTCGTCGATCAGACCGTAGGCCTTCGCCTGCTCGGGTGTCATGAAGTAGTCCCGCTCGGTGTCCTGCTGAACGCGCTCGATGGGCTGGCCCGTGTGCCTGGCCAGGATGGAGTTGAGCAGCTCACGGGTCCGCAGGATCTCCCGAGCGTGGATCTGGATGTCGGTCGCCTGGCCCTGCATGCCGCCCCACGGCTGGTGGATCAGGATGTTGGCGTGGGGCAGGGCGAAGCGCTTCCCCGGAGAGCCTCCGGCCAACAGCACGGCGCCCATGGAGTAGGCCATCCCGATGCAGATGGTCGCCACCGGCGGGCGCACGTACTGCATGGTGTCGTAGATCGCCAGCCCGGCGTTCACGGAGCCGCCCGGGCTGTTGATGTAGACGGAGATGTCCTTCTCCGGGTCCTCGCTCTGCAGGAACAGCAGCTGCGCCACGACCAGGTTGGCCACCTGATCATCGATGGGCGTGCCGATGAAGATGATCCGCTCCTTCAGCAGCCTCGAATAGATGTCGAACGCACGTTCCCCGCGGTTCGTGCTCTCGACCACCATCGGGACCAGATAGCCCGCCGGCCGGATCCCGCCCATGACCCCATTGTAGGTCCGGTCTTCCATGGCTCTACTCCGCCTTGCCCGACGTCTCCGGGGCCGTCCCGCTCAGCCGGGCCACCAAACCCTCCAGGACGCGGAGCCGGACCAGGCGGTGGCGGAAGTAGGACCGGACGGCCGGGCTCCCAAGGAGCGTGTCCAGGTTCCGCCTCATCCCCTCGTCCCGCTCCGCCTCGGCTCTCATGTGCTCGGTGATCTCGTCCTGGGAGGGCTCCACCGCCATCTGCTTGCCGAGCTCGTCCAGCACGAGGTCGACCCGGATGCGGCCCTCCGCCTCCGGACGGAGCCGCTGCCGGTATTCGGCCTCGGTCGTGTTCAGGTACTGGAAGTAGCGATCCGGTCGCATGCCCTGGCGGCGCAGGCGTTGCTCGAGGTCCTCCATCTGCCGGTCGACCTCGCGCGCCACCAGCGCTTCGGGCAGCTCCACCTGGGAGGCGTTCACCACCGCCTCGACCGCTGCCTGCTCGAAGGCCAGCGCGTCGAGCCGCCGGGCCTCGTTCTCCAGATCCTCCCGTACCGCCCCAACGAAGGCCTCCACGGTCGCGTGCCGTCCATCGCTGAGTTCCTTCGCCACCTCGTCGGTGAGCTCGGGCACGACCTTTTCCTTGACCCCCCGGACCGTCACCTCGAGCCGGGCCGGCTTGCCCTTGAGCCGGGGGTCGGGGTGGTCCTCGGGCAGGGTCACGTCGGCGGTCGCCACCTCGCCCTCCCTGCGCCCCAGCAGGGCCGGGAGCAGCTCGGGGATCACCTTTCCCTCGCGCACCTCCACCTCCGTCGCCCGCCGGGCCTCGGAGGGGACGCGGCGACCGTCCACCTGGACCTCCAGGTCGACGACGGCCAGGTCACCCTCCCGGATCTCGCGATCCACCGGCTGGATCTGGGCCAGGCGTTCGCGCAGCTCGCCCAGGCGGCGCTGGAGCATCTCCTCGTCCACGACCGTGTGCCGGCGCTCCACCTGGAGCGTATCCAGGTCGGGCAGCCTGACCTCGGGCATCACGCTGACCCGGGCCGTGAGCCGGGCCGGCCGCCCCCGCTCGAGCTGCTGGACCTCGACGCTGGGGCGGTCGATGGCGTCGATCTGCCGGTCGCGCAGGGCCTGGCTGACCACCCCGGGGACCAGGATCTCGACCACCTCGTCACGGATCGCGGCCGGACCCAGCCGAGCCTCGACCAGCGGTCGCGGCGCCTTGCCGGGACGGAAACCACCGATGCGGACGCGCTGGGCGAGCCGATCGAGGGCCCGTTCGAACGCCCGGTCGACCTGGTCCTGGGGGACCTCGATGGTCAAGCCGACCTGACTCCCCGGCAATGATTCGGTCACCACTGAGAGCTCGGCTGCGGTCATCGGGCAGAGATTCTACGCAGCCGACCTCGGCTCCAGCCGCCGCCCCGGCCCGACCCTCGGGGCCACGCCCGGGCCCACGTAGGGTCAGCCACCGCCGCCGGGCAGGGGTACGCCGAACCGATTCCTCGGGGGCGGCGTCGGCGCCGGCTGCGGGCAGAACACCGGGATCGGCAGGCGCCGGCAGTCGAGGCCCGCGACCTGGGGGCCGGTGCCGGGGTCGGGGGGGACGCCGTAGTCGGGCGGGGCGGAGCCCGGCGGGGGGCTGGGGGCGGCGTCACCGGGGAAGGCGGTGAGGC
>JAJPKS010000387.1 GCA_021323605.1 Bacillota bacterium | reverse complement strand
CGCGCCCGCTCCACCGGCCAGAACAGGAACCCGGCGTAGGCGGTCGACACCGGGAAGAGTTCGATCTCGAGCGCGGTCACCACCGCGAAGGACCCGCCGCCGCCGCGAAGGGCCCAGAACAGCTCGGGCTCGTGCTCGGCGTCGGTGCGCAGCGCCCGACCGTCGGGAAGGACGACCTCGAGGGCGTGGACGCTGTTGGCCGCCAGGCCGTAGCGGCGACCGAGGAAGCCGACGCCGCCGCCGAGGCAATAACCGGCGACGGCGACGTTGGGCGAGGAGCCGGGGAGCCCGGCCAGGCCGTGGGGGGCGGCCGCGGACATGACCTCCTCCCAGGTGACGCCGGCCTCCACCCGGGCCCGCCGCGGTCCGGGGTCGACCGAGATCGCGCGCATGCCGGACATGTCGAGCAGCAGCGCCCCCTGGAGGTCGCCGAGGGTCGATCCGGCGCCG
This sequence comes from Bacillota bacterium, assembly GCA_021323605.1. Taxonomy (GTDB): domain Bacteria; phylum Chloroflexota; class Dormibacteria; order Dormibacterales; family Dormibacteraceae; genus CADDZO01. Next base: position 21,737 of record JAJPKS010000387.1, on the reverse strand, counting down.
TGACCGCTCGACTGGACGGCCACCTTCAGGCCGGCGCGGCGGGCGTAGGCCAGGGCGAAACGCACCTCCTCGGTCGAGCGCGGGGCGACGACCAGCTCGGGACGCTGCTCCAGGTGCCGGTTCCAGGGGAGGCGTGCCGTCTCCCAGCCGGCCTCGCCCTTCACGCTCACCCGCTCCCCCAGCCAGATGCGCAACTCCTCCAGGTCGACACCGGGTTCGGGGGCGAACCCCGGACCTCGCCCCGCGGGGCCCGATCGGACGGTCGCTCGGTCGGTCTGCTGCCACTTCATCACTGCCTCCGGAGTTGGGATTCCGGAGGCGATCATCCGGGCGGGCGGGGAGGCACGAGAACCCCGCAACTGCGGGGAATTCAGGGACTCTTTCCCCCCAAATGAGGGGTGGTGGGCGATCTCCGACACGCCCATACTCACTGCATGGCCGAGCATCCGTCGACCGCGCCCCTCGCCACGCCCGCCGCCCGCCGGGCGCGGGAGCACATCCTGGAGCTGACCCGAGAGGGCGTCGTCGGCGTCGACTTCTTCGAGCAGGTCTCCCAGCAGCTGCGCGAGATCATCCCCTTCGACGCCTCGTTCTGGTCCGCCACCGACCCGCTGACCACCATGGCGGTGACGCCCACACGCGTCGACGAGTCCCTGGCCGGGCAATGCGAGCGGTACTGGGAACGGGAGTTCCTGATCGAGGACGTCAACCACTTCCACGACCTCGCCCGGGCGCCCTCACCGGTGGCCTCGCTCTACCGGGCCACCGGCGGCTCGCCCGAGCGCAGCCTCCGCTACCGGGAGACCAGGGACACGCTCGGCTACGGCGACGAGCTGCGTGCCGTCCTCCGGAGCGGGTCGCGGGTCTGGGGCATCGCCTCGCTCTGGCGCGAGGAGGGACGCCCGGCCTTCAGCCTGGCCGAGGAGAAGCTGATGGCCGAGCTCTCGGGAGCGCTGGCCGAAGCCCTACGCCGCACGGCGCTACTGGCCCCCCGCGAGCGGTGCGATCCGCCCGAGGCACCCGGGGTGCTGGTCTTCGACGCGAGCGGGGCACTGGAGTCGCTCAACGACCAGGCCGACGCCTGGATGCAGGAGCTGGAGTCGTCGGCCGAGAGCGATATGACCATCGCCACCCAGCTCCTGACGGTGGCGGCACGGGCCCGGGCCATCTCCGCCGGCCGCGAGCGCGGTCTGTCCCGAGCCCGGGTGCGAGGCCGCTCCGGCCGGTGGCTGGTCGTGCACGGTTTCGGCCTGCGCGGCGCGGGCGGCGACGCCGGCAAGGTGGTGGTGGTCATCGAACCCGCCAAGGCGTCGGAGGTGGCGCCCATCATCGTGGAGGCGTACGGGCTCACCGCCCGCGAGCAGCAGATCACGCAGATGGTCGCCCAGGGCCGTACCACCGATGAGATCGCGACCCGGCTCTTCCTCTCCTCCCACACCGTCCGGGACTACCTGAAGCAGGTCTTCCTCAAGGTCGGCGTGTCCAGCCGAGGGGAGCTGGTGGCCAAGATCTTCGCCGAGCACTACCTGGAGCCGCTGCACGAGGGGGCGGTGATCGGATGAGGGGCGCGCCGGCGCCGCCGGCCGCACGGTCGGCACCCGCCGAGTCCCGCGACCGCCGTTGCCGGCCCTGGCGTCCGTCAACCGGTTGGCCGGCCGGCTAGCGCCAGGGAAGGGCCCGGCGCTTGGCCCAGTACAGGTCGGGGACTTCGGCCGCCCGGTGAACGGTGGCGGGGTCGAGGCCCGGGTCCCCGAGGTCCACGGCCTCGAGGTTCGCCGCCAGCTGGTCGACCGTGACCGCGCCCGTCAACACCACGTCCGCCCAGGGATTGGCCAGGGCGGCGGCGACGGCCAGCCGGTCGAGACCGATCCCGCGCTCGCCGGCGAGCCGGCGCAAGAGGTCGGGGACGTCCAGTCCCCGGCCGGCCAGGCGGCCGTTGGCCAGCACCTCCTTCAGGATCACGCCCAGGCCGGCGGCGTGGGCCTCGGCCAGCGCCGGGCCCGCCGACGGCTCGAGCAGGTTCCAGGTCGCCTGCACCGAGCCGAACGGGTTGACCCCGTCGACCCGGACCGCGAGCGCGCGCCGGATCGTCGCCGCCTGCTCGGGGCCGCTCACGGTGAGCCCGATCACCAGGCCGTCGGCCCGCATCCGGAGCAGTTCGGCCAGCACCGCGCCGTCCTCCAGGACGCCGCTCTCGAGGGTCGCCGAGTGGATCTGGTAGATGTGCAGGTGCGGGCCGAGGAGGGCCCGGCTCTCGGCGTACTGGCGGCGCAGGGAGGCCAGGGAATGATCCTTGACCTCGTGCACCGGGGCGTCGATCCGCCAACCGCCCGTGTACGTGTAGCCCCACTTCGACCCGACCGTCAGCGACCGGGCCGCCTCCGGATGCTCCGCCATCCACGAGGCCAGGAACTCCTCCGCCGACCCGTAGGAGCGGGCCACGTCGACGTAACCAACCCCGGCCTCGCAGGCGGCGCTCAGCACCTCGTGGGTCCGCCGGCGCAGGGCCACGACCGTCCGATCCGGGCCGAGGTCTCGGTCACGGCCGAGGTCGATGTACGCGGGCCGCCCCAGGGCGGCCAGGCCCAGACCCAGAGCCGTGACCCGCAGTCCCGAGGCGCCCAGTGTGCGCGTCACCATGCCGATGGACCGGCGAGCCACGATACCGGGTCCCCCCTCCCGCCGCCAGGGAGGAATCGGCCGGGGGCGGCGGAGGGATGGCCTCCGCCATCCCTCGCCGTCCCGCCTCCCTCCTTTCGCCTCTCCGGCTCCGGGCTGCCCCGCCGTTCCCTCTCAGCCGCGCGTCGCAGCCAGCAGCTCGCCGCTGACCTGCCAGCCAGCCGACGCGATCGCGGTCCTGACCGCCGGCCCGATCTCGGCCGCCCCCGGCGTGTCGGCGTGGATACAGATGGTCTCGGCGTGGACCTGCACCGGCGGGCCCTCGACCGACTCCACGACCCCCTCGGTGAGCAGGCTGCGCACGCGGGCCGCCACGACCTCGGGGCTGGGCTGGAGGTACCGCTGCCAGTCGAACATGATCACCGTGCCGTCGGCCCGCAGGGGCCGGTCGGCGAAGAACACCGCCACCGGCCGGATCCCGGCCGCCTCGGCCGCATGCCAGGTCTCGCTCCCGGCCAGGGTGTAGAGCGGCAGCTGCGGGTCGTACTCGCCGATCGCCTCCACGATGGCCCGGGAGAGATGGGCGTCGTCCAGGGCCATGGTGTAGAGGGCACCGTGCGGCTTGACGTGGTGCAGCCTGAGCCCCGTGGCTCGGACGAAGGCGTCGAGGGCCCCCACTTGATAGAGGACGTAGTCGCGCACCTCCCGGGGAGAGACGGCCATGGCCCGGCGGCCGAAGCCCAGCAGGTCGGGCAGGCCGGGATGGGCGCCCACCGCCACCCCTCGCCGGCGGGCGGTCTCCAGCGTGGCCCGCATGACGGCCGGGTCGCCGGCGTGGAAGCCGCAGGCGACGTTGGCCGACGAGATCACCGCCATCAGGGCCTCGTCCGCGCCCCGGCGCCAGAGCCCGAAGCTCTCGCCCAGATCGGCGTTGAAGTCAACCGTCGCCAGCTCAGCCACCCTCCATGCCCAGGACGCGCTCCAGGGCGCGCCGGGTGTAGACGGCCACGCACCGGCGCCGGTACGCGGCCGAGCCGTCCACCTCGTCGAGAGGGTCGGAATGCCGGGCGGCCGTCCGGGCGGCCTCGACCAGCAGCTCTCGGCTCGGCACCTGCCCGGCCAGCACGGCCTCGGCCTCGACCGCCCGCAGCGGCCGGTCGGCGGCCCCGTTGAGGCCGATGCGGACGTCCTCGATCGTCCCCACCGGCCCCACCACCACCCGGACGGCGACCCCCACGATGGCGAAGTCGAGCGGGCGCACCGCGTACTTGAGGTAGACGCCGCGAGCCCCCTCGGGCTGGGGCGGGAGGCTCAGGGCGGTGACCAGCTCGTCGGGCCGGGCCACCGTCTCCATCACACCGGTGAAGAAGTCCCTGGCCTCGACCTCTCGCTCCCCGCCCGCCTTGCTGGCCAGGTGGACCCGGGCGTCGCACGCGATCAGGGCCGCAGGCGGATCGGCGGTGGGAAAGGCGTGGGCGACGTTGCCGCAGAGCGTGCCCCGGTTCCGGATCTGGATGGTGGACACGGCCGCCTCGGCCTGGGCCAGGATCGGCCACCTCGCGGCGATGCGGGGATCCCGCTCCACCTCGGCGTGGGTGACCATGGCCCCGATCCGGGCTCCACCGTTCACCTCCAGACGGCGCAGCCCCTCGATGCCGGAGAGCCCGATCAGGAACTCGGGCTCCACCAGGTGCTCGCGCAGCAGGACCAGCAGCGACTGGCCGCCGGCCAGCACCTTCGCCGCCTCGCCGTGCTCGGCCAGCAGCTCGAGCGCCTCCTGCAGATCACCGGGTCTCAGATAGCGCACCTTCGGTCTCCTTCCTGGCCCGAGCCTCGAGGGCCTCCAGCACTCGCTCCGGGGTCAGCGGGATGCGGTTGATGCGGGCCCCGGTCGCGTGGTGGACGGCGTTGGCGATGGCCGCCGCGGTCGGGACCAGGCCCATCTCGCCCAACCCCTTGGCCCCGTAGGGGCCGCGGGGATCGTCGGTCTGGATCCAGATGGCCCGGATCGGCGGCATCTCGGTGGCGGTCGGGATCTTGTACAGGGCGAAGCTGGGGTTGCGGGGCTGCCCCTCCTCGCACACCAGGTCCTCCATCAGCCCGTAGCCGATTCCCTGGGCGGCACCGCCCTCGACCTGGGCCTCGGCCAGCGCCGGGTTGATGACGTTGCCGCAGTCGGTGGCGGCCACGAAGTCGACGATCCGGACCTGTCCCGTCTCCTCGTCCACCTCGACCTCGACCGCGTGCACCCCGAAGCTGTAGGACATGGCGAAATCGCCCACCCCGGTCTCGGGGTCGGGCAGCGAGCAGGGTGCGTCGTAGTGCGCCTGGGCCATGATCTGCCGGCCCTCCCGGTCGCGAAAGAGGCTCGACTGCACGATCGCGGCCAGGTCCATCGAGCGCTCCGGCTGCCCCTTGACCTGGACCCGCTTGTGACCCAGCTCGAGCTCCTCCACGGGCACGCCCAGGCCCTCCGCCGCCACCCGGAAGAGCTGCGCCCTGACCTGTGCGCAGGCGTCCCGCACGGCGTTGCCGGCCAGGGTGGTGACGCGGCTGCCGTAGGTGCCGAAGTCGGCCGGGATGGTCTCCGAGTCGGAGGTGACGACGTCCACGTCGGTCAGGTCCACGCCCAGCTCCTCGGCGCAGATCTGGGCCGTGGCCGTGGTCGCCGCTCCGGTGCCCATCTCGGTGGCGCCGATCATCAGCGACACCGAGCCGTCCTCGTTGACCTTGACCCCGGCGGCGCAGAAGTCGGCGTTGACGTTGGGGTGGAACTTGCCGCTGGTGAAGTGCACGCCGCAGGCCAGGCCCACGCCGCGGCCGGGCCTCCGCTGCCGGCGCTTCTCCTCCCAGCCGATGGCCTCGGCCGCCGCCTTCAGGCAGTCCACGATGCCGCAGCTGGTCAACGTCGGGCCGGAGATGGCGCGGTCCCCCGGGCGGGACAGGTTCTTCAGCCGGAACTCCACCGGGTCCATGCCCAGGCGCTCCGCGATCATGTCGGTGTGGCACTCGGCGGCGAAGGTGAACTGCGGGCTGCCGAAGCCCCGGAAGGCGCCGCCGAAGGGGTTGTTGGTGTAGACGGTGTAGCCGTCGTAGCGGTAGGCCGGGATGCGGTAGACGGCGCCGCCCAGCATCGACTGGGTCAGCGAAACCCCCGGCCCGTAGGAGGTGTAGGCGCCGTTGTCGAGGATGACCCGGGCCGAGCGGGCGGTGATGGTGCCGTCGCGCCTGACCCCGGTCTTGATGTCGATGATCTCGGGGTGGCGGGTGCGACTGGAGGTGAACTCCTCGTCGCGGGAGTGGAACATCTTCACCGGTCGCCCCAGCTTCATCGCGGCCTGGATCGCGACCACGTAGATCGAGTGCGGTTCCGACTTGGAGCCGAAGCCGCCCCCGAGGTAGGGCGAGATGATCCGTATCCGGTTGGCGGGAAGGCCGAAAATGCCCATCAGGGCGAAGCGGTCGAAGAAGGTGGACTGGCTCGACAGGTGGAGCGTGACCCGCCCCGACGCGTCCCAGTCGGCGATGACCGCGTGCGGTTCCATGCAGGCGTGACACTGCCGGCTGGTGATGAAGCGGTCCTCGAAGACGTAGTCGGCCTCGGCGAAGCCGGCCTCCACGTCGCCGGCGACGACGCGGTTGTGGGCCACGACGTTACGCTCCACACCCTCGTGCACCTGCGGCGCCCCCTCCTCCATGGCCGCCTCGGGGTCGAACACCCCGGGCAGGGGTTCGTACTCGACCTCGATGGCGCGGATGGCGCGCAGCGCGGTCGCCTCGTCGACCGCGATCGCGGCCGCCACCCCCTCGCCCACATAGCGGACGACGCCGTCGGCAAGGGCGGTCTCGTCCTGGACGAAGGCTCCGTACCTGGCCTGGGGCATGTCCGCCTGGGTGTAGACGGCGAGCACGCCGGGGATGGCCCGGGCACGGTCGGTGTCGATCCGAACGATCCGGGCGTGGGGATGAGGACTGCGCAGGATCTCCCCGTACACCATCCCCGGGAGGCGCATGTCGTAGGCGTACGCGGCCCGGCCGGTCACCTTCTCCAGGGCGTCGGTCCGGGGCAGGGAACGTCCCACGACCCGGTAGGGGGAGGGGGGATCCCGACGCGACCGGGGCTGGCCGGAGGCGGCCATGATCGCCTCCACGATCTTGGCGTAGCCGGTGCAGCGGCAGAGGTTGCCCCGGATCGCCTGCCGCACCTCCTCCTCGGTGGGCTTCGGGTTCCGGGCCAGCAGCGCCTTCGCGGTCATGATCATGCCCGGGGTGCAGTAGCCGCACTGGGAGGCGAAGTGATCGGCGAAGGCCTGCTGGACGGGGTCGAGCACGCCCTCTCGGGCCAGGCCCTCGACGGTGGTGATGGCGTGGCCTTGTGCCTCCACCGCCAGCACCAGGCAGGCGTTGACGACGGTGCCGTCCAGGTGGACGGCACAGGACGCGCACTCCCCCTGGTTGCAGGCACGCTTGGTGCCGGTCAGCCCGAGGTCGTCGCGAAGCGCGTCGACCAGTGAGCGGTCCGGCTCGACCAGCAGGTCGTAGAGCGTCCCGTTGACCTGGAGCTGTATCGGTAACCTGGCCATCACGCCTCCTCTGGGTCCCTCAGAGGCCCCGACCCCGTGCCTCGCCGGAGAGCCGGTCGACCAATCGGTCCACCTCTTCCACGTCCCCGATCTCCTCGAAGCGTTCCTCGCCGACCCACTGTCGCGCCCACCACTGGTAGAGGTCCATCTGGCGCCGGCCGTTGAACACGCGGATGGCGGCGCTGCGCTCGTCGGTGAAGCACACGTAGAGGGACGGCACCCTGGCCGCCAGCCTCCGCAGTCCCTGGAACGTGGTCACGCCCCTGGTCGGCATGCAATCGCTGATGAGGATCACGTCGGTGGCCTCCGGCACCCGCTCCGAGAGCCGCGCCGCCGCCTGCAGCGCCTGCCCCAGGTCCGTGGCCCGGCCCGCCGGCAGACGCAGGATGCGGTCGACCACCTCCTCGACGTCGCGGTTCTCGCCCAGTCGCTTGATCTCCTGCAGCTCCTCATCGAAGGCGACCACGGCGTAGTCGGCCCGCCCGGCCGCGGTCAGGTGGGCCAGCACGGCGGCCATGGTGGCGCCGAGCTCCAGCTTCCGTCCCACCATCGAGCCGGAGTGGTCGACCAGGATCACGTAGTTGCGGACCTGGCGCTCGCGGGTCAGCACGCGCAGGTCCTCCCGCCCCACGTGGCCCGCGGCGGCGACCACCGCGTCCACCGTCGCCACGACGTCCAGGGTGCCCGCGGTGGCCTCCGACCAGGGCACGCTCACCAGCGCGCCGGCGGTTGGGGAGCCGGACCGCTGCGGGCGCCCGGCGGGCGGGCGCAGCACGTGCTCCCGGGCCCGGCGGATGACCTCGTCGAGGTCGCGCAGGTGGTGCTCCAGCTCCCGGGCCAGCTCGGCGGGGCGGCTGCCGCCGGCGGAGGGACGGTCACGGTCGACCATGGGCACCGAGCGCGACTCGCCCGCCTCCCCCCCCGCCGCCCGGCCTGGCCAGCCCCGGGATCTCGTCCGGGGACCTGGGCGGCTCCGCCGCCCGCTGGCCGCCCTGGGTCAGGGCCACGTCCCCGTGCTCGCCCAGCGTCGCCCGGCCCTCTCCCTCGACCTCCGCCGGCTCGCCGGCGGGGGCCGAGGTCAGCCTCTGAAGGAGGACGTCCACCCTGCCCTGGTAGTCGCGACGCAGCACCGCCTCCATCAACTCCTGCACGATGTCGCAGGCCGAACGCCCCGCGGTCGGGCGCACGTGGAGCTTGCCGGCGTAGGCGCTGCAGGCCAGGAAGCGCAGGGTGGCGACGTCCAGGTCGCCGGGCGCGTAGCCACCCACCAGGTCGACGAAGTCGATCGCGCCGCGGATCGAAGCCCCGTGCCGGAGGTCCGGATGACGGCGGGATTCGCGGGCCACGTCGACGGCGAAGGGGTGGATGCCCAACGCCGTCGTGCCGCAACGACGGCGCACGATCTCCAGCTCCTCCTCCCGGGGCTGATAGTCGAGCTCGAGGACGATGAAGCGATCGGCCAGCCCCCGCGACAGACGGGCGGTGCCCACGTCGTCGAGGGGGTTGAGCGCCCCGACCACGGTGAAGCCGGGCCGGGCCTCGACGCGGCCCAGTCGCGGCACTTCCAGGTAGCCCTCGGAAAGGGCGGTCATGAGCGCGTTCAGCGCCCCGCTGGGCGCCCGGTTGATCTCCTCCACGTAGAGGATGCCGCCGGCGGTCATCGCCCGGGTCAGCGGACCGGGCGTAAAGTACTCGGGTCGAAAGCCGCCTCGCAGCACCATGGGGGGATCGAAGGTTCCCACCAGGGAGTGGGCGGTGAGTTGCTCGTCACCGGTGACGTCGATGAAGCGGTCAGGTTCGGTCCCGAGGTGGCGCGCCAGCGCCCGCAGCATGGTGGTCTTGGAGACCCCGGGGAGCCCGACGAGCAGCACCGCCTTCCCCCGCCGGATCGCGCCGAGGAGCAGCTGCAGCTCCGCACGGCGCCCGACCACCTCGCGGCCGATGTCCTCGGGCAGGTCGGTTCCCATGGTCGCGGCACCCCGTGCCACCATACCATTTAGGTGGAACCATGTAAATGTCGACCTTTTATGACCTGCGTGGCAACCCGGGAACCAGGAACGACCGGGCAACCTTCGTCCCCCAGCCGGTCCAGCGGCCCGCGGACCAGATCCGGCTGAGCATCCTGGAGGCCATGATCTCCGGCCGTCTCCGGCCGGGCGACCGGCTTCCCTCGGAGGCGGAGCAGGCCCGCGGCTTCAAGGTCAGCCGGGGCGTGGTTCGGGAGGCGCTGCGATCGCTCGCGCACGTCGGCCTGATCACCGTGGCCCAGGGACGTCAGGGGGGCTGGTTCGTCAACCGGTTCGACTCGGCTCCGGTGGAGCAGAACCTGCGCGAGGCCATGGAGCTGCTGCTCCACTTCCAGGCCATCAACCTGGCCGAGCTGGTCGAGGCCAGGCGGGCGATCGAGGGCACGTGCGCCCGCCTGGGCGCGGAACGCGCCACCGCCAGGGAGGTGGCCGAGATGCGGGAGGTGATCGAGCTGGCGCACGCCCCCGGCCTCGACGACGAGGGATGGCTCCAGCTGGACATCCGCTTCCATCGAGCCGTGGCTCGTTCGGCCCACAACCGGGCCCTGATCGTGCCCATGGCGGCCCTGCACGGCGTGGTCCAGCCCCGCCTCAACCGGGCCATCCTGCACCTGCTCTCCCGGGACCGCATCAACGCCCAGCACGCCGAGATCTACGAGGCCATCGCCGCCCACGACCGCGCCGGCGCGGAGCAAGCCGTGAACCGCCACCTCGATGAGCTCGAGACCCTCTACCGGCGGGCCGGGCTGCTCGGGCCCGGGTCCTGACCGAGCCCGGCCGCGCCCCGGGACGGTCAGCCGCCGGCCGACGCCCTGGCGCCCAGGAACACCTCCCGCATGGCCGGGTCGTCGAGCACCCGCCGGGCGGGGGCCGACATGGCGATGCCGCCCCTGACCATCACGTACGCCCAGTCGGCGACGGCGAGGGCGGCCGCCGCCCGCTGCTCGACCAGGAGCACCGCCTTGCCCAGGTCCGCCAGCCTGCGGACCTGGTCGAGGACGACCCGGGACACGGACAGGGAGAGGCTGGCCGTGGGCTCGTCCAGGAGCAGCAGCCTCGGCTCCAGCATCAGCACCCTGGCCAGGGCCGTCATCTTGCGCTCGCCCCCGCTCAGCGTCTCGACGTAGCGGTCCAGACGGGGCCGGAGGGCGGGGAAGGTCTCGAGCACGCGCTCGACCCGCCGGGCCCGCTCGCGTCGCGGCAGGAGGTAGCCGCCCATGTCCAGGTTCTCGCGCACCCGCAACGACTCGAAGACGTCCTCGACCTGGGGGACGTAGCCCACCCCGAGTCGGGCCAGCCGCTCCAGAGGCATGCCGGTCGTGACCCGGCCGTCGATGACCACCTCCCCCTCGACGAAGCCGACGATGCCGAGGAGGGCCTTGACCAGGGTGCTCTTGCCGGCCCCATTGGGACCGACCACGGCCGCCACCTGACCGCAGGCCAGGTCGAGGTCGACCCCGCTCACCACCGGCGCGTCCCCGTAGCCGGCGCGCAGGCCGCGAACCCTCAGGGCCGGCGCCGCGGCCTCAGCCGAGGACGTAGGCATCCTGGACCTCCCGGCGGGTGCGCAGCTCGGCCATCCGGCCGGTGGAGATGACCCGGCCCTGGGCCATCACCACCACCTGCTCGCAGAGGCGGTCGACGACGTCCAGCTCATGCTCGACCAGGAGCACCGACAGGCCCTGCCGCTGGAGCTGGAGCAGCACTTCCTCGAGCCGCTCGGCCAGGCGAGGGCTGAGGCCGGCCATGGGCTCGTCGAGCAGGAGCAGGCGGGGCCGGGTCATGAGCGCCCGCATGACCTCGAGCGCCCGCTTCTGGCCGCCGCTCAGGTTCCTCGCCGGCTCGTCCTCCCGGTCGGCCATCCCGAACATGGCCAGCAGCCCCCGAGCCCTCGCCACCAGCTCGCGCTCCTGCCCGCCCCAGTACCGGCGCCCGGCCAGGACGCCCGGCGCCCCCTCCCCTCGCTGCCCCGGCGCCGCGACCAGGAGGTTCTCCAGCGTGGTCAGGCCCCGGAACTCGCGCGCCAGCTGGAAGGTGCGGACCAGGCCGCGCCGCGCGAGCTCGTGCGCCGGCCGGCCGGTGACGTCCGCCCCATCGAAGCGCACCGCGCCCCCGCCGGGCTCCAGGAAGCCGCTGATCACGCTCAGCGCCGTCGACTTCCCGGCTCCGTTGGGCCCGATGAGGCCGGTGATCGACCCTCGCCGGACGGTGAACGAGGCGCCGTCGACGGCCGCGACCCCGCCGAAGCGGCGCACCAGGCGCTCGACCTCGAGGATCGCCTCCCCGCCGGCCCCGGGCCGCGACGCCGGCGGCGGCAGGGGCTCGATGCGGCCCACGTGGGTCGGGGGCGCCTCCCGCCCGTGGCGGGGCCGACGCTCGGGCACGATCCCCTGGGGCCGGACCCAGATGAACGCGATCGTCACCGCCCCCAGCGTCATCCAGCCCAGCGCCTCCTTCAGGCCGGGGTGGGAGCGGATCTCGGGGAGGAACTGCACCCCCTGGAGGAGGAGGACGGTGACGACCAGCGTCCCCACCGTCGCCCCGGCATCGCTGCCCATCCCGCCGACGATGACGGCGGTGAGCAGGGCCAGGGTCTCCACCGGGGCCCAGGCGGCCGGTGACCAGCCGCCGATGAAGGCGACCAGCAGGGCCCCGCTCAGCCCGGCGAAGACCCCGCCGGCCGCCTGCACCACGAGCCGGAGGCGGACGACGTCCTTGCCGATCGCCGCCGCGGCCGTCTCGTCGTCGCGCACGGCGCGCAGGGCCCGCCCCATGGGACCGGTGGTGAACCGGCGCAGGACCACGAACCCGATCAGGCAGCAGGCGGCCACGATGCCGACGTACGGCCACCCCGAGGTCATCCCGCTCACCCCGGAGATGGGGTTCGGGATCAGGCTCAAGCCGGCGTTGCCGTTGAAGAGACCGGTGTCGGCCGCCACCACCGTCCCGGCCATCAGCGACACCACCAGCATGACCATGGCCTGGTAATCCTGGCGGAGCCGCTTGAGCCCGGTGACGCCGATCAGCACCCCGGTCACCCCGCCGGCCAGCCCGGCCGAGGCCAGGGCCACCGGGAAGGGCAGACGCAGGCCCAGGACGTAGTGCTGGAAGCCACCGCTGGCGGCGGGCGGGCCGAGGGTGAGGACGGCGTAGGTGTAGGCCCCGGCCGCCACCACCACCACGTAGGCGAGGTTGGCGACGCCGCCCACGCCGAACTGGAGGTTGAGGCCCCACACGGCGAGGAGGTTGGTCCCGAAGTAGACCAGGAGGACGATCAGGTAGAACTCGAGCGCGCCGATGGCCGCGCCCTCCTCACCCGGCCCGGGGCCTCACGCCAGGAGCCTTCGCGCCGACCAGGCGGCGCCGAACAGCCCCCGGGGGCGGACGAGCAGCATCACGATCAGGATCAGGAAGGCGACCACGTCCTTGTAGGCGGGGTCCCACAGCGCGCCCGCCACCTCGCTGGCGATCCCGACCACCAGGGCGCCGAGCATGGCCCCGTAGGGCTGCCCGATGCCCCCCAGCACGGCGGCGGCGATCATCGGGATGAGGAACACGGAGCCGAGCGTGAAGTCGAAACTCACCGTGGTCAGGGCCAGGGCCACCCCGGCGGCCCCGCAGAGGCCGCCGGAGAGCAGCCAGGCGGCGTCGCCGACGCGCTCGGTCGCGATTCCGCAGCTCCTGGCCAGGGTGGGGTTGGCGGCCGTGGCTCGCATCGCCCGGCCCAGGGTGGTGCGGGTCAACAACAGGTGCAGCCCGAGCATGAGGCCGGCCGCGATCAGGATGATCGCCACCTGGCCGGCGGTGAGGGTCATGCCCAGGAGGTGGAGCGTGGCCCCGCTCTGACGGCCGTAGCTCTGGGCGGCGGTGCCGGCGACGGCGACGATCGCGTACTCGACGATGATGCCGGCCGACACGGTGACGATGACCATGCCCAGCGCCCCGGTCCCCCGTCGCCGCAGGGGGGCGACGACGAGACGGCGGAAGCCGACCGAGGCCAGCCCGACCAGGGCCGCGCACAGCGGCATCGCCGCCCAGGCGCTCAGCCCGCGGCCGAGCAGGAACAGCCCCAGGTAGGCGGCCAGGGTCATCAGGGCCCCGTAGGTGATGTTGAGGACGTTGCTCATCCCGAACTGGAGGCTGAAGCCGACGGCGCCGATGGCGATGACCGCGCCGGCGGCGATCCCGAAGCCGACCGCGTCGACCAGGAGGTGCATGCCCGGCGGCTAGCCCAGGTAGCTCTGGACGTCCGCTCCCGACATCACGCCCACCTGGTGGGAGGTTCCATCGGGGTTGAACATGTTGGCCGCGAACTCGCCGGCGAAGTTGTGGTAGCGATTGAAGGTCACCGGGCCGATGACCCCGACGTAGCGAACCGACTTCCCGGACTCGATCGCCTTCTTGCCCGCGGCGAAGTCGTGGACCACGACCGCGCCCGAGCGCGGGCTCACCACCCTGGTGATGTCGGCGTCGTAGGCGGGACCGCTGGTGCTCTTCGCCATCTCCATGGCCAGGGCCATGATGTTGATCCCGTCGTAGATGGAGGCCGGCGGGCCGATGGACAGGATGGTCCTGGCGATGCCCTTGACCGCGGGGGTGGAGCTCATGGTGCGGGCGTAGGTCGCGAACGCCGGGGTGGTGTTGTCGAAGTAGGAGCCCACCAGGTAGATGCTCCGGGTCACGTACTGGACCCCGACCGCCTTCGCGACGGCGTTGAAGAAGTCGGGCGTGAGCGAGTCGGTGGCGGTGACCATGGGCGGCAGGCTCCCCCCGTTCAGCTGGCTGTACTGGGAGAGAAAGGTGGCGGCGGTCTGGGGATCGGCGGAGAAGACGAGCACGTCGGGCCTGGCGGCGACGACGCGGTCGACCACGCTGGAGTACGAGGCCGCGTCGCCGGGGATGGTGAGGTCGATCACCGCCGTCTGGCCCAGCCTGGGCATCGCCGCCTGCAGCCCGGGCAGGTTGCCCTCGGCCCCGATGTTGTTCTCGAACACGATCGCCGGCCGCCGGTAGCCCTTCCGGGAGGCCCAGAGCGCGAAGGCCACCCCGTTGGCGCTGTCGGGCGCGGTCATGCGCCAGAAGAAGCGGTCGGTGGTCCGATCGAAGGCGTCCAGACCGTTGGCCGTGAAGAAGGGAATCTTCGCCTTCTCCACCAGCGGGATGGTGGTGGCCGCGGTCTGGCTCTCCAGCCCCACCACCATGCGCAGGTTGCCGCTGGTGGCCAGCGCCCGGGTGACGTTGGGGACGGCGTCGGCGGGGTCTCCGGTGTCGTCGATGGAGAGACAGCTGACCGAGGCGCCCATGATCCCGCCGGCCGCGTCGATGAGCCTGGAGGCCACGATGCAGGGCGCGGAGAGCAGTTTGCCGAACTGGGCGTCGGGACCGCTGAAGGGCGCCACGACACCGATCTGCACCGGCGGGGCGCCACCCGAGGTGCCCCCCTGACAGGCGGCCGCGACCAGCAGGGCGACCGCGGCCGCCGGCCATCTCTTCCTCACCATCTCGATCTCTCCCGTCCGTGTGGATGCGTACGACCGCATCATATTCCCTTCCGAGGTAGTTAACAAGCCTCGCGACCGATGGCGGCCGGAGCGAACGGTCGCTCGGGCGCCACCGGGCCGCGGGGGCGGACCGGCCGGCTCGCCGGACCGGGCCCGGCGTCCCGGCCGGTCCGAGCTGAGCGCGGGCCCGCGCTCAGGCGCGAGCCGGTTCCGGGCTCAGACGGAGGCGGGCGACGGCACCGCCCGGTCCGCGGCCGCCACTCGCCACAGGGCCTGGATCAGGCCGACCGTCGCCGGCTCCAGGTCTTCGCGCAGCCGGTAGTAGACCCAGATCCCCCGCTTCTCCGCCGCCACCAGGCCGGCCGCCCTCAGCCTGGCCATGTGGTGGGAGATGGTCGGCTGGCTCAGGTCGAAGCAGGCGGTGAAGTCGCAGACGCAGACCGGAGCCCGGGCCTGCCAGAGGCACCAGACCATGGCCAGGCGGGTGGGATCGGCCAGCGCCTTGAGCAGGTCGGCGGTCTTCCTGGCCGCGGCCGGGTCGACGGGCAGCTCGACCGCGCAGCACCGGCCCCGCTCGCGCTCGGGCAGGTCGATCGTCGCCACGTTGGCCATTCTACCAATGCATTGACATTTATCGATTGATATGCCAGGCTGATCATATCGACGGTTATCGATCGATGGAGGCCGAGATGAGCACGAACCGGGATGCCGTCCAGGAGCGGTACCGCCAGGCGGCGCTGCGCATGGCCGACCACGGCTCCGACCGCTGCCACAGCGGCTGCTGCGGCTGCTGCGGTATGAGCATCGAAGAGGAGATGGAGGCCTGCGGCACCGCCTACACGGTCGCGGAGCTGGCCGAGGCCGGCCTCGACCGCTCCTTCAGCCTGGGCTGCGGGAACCCGATCCTCCTGGCCCAGCTCCGGCCGGGCGAGGTGGTGCTGGACCTGGGCAGCGGCGCCGGCCTGGACGTCCTCCTCGCCGCCCGCCGCGTCGCCCCCGGCGGTCATGCCTACGGCGTCGACATGACGGGTGAGATGCTGGCGCTGGCCGACCGCAACCGTGAGCGGGCGGGGGTGACCAACGCCACCTTCCTCGCCGGCACCCTGGAGCGGCTGCCGCTCGGCGACACGAGCGTGGACGTGGTCCTCTCCAACTGCGTGATCAACCTCGTCGAGGACAAGCGAGCGGCCCTCCGGGAGGCATTTCGGGTGCTGCGGCCGGGCGGCCGGCTGGCCGTCTCGGACGTGGTCGAGCTGCGACCACTGCCCGAGGCGGTGAAGCTGGACCCCGACGCCCGGGCCGGGTGCGTCGCCGGTGCCATCCCCGTCGACGACTACCGCCGGCTCCTCCGGGAGGCGGGGTTCGAGTCGGTGGAGATCGAGGTCATCGGCGGACCGGAGCCATCCGGTGCCGTCGGCAGCGCCTCGATCCGCGCCCGCAAGCCGGCACCGGCGCGAGCGGGGTTCGGCCCGGCCGGACGCGGCCGCCCGGGCGGTGGGACGGCCATCGGATGAGGAGCTGAGGCGATGGCCCGGGTCCTTTTCGTCTGCCTGCACAACGCCGGCCGCTCGCAGATGAGCCAGGCCTTCTTCGAGCAACTGGCCGGCGGCCGCCACCAGGCCGCCTCCGCCGGCACCACGCCGGCCCAGCGCGTGCACCCCGAGGTGGTCGAGGCGATGCGGGAGGTCGGCCTGGACCTGAGCCGCCGGTCACCCCGCCCGCTCACGGACGAGCTGGCCGGCTGGGCCGACCTGGTCGTGACCATGGGCTGCGGCGACCGCTGCCCGTACCTTCCGGGCAAGCGCTACCTGGACTGGGAGCTGCCCGACCCGCAGGGCCGGCCGCCGGCCGAGGTCCGGAGGATCAGGGACCAGATCCGCACCCGCGTCGAGGAGCTGGTCCGGGAGCTCGACTCGTCTCCGACCGGCGCGTCGACGCCGGCCCGGTGAACCGGGGAGCCCGCGGTAGGGCCAGGTCGGTCTCCGGCCCCGAGGCCAGCCCCCGCAGGGCGGCCACGATCTGACCCAGCCCGTCCGCCCCACCCTGCCCGTCGGCTCGACCGCGGTGGTGAGCAGCACGCACCCCTCCCCGGCCACGACCGGTGAGATCGGCCACGGAACGGCGAGCCCGTACGGCGAAGGTAGTCGGGGCCGACCGGGCCGGCCGGGAAGACCTCGGCCATCCGCGTCCCGGCTCGTCAGGCCCGCAGGACCTCGGTCAGGGTGAGCGCTCCCGGAACCACGAGCGGGCCGACCGACCGCGCCGCCTCGATCACCACCTGGTTGACTCGGGCGAGACGATGAAACCGGACCTCCCCCGGCGGGCCACCTCCAGGTCGTCCTGGCCCAGCACCGTCCCCGCCTCGATCGCCACTTCCCCCGACCGGCGAGCGCCGAGGGTGGCCACCGCCTCGGCGGCGCCCGGCGTCTCCATCGTGACCTCGACGCGCGGACCCGGCCTCGACCAGCTCACCGGCGACCTCGACGGCGCGAGCCCCATCGTTCAGGCGCAGGATCGCCATCAGGCGGCCGGCCAGGAGGAGGCCCCGGGCCCGCTCGGCGCTCACCGGATGACGGACCTCCGGGTGGGGTTGGAGCCGAGCGCCTCCAGATCCTCGGCGTCGGCGACCAGCACGTCGCCGGGGATGGTGTGCTTGAGGGCGGCGGCCCGCGCGGCCAGGTCGGCCGCCCGACCGAGGTCGGAGCCGGCCAGCCAGGCGGCCCAGAAGGCCCCGGCCAGGGCGTCGCCGGCGCCGACGGGGTCGACCACCTCCGCCTGGTAGCCCGAGCTGGAGCCCACCTGATCCCCGACCACCGTCACCTGCTGCTCCACCAGCAGGGCGCCGAGCTGGCGCCGGGCCCCGATCACCACCACCCGAACGCCGAAGCGCTGCCGCACCGCCCGGGCCAGTGTCACCGGCTCCTCGTCCGACCCCAGCACCAGCCGCAGATCGAAGGCGGTGGCGAAGAAGATGTCGACCAGGGGCAACGCCTCCCGTACCGCCCGGACGGCCTGCTCCGGCGGCCACAGCCGCGTCCGATGGTTGAGATCGAACCCCGTGGTCAGCCCCTGGCGGCGGGCGATGGCGAGCGCCTCGAGCGCAGCCGCACGAGGACCGTCCCCGAGGGCGAGGGTGATCCCGGTGGTGTGGAACCCGGCCGCGCCGGCCAGGACCGCCGGCCAGTCGAACTGCCCGGGGGACAGGCCGGCCGCGGCGGACCCGGCGCGCTCGTAGAGCACCTCCCCCGGCCGGGGGATCGCTCCCCGTTCCACGAAGTAGATCCCCGTCCGTCCGGCCGGTTCCCAGTCGATCACCGCCTCGACGCGATGCGCCAGGGCATGGGCCTGGATGCGACGGCCCAGCGCCGTCGCCGGCAGGCGCGAGACCCACTTCGCCCGGCCGCCCAGGCGGGTGAAGGCGATGAGGGCGTTGAGCTCGGCGCCGCCGACGTCCACCTCCAGCGAGCGCGCCTGCTCGAGGCGCTCGTGGCCCGGCGGCGAGAGCCTGATCATCGCCTCCCCCAGGGCGACCAGGCAGCCGTCAGGCGCCGGGGTCAACGACGCCGCCTCCGGGGACCTCCTTGTAGCGGGTGGCCCACTCGACGCCCTGCCAGGTCAGCACTCGCACCGGCTCGAGGTGGAACAGCCAGCGCCGCTGACCCAGGGTCGGCGCCAGGTAGCGAGGGCCGTTCTCGCCCAGGTACCGGACCGCCATCCGCTCCGCGATCCCCACCCAGCGACCGCCCAGGTTGGGCTCCTCCACCAGCCGGGCCCGGCACTGGGCGATCACCTTGCGCTGCGTCCCCACCTCGTCGATGCTGATCGCGCAGCGCGGGTCCCGCTGCAGGTGGCGCGCCCAGACCGAACGGGCGCGGGGGATCACCCACCAGCCCTCGCCGTCCCACTCGTGCCAGACCGGGACCACGTAGGGCCATCCCTGCTCGTCCAGGCAGGCCAGGCGCATGAGATGACCCTCGGCCAGGAAGCGCTCCATCTCCTCCCGCTCCAGCCGCCCGATCTTGCCCCGCCAGCTCTCGTCTCCTGCCGGCTCCATCATCGCTCCGCGATCGCCTCCCCTCCACGATCACCCCGGCGCGCCCGGGCCTCGCCTCGGTGCCCGAGGCGCCGGGAGAGCTCGTCCGCGGCGGCCCGGACCCGGGGGCCGAGCTCGATCGCGCGCTCCCGGGTGAGCCGGTGCTCCGGCCCGGCCACGCTGATGGCGGCGGTCACCGCCCCCTCCTCGTCGAAGACCGGTGCGCCGACGCAACGGACGCCGGGCTCGTTCTCGACGTCGTCGATGGCGAAGCCCCACTCGCGGATCCGTTCCAGCTCGGCCTCGAGCTCCCCGACCTCGACGATGGTGCGCGGGGTTCGCCGCTCCAGGCCCGCCGCGATCGCCCTCCGCACCAGATCCTCGCCGGCGAAGGCCAGCATGGCCTTGCCCAGGCCCGTGCAGTGGAAGGGGTTGGTACCGCCGATCCGCGAGACCATGCGCAGAGCATGGGGGCTCTCCACCTTGTCCACGTACAGCACCCGGCCGCGATCGGGAATGGCCAGGTGAACGGTCTCCCCGGTGAGCTCGACCAGGGCGTGCAGGAGGTCGCCGGCTTCGGCGCGCAGGTCGAGGGCACCGCGGAAGGCGGCCCCCAGCACCAGACACTCGGGGCCCAGGCGGTAGCGCCCTCCATCCCGGCAATCCACCAGCCCGAAGTCGAGCAACGGGCCCAGCAGGCGGAGGGCGGTGGGCTTGGGCAGGTCCGCCCGGTGGCAGAGCTCGGTCAGCTGGAGGCCGGTGGGGTGGTCGGCCAGCGCCCTGAGGAGCGCCAGGCCCTTGATCAGCGCCTTGGGACTGGTACGGTCGGCCGGTCCCCCACCCTTGCCTTCCCGGGGAGCCACGGGTTAAGGTTATCAGAAATGGACCGTCGTTCCAAATTAATTGGAGGCGAGGTCTGAGGTCTCGACGAGGCAGCGGAGGGAGGAGCGAGGTGAGCACGCCGCGCCGGGTGGTCACTCTGGCCTGCCGCCTCATCGAGGCCAGGAGTGACAACCCTCCCGGGGATGAGCGACACGTTGCCGAGGTGGTTTGCGCCGCGCTCTCCGAGCGCGCGCTACCCCGCCCCCGCCTCCTGACCCGCAAGCCCGAGCGCCCCAACCTCCTGCTGACGCTCGACTTCGGGCCCGGCGGCCGCCACCTCTGCCTTTGCGGCCACCTCGACACCAAGCCGCCCGGGGAGGGTTGGAGCTTCGATCCCTTCCGGCCCCGGGTGATCGACGGATACCTGTACGGCCTCGGCGCCTGCGACATGAAGGGAGCGCTGGCGGCCATGATCGAGGCGGCGGCGGAGCTCGCCGCCCGGCCCCCGGCCCGGGGCCGGCTGAGCCTCCTCTTCCTCGCCGACGAGGAGCGAGGAGGTCTCCACGGCGCCCGCTACCTGGCCGAGCGCGACCTGCTGGAGGCGGACGCGATCCTGATCGGAGAGCCGGGAGGACTGGAGGCCGACTGGGACCACCTGCACCTGGCGAGCCGGGGGATCGCCAACTTCTCGCTCTCCGTTCACGGCGACCAGGGTCACTCCAGCCTCTCCGACCGGATCGGACTGGTCAGCGCCACCCAGGAGGCCGCCCGCCTCCTGCTCGCCTTCCGACGCTTCCGGCCGCGGGCCCCCCGGAGGGCCCTGCCGGGATGGCGGGTCACCGTGAACCCCGGGGTGCGGGTGGAAGGGGGGATGGACTTCGGGATCGTCCCCGGCCAGGCCCGGTTCGCGGTCGACGTCCGTACCCTGCCCGGGATGACCCGGGAGGCGTTCCACCGCGACCTGGCCGAGTTCCTGGCCCGGGAGCGGAGGGCGAACGCCAACCTCCGCGCCGAGGTCGTCTTCGAACCGCCGCCCCGCGACTGGCTCCCCCCCACCGAGGTCCCGGTTCGTCATCCGTTGGTCAGCTGCCTCGAGGCGGTCCTGGCCGAGGTGGTGGGGCGGCGGCCGCCCCGGGCGGTGTTCCCCGGGGCCACCGACGCCGCCTGGCTCCAGGGCCTGGCCGGGATTCCCACCCTGCCCGCCATCGGTCCGGGCCTCCTCCAGCGTGCCCACGCCCCGGACGAACGCGTCCCGGTGGCGTCCCTGGCGCAGGCGACGGAGATCTACGTGCGCGTCGCACGCAGCTTCTGCCCGGGAGGGGAGGGCTGAGATGGCCACGGCCGCCGACCGGCGGGTCGAGGAAGGGACGCGGCGGGGTTGGCTGGGCCACGGCCGCGAGCTCCTCCGAGCCGGACGGGAGCCGCTCGCCTCGCTGGCCGGAGTCGGGCTGGTGCTCCTGGCGGCGGCGGTCTTCGCCCCCCACTTCTACTCCGTCCAGAACCTCAGCAACGTGGTCCGGCAGATGGGGTTCCTCTGCGTCGTCGCCCTGGGTCAGACCTTCGTGCTCCTGGTCGCGGGCATCGACCTCTCGGTGGGCGGGCTCCAGGGCCTGGCCATGGTCGCTCTGGCCCAGATCACGCACGGCCGCGACGCCGCGCTCCTCCCGGCGATCGGCTTCGCCTTCCTGGCCGGAGCTGCGGTCGGGCTGGTCAACGCCGCGCTGGTGGTCGGCCGCCGGGTCCCGCCCTTCGTCGCCACCTTCGCCACCTTCGTCCTGGTCGAAGGCCTGCTCCTGCTCTGGACGGGAGGCGCACCCAGCGGCTCCATCCCCACCGGCATCCAGGTGCTGGGGGCCGGCAGCGTGGGCCCGATTCCGGTCCCCTCCCTGATCGCCGCCGGGCTGGTCCTGATCGCCGCCTTCGTGTTGCGCCGCACCGGTTACGGCCTCTTCGTGTACGCCACCGGCGCCAATCGGCTGGCAGCGGCCATGTCCGGACTGCCGACGAAGCGCGTGATCGCGTCCACCTACGTGATCAGCGCCCTGCTCGCCGTGCTCGCCGGCCTCATGATCTCCGGCTACGCCGGCTACGTCGACACCTACCTGACCCAGAGCCTGAACCTCGACTCGATCGCGGCCGCGATCGTCGGTGG
>JAJPKS010000305.1 GCA_021323605.1 Bacillota bacterium | reverse complement strand
GCCTCCCTCGCCCAGCGCTCGAGCCGCTCCCGGCCCGATCGCACCTGTGCCGGCCCGATGCCGGCCGGGAGCCATCCCTGCCCCAGCACGGCCGCGCGCCGGATCGACCCCTCCGCGTTGCCGGCCGAGTAGATGGGCATCGGCCGCTGCACCGGCTTGGGGTACATCTCCACGTCCCGAAAGCGGTAGTGACGGCCCTCGAAGGACGAGCGCCGGTCCTCGAACAGGGCCCGCAGGGCCAGGATGTTCTCCTCGATCATCTCCGCCCGCGACGCGCCCCTCGCGTCCGGGTAGCAGGCCTCGAACTCCTCCCGATAGGCGCCGATGCCGACGCCGACGATGACCCGTCCCTCGCTGAGTTGGTCGAGGGTGGCCAGCTGTTTTCCCAGCACGATCGGATGCCGCATGGGCAGGACCAGGACCCCGGTCACGAAGCGGAGCACGGACGTCCTCGCCGCGCAGGCGGCATAGGTGATCAGCGGGTCGAAGAAGTCGGGCGGATCGGACCACGATCCGCGGACGTACCGCTGGGTGCTGAAGTGGTCGTTGCCGGCGACCTCGTAGTAGCCGAGCTGCTCGCACTCCACGGCCACGTCGATCAGCTGGTGGGCCGTGGCGAAGGGGACCGGATACATCATCCCCGCCGTGCAGGTGGGCAGCCCGACCCCGAACCTCATCCGTCCCACCCCCCGCCGCGGGGCGCCGTCAACCTCGCCCAGATCCCGGCCACGCGCTCCATCACCCCGTCCACCCCCAGCCCCGGTGAGCCGACGGGATGGACGATCAGCCCGTCGACCAGCGGCAACAACGCGCCCAGCCGCTCACCGATCTCGTCCTCGCTGCCCGCCACCGCGAAGTGGTCGAACATCTCCTCCGGCAGCAGGTGGCCCGCCCGTCCGATGTCGCGGTAGTCGCGGCGCGCCACCAGCTCACGGAGCGCGGCCGGGAGCTCCAGGCCCAGCGCCTCCAGGTACCTCCAGTCGGGGTAGCTCACCCAGACCGGGAGGGCTACGAAGTAGCGCACGGCCTCGTGGGCCTCCCGCCTGGTTCGTCCGATGCAGACGTCGACCCGGGCGATGACCCTGGGCACGGCCCTGCCCGCCGCCTCGGCGGCGCGGCGCACCGCCCCGCAGGCGTGCGCGACGGCCCGGGCGGAGGCGAACGGCGCCACGATCACGCCGTCGGCCACCAGCGCCGCCGCCGCCAGCATCCGGGGCCCCCGGGCGGCCACGTAGACCGGCAGGGGGGTGGACGGGAACTCGAGGTTGCCGCCCCGGAAGGACAGGATCTCGCCCTCGAACTCGACCCGCCCCCCGGCCAGGAGGCCCCTGATGATCCGAACCGCTTCGGGCAGCGCCCGAGCCGGCCGCCTCCGCTCCACACCCAGGGGCGGGAAGCCGGGGCCCCCGGCGCCCAGCCCCACCACCACCCGGCCCGGGGCGAGCTCGGCCAGGGTGGCCGCGGCCATCGCGATCAGCGCCGGGTGCCGGGCGTAGGGCTCGGTCACCCCGGTGCCCAGCCGCACCCGCCGGGTCTCCCGGGCCAGGGCCGAGAGCACGACCCAGGGGTCGCGGTAGAACTTCTCGTCCGCGACCCAGAGCGCGCCGTAGCCGAGTTCCTCGGCCCGGCGGCCCAACCCGACCAGCTCCGGTACCGGGCGCTCGGGCAGGATCAGCAACCCCAGCTCAGGCCGCATACCCGTAGCGCTCCTTGAGCACCCGGGCCAGGCCGCCGAGCGTCGGCTCGGCGAGCGGGATCTCGTCGTCGGCGTCCGTCACCTCCAGGTCCTTGAGCCCGCTCGAGGTGACCACCATCACCACCCGGTCGTCCGCGTGCAGCGTGCCGGAGGCGGCCAGCCGGCGCGCCGCCGCCAGGGGCACGGCGGCGCTGAGCTCGACCAGCAGTCCCTCGCGCTCGCGCAGCTCTCGCTGTGCCCTGAGCGCCTCGGCGTCCCCGACCCTGACCGCCGTGCCCGCGGACTCCCGGATGGCGCGCAACGCCTGGTAGGTGCCGCGCGGCGTGGCGATCGAGTAGGCGCGCGAGCCGGACGCCTCCACCGCCACCGGGCCATCCGCCCCCTGCGACAGGGCCCGGGTGAGCGAGGGATACGCCTCCACCGCCACCAGGCGGGGCAGCCGGTCGACGAGCCCGGCCGCGAGCAGGTCCTTGAAGCCCCGGTGGATCCCGTAGAGGGCGTCCCCGTAGGCGACCGGCACCAGGACCACGTCCGGAGCTCGCCAGCCCAGGTCCTGGGCGATCTCGTAGGCGATGGTCTTGCAGCCCTCGACGCCCACCGGGTGGCCACCGACCGGCGGGTCGGTCACGTTCGACACCGGCAGCCATCCCCACTCCCGGGCCAGGGCTCGATTGAGCGCCCAGCGGTCGGGGGCGGTGGGGAGCGCCACCACCATGGCGCCGAACGAGCGCATGAAGCGCTGCATGGTGCCCGGAAACGCCCGCGTGGTGAGGATCACGCAGGGCAGACCGGCCCGGGCCGCGTACGCGGCCGCCGCCGCCCCGGCGTTGCCGGACGAGGAGACCGCGATCCCGGCCCGGCCGGCGGCTCGGGCCCAGGAGACGGCCACCGAGGCCAGCCGGTCCTTGAAGGACCAGGTGGGGTTCTGGGCCTCGTTCTTGGCCAGGAGCCCGGGCAGCCCGATCTCGTCGCCCAGACGCCGGCATTCGACCAGCGGCGTCCCCCCCTCGCCGAGGCCGATCGACCGGTGCACGTCCACCGGCAGAGCCTCGGCGTACCGCCAGAGGCCGGGGCGGCGGGCCTCCCAGTCGCCCACCGGGAAGCGGGGCGGGCTCCCGTACTCCACCTCCAGGTTGGCCGGCACCGTCGGCTCACACGCCGGACAGCCGAAATAGTCCCTTTGCGCCGAATAGGAGGCCCCGCAGCGCACGCAGCGGTAGCCCACGACCTCCACCTTTGGAGCTCACCGTCCACGCGGGCCGCCGCCCTCGACGGCGGGCCATCGCCCACCGGCGAGGAGCGCGGCTCCGGAGAGGAACGACGCCGCCACCCGGGCGACCTCGACGGGCGTCCCCCGGCAGGGCGGAGAAGCGTGGTCCACCACGGCCTCGATCACGTCGACCCCGGCCCGGAGGTCGGGCGAGCGATCCACCCCGGCCGGCCGGGGCCGACGCCGCCACCCGGCCTCCCCGGAGCACACACTGGAGGCGATCATCGTCCAGGTGATGCTATGCGAGACACCCCGGGCCCAAAGGGGTGACCTCACCTATACTCCGCGGCAAACGTTGTGAGAACGTCACAACCCGACCCGGGCCTGGTCCTCAGCGAGAAGCAGGTGGCGGCGTTCTCACGTCGCCTCTATCAGACCGTGCGGCAGGAGGTCCCCGCCTACGCGGCGATCGACGATCCTGGCATCGACGGCGACGTCCGCGAGGTGAACCGCCAGAACGTCCTTCTCTTCTTCCGCTGCCTGGCCGAACGCCGGCGACCGACGGCCGACGAGCTGGCCCTGCTCCAGCAATCGGCCCGACGTCGCCTCCACCAGGCGATCCCGCTCGAGGCGATCTTCCATTCCTACCGGGTGGGAGTGCGGGTGCTGTGGGAGTGCTTGCTCGAGGTGGCCCCCGGGCACGACCACGGCCGGCTGGCCGTTCTGGCCCTCGAGTACGCGGACCGGGTCAGCGCGGCCGCCGCCCGCGCCTATCTCGAAGAACGCCAGCACCTGGCTCAATCGCGACACGACGCGGCCCGCCTTCTGGTCACGCGGATCATCCGGGAGGAGGTAGACGAGGTCGCCGCCCGGGCCGAGGGACGCTCGCTCGGTCTCGACGTCTCCCGCCCGCACACGGTGCTGGTGGTCGGTGGCCGCGGCGAGCTGGGGCCGACCGCGGCCTCCGACCTGCGCCTGGGCATCCTCCGCTCCCGCCTCCAGGGCGCACAGGCCAGCGCGCTGGCCGTCCTGCTCAGCAGCGGCCTGGTGGTCGTGGCGCCGGTCGCCGAGTCGGGTGCGGTGGAGGAGCTGCTGCAGCGCTGGCTCCGCTCCGACGAGGCCCCGGAGCTGACGGCCGGGGAGGGTACGCCCGGCTCGGGGGTGGCCGGGCTGGCGGCCAGCTACCGGGAGGCGATCCGGGCTCGCGCCCTGGGCGGCATCCTCCACCCCGAGCGCGTGCTGCACCGTTATCGGGAGCTGGCACTCTTCGACCTCTTCCGCCAGGGCGAGGCCATGGACGCCTTCGTCCGGGAGGCGCTCGGTCCGTTGCTGGAGGTGGAGGCGAGGCGGCGGCAGCTCCTGGTGGACACGCTCACCGCGCTCTTCGCGAACGGGCTGAACCGCAAGCGCACGGCCTTCCAGCTGGGCGTGCACCAGAACACCCTCTCCAACCGGATCCGCCGCGTCGAGCGCCTGCTGGGCGGCTCCCTGCTCTCGGGTGAGTTCTGCTTTCGAATCCAGCTGGCGCTCCGGCTGCTTCCCCTCACCTCGTTCCGGCCGCTGGTGCGGCCGCCGGGCTCCGGCATGGCGACGCCGGCACGACCGACCTGAGCGACGGGAGGCCGGCCGCGGTCGGGTTCGACGGGCCGGGGCTTCAGCGCGCGTCCAGGAGGTGGTCCCCGACCAGGGGCCCGCCGGAGGGTGCGCAGCCCGCCCTGGGCGCCGGCCTCGACCACCATCTGCCCAATGCGGAAGGTGACGCGGCGGTCGACGCCGGCTCACGCCGCCCGGGCGGCTCCCGGGCGATGGCGGGCCGCCATCGGCCGGGTGGTCATGTCACCCGCCCAGCCGTGAGTCGAGCCGCCGCCGGTGGACACAGCTCCGGAGGCCATCGGCCGCCCCGGTACCAGATCTGCAAAGATCACGAGTCGACCGGCCCCATGGGCCACGTCCGGCCAGCGTGGTCAGGGGTTCCGCTGGTGACGATCCCGGGCCCGCCGGTAGGCATGGTTGACCAGCTCACGCACCTGATCTCTGGTATGTGCCCGGCACCTGGATCGAGATCCAGCTTTGCGCCGCGTATACGGGGGTGCGGGATGACGCGATCCGGGACGGCGAAGTCGAACTCCGCTGCACGGTCAGCGAACTGCGCCGGCGAGAACCCGAACGGTCGCTCGAAGACATCGCGACCCACCGCCAGATTCAGTCGGAAGACGCCTGGTCGGTCGAGGTTGGACAACGTGTCGAAGCCGGGATAGTCCTTGGTGACGATGGTTGCGAATGGCTGCCGCCGGTCCGAGGTCCCATCCGGATCGTAGAAGAAGAACGAGTCACCCCAGGAGACCTCCGGGGCATTGTTCTCCGGGCCGGCCGTGATCACCACCACGCCGGGGAGGTTGGCCAGCAGCCCTATAACCTCCTCTTCGATCACCCGCCGATCATGGCCTCGTGCCTCGGATCGGCCGGGGGGCCTGCATCGCGCCTCCGACCTGGAGGGACGGCCGGAGACCGATGCGCGACGCCAACGCAGGGCGAGGAACTCCCGCCCTTCACCTCGTCGCGATCATACTTGCCGATCTCCCCCCGCCGGTCCTCGAGGGAGGACCGGCCTCCCAGCCGGCGAGACGCTCGGGCGCGACCGACGACCTGCTGGCGAACCGTCGTCGGTCCGGGCCCCGCAAGGGGCAAGCGCCATCTCGAGGCGAGGCGACCCGGCAACCGCGCTCGCGGACAGGACTCGGACGACGAGCGGCCCTGGAGCAGGATTCCATACCAACGGCCTGCTACCACCACATGCCTCGGACTCCTGGACCGGGATGGGGCGGCGGCCGGAGCCGGGTTGGGAGCGGCCTGGCCCGAGTTCGAGCCGAACTCGGCCGAGCTGGGAGGAGGGTGGCTGGTGCGCCTGGCAGGAGTCGAACCTGCTGCCTCATGCTCCGCAGGCATGCGCTCTATCCGGTGAGCTACAGGCGCACGGTCGAGACCGCCCTGATCGGGCGCCCCGCCTGACGCATTCTACCCAGCCCGGACACCCGGTCGAACCACGGTTGGCCGGCCCGGCGATCCCGGAAGCGGCGGCCGGCCCCACCTCCTCGACCCTTCCTGGTCCGGGCACCGCGCCGGCCCCGACCCTAACGCCGCGGCCGGGACAGGCTGACGCCGAGGATCATGCCCACCATCAGCGTGATGCTGACGATCAGGGCCAGGGCCGCCAGATCGATGTGGACGTTCATCGGACCTCCTTTACCCCCGTTCCCTACGAGCCCGCCCGGGCCGAGAACGGCGCCCCACGTCCGCACCGGGGACGGAGCAATCGCCGGGACGGCCGTCCTCCGGCGCTCCACGCTCGCTCCACGAGACCGCTCTCCCTTACCGCCACCACGGCGGGACCTCACCAGGCGATAGCATGTCAAGCATATCATGAAAGTAACGTTTTTTGATCACATTTGAAAGTAACGTTCTTCCCGGCTCATCATGAGCGGGTGAGCGCCGACCAGCCCGACATCGAGGTCGCTTGGGACCGTCTCGAGGAACGATCGCTGAGCCGGCTGCGGCCCGACGAACGGGAGGCGTACGCGCGCACCCGGGCCCTGTTCCCCGGCCGGGGTCGCCCTCGCCAGAACGCGACCCGATCGGAGGCGAGGGCCGAGCCGCTGACCGCCGCGCAGCGCCAGGCCCTGCTGCGCTCCCGACAGCGTCTTCTCGAGCTGATGGCGGTCGAGGCCGGCTGTCGCTCGCCGGCCGACCTGGCCGCGGCCCTGCTGCGTGAGCCGGCCAACCTGTCCCGGCTACACGAGGTGCCGGGATTGAGCGGCCGGCCCTACCTGCTGAGCGCCGTCCACGAGGGCCGGGTGACCGCCGAGGACGTGAGGCCGATCGCCGAGGAGGTCCTGCGCGCCGCCTACCGCCGCTGGCGGCTACCGCCCCACCCCGCCTCCCCGCCGAGCTGGAGCGCGTTCACCCCGCTCGGCGTCTCCCCGGCCGAACCGGCCGTGTCGGGTCGCCCGACGGCGATGCTCCTGGTCCAGCCCGTCGACGCCGAGGGCGCTCCACTCTCCTTCCAGACCGAGCCGGATGACTTCGACTACCTGGTGCGGCTCGGCGCGGCACGCTTCGGCAGCTCCCTCATCGCCCGTCGGGACGAGAGCTGGGGATTCCTGGTCGCCTTCCCCGCCGTCGCCGCCGCCGTCGGCGCCGCTCGCTCGATCCGGCGAGACCTCGCCGCGGCGGCACCGCCCATCCGCTTCCGAATGGCCATCCACGTGGGACCGTTGACCGGCCCCCTGGGCGGCTTCCCCTCGCGCGACCTGCACGTCGGCGAGGCACTGTTGCTCCTGGCCGGCGTCGATCAGGTGCTGGTGACGGCGGTGGCCCGGCGGGCCCTGCGCGAGTCGGAGGTCGCCGTTCGCCAGCTCCACGCCCATGGCCCCCGAATCCTCCCCATCCTGCAAACCGAGGAGGTGTACGAGCTCGACGCCCCGGTCGGTGCCGAACTGATCCAGGCGCCCCTGTCCGTGACCTTTCAACGTGTGCCGGCGGTGCCGTTCATCGCCTTCCCCGACCTGGTCGGCCTGGGTATGAGCAGCATCACCGAGAACCGCGCCCGGGTGGTGACCTTCGTCGGCCCCGGCGGCGCGGGCGCCACCCGCGTGGCCCTCCAGGTCGCCACCGCCCTCTCCCGGCGGTTCGCGAGCATCCACTACGTCGACCTGGCGGCCATGGTCGACCGCATGCGCGTCGCCAGGTTCGTCGCCGAGGCGCTGCAGGTGCGCATCCAGGGACCCGGCCTGGACGCGCTCGCGTCGGTGATCCGGCACCTGGGAGAGAGGCCCACGCTGCTGGTCCTGGACAGCTGCGACCGGGCGCTGGTCGAATGCCGGAAGCTGGTCGAGGAGCTGCTGACCGGTTGTCCGGCACTGACCGTCGTGGCCACGGCCACTGAGCCGCTGAGCCTGCCGGGTGAGGTCGCCCTCCACCTTCGCCATCTGTCGTTGCCGACACGCCGTGACGACTCGGTCCGCCTGGTGGACCTGGATTCTTCGGAGGCAGGCCGGCTGTTCATCACCAGGACTGGCCAGGTCAACCCCACCTATGCCTTCACCGAACCGGAAGCGGGTGCCGTGGCCAGGGTCTGCGAGCTGGTGCAGGGTCTCCCCATCGCCATCGAGTTGGTGGCGGCCATGGCAGCCGTCGTCACCGCCGCCCCCGCCGATCTGGCCCGGGAGCTGGAGGAGTACCTCTGGCAGCAAACGGGCACGCCCGCCCCCGCCCTACCCCGGGACCGCCTGCTTCAACTGACCATCTCCTGGTGCCTGCGCAAGCTGCGCGAGCAATCGCCCGGGCTGGAGCGTTCGGCGTTGCTGTTGTCGTTGTTCCCGGCCGACTTCGATTTAGCCGCGGCTCGGGCCGTCTGCGCCGGTCCCCCTCAGACGCGCTTCGAGGAGACGCTCCGAGCGTTGGTCCGGCAGGGCTTCGTGCAGTCGCTGCTCAGCGGAGCCGGCACCCGCTACCGCGTGCCCAAGTCCATCCGGCTGGAGTGCGAGGCCC
Organism: Bacillota bacterium; assembly: GCA_021323605.1. Taxonomy (GTDB): domain Bacteria; phylum Chloroflexota; class Dormibacteria; order Dormibacterales; family Dormibacteraceae; genus CADDZO01. The sequence continues at coordinate 2,087 of JAJPKS010000305.1, read as the reverse complement.
GCCGCCGGTACGACGAGACCCTCCTGGCCGAGGTCGAGCGGGCACGGGCCCGCTTCGCCCGGCACTTCACCGAGCGCCTGGTAGCCACGGTCGACGCCGTCTACGGGCCGGACCAGCGGCGCTGGATCGAGCTGCTCAAGCGCGAGATCCCGAACTTCCGAGCTGCCCTCGCCTGGTCGCAATCCAGCGCGGAGGACGGCGCCACCTGGGTCATCCTGTGCGCCGCCTACGCCCGCTTCCTGCTCCAGATCGGGCACGCCGGCGAGGCGGAGGAGATCGTGGAGGACGCGCTGCGGCGCAGTCAGGAACGCGACCGTGTCCGCCTCCGGCTCCTCTCTGAGGCAGGGCTGGTCGCCTGGCGTCGAGGAGACCTGGCTCGAGCCAGGGAACGGTGGACCGAGACCGTCGAGGTGGCGGCCGAGCTGGGGGACCCGGACGACCAGGCCCGGGCACTGGACCAGCTGGCCACGCTCGCCCTCGCCGAGGGCGACCTGGTCCAGGCCCGGCGGCTCTGCCAGGCCGGCCTGGAGATCGCCGAACGGATTCAGAGCCTCAGCCGTCTCTCCTTCAGCCGCTTCCACCTGGGGCTCATCGAGCTCAGACGAGGCGAGCTCGCCGTCGCTCGGGAGCACCTGGAGGCCAGCCTGGCCATGCGGGAGGAGAAGGACCACCCCAATCGGCTCCGTGTCGCCAGCAGCTTGCTCGGCCTGGTGGAGCTGGCCGTGGCCGAGAGCAAGGCGGGCCGCGACGCCCGAGCGGCCGGCCGCGAACACCTGCGGCGGGCGATCGAGATCTACGCTCGAGGCCCGGACCGCCCAGGGATCGCCTCTGCCCTCTGCCTGGGCGCCGTGCTCCTGATCACGGAGGGCGAGCTGGAGGGTGCCGTCCGGCTCCACGCGGCCGCACAGCGCATCCTGGCCGACATGGGCCAGGACCTGTCGGCCATCTGGAAGCCGTTGGTGGAAACGGCGCTCGACGACGCCCGCAGGCAGCTGTCACCCCACGCCTTGCGAATCGCCGAAGACCTGGGGCGGAAGCTGGACGATGCCCAGGCGATGGCCTACGCCGGGGAGCTGCTGGCGGCGCCGAGGGTACCCCGAACCAGCGGGGTCGCCGGGGAGGGCCCTGGCCCGTCCCCCGGTCGATCGGCCGGCCACCGGTAGCGTGGCGGGATGTCTCCACGTCGAGGACCACTTCCGGCCGCGGTACCGGGCCCGACCAGGCCTCGCCGGCGCACTGCGGCGGCCCAGGGTTCGACGCAGCGAGGCGCGCCTTCGAACCGATGAAGGGTTCGGGGAAGGCCGTTGAACTCCTTGCCCGTTCGCGGCCGCCGGCCAGGGTGTCCCTCCGGGTGGCGGTGGGTTCCACTGGGCGCGGTAAACTACCTCCGCCGACGCGCCTGTAGCTCACTGGATAGAGCGTGCGGCTCCGGACCGCAAGGCAGGGGGTTCGATTCCCTCCAGGCGCACCACAACGCTAACTCGAATTCAACAGCAGCACTGTCGTGTTTCCCGAGCCTCCGCGCCAGGCTGACGACCATCTCGACTACGATCCCCGACCGTGCCGCTTGCCCTGAGCAGCAGGCCGATCCACGCCGCCCCTCGCCTGGCCTCCGGAAGCGCCCTCGTGTAGCGCTCCGTCGTCATCGCCAGCGCGGAGTGCCCGGAGGGCGTACATCGTCCCTGGGACGGGACGTTCCCGGACGACACGTCCCGGGAGCGCCACAACCGGGCACGCCCGGACGTCGCCGGCACGGCCGGCCGCCGACGACCTTCAACGGAGTGGACGACTCGCCCACCGCCTTGCCCCTCCCAGGAGGTTGCCACGTGGACTGGAAGCTGGAACTGGTGGTGATTCCCGTGTCCGACGTGGACCGAGCCAGGGACTTCTACGTCGGGAGGGTCGGCCTCGAGCTGGACGTCGACCACCGGGCAGGCGACGACTTCCGGGTGGTGCAGATGACGCCGCCCGGCTCGGCCGGTTCGATCGCCGTGGGCAAGGGGATCACGGACGCGGTCCCGGGCTCGGTCCAGGGACCTGGTCGTGGCCGACATCGAGGCCGCGCGCTCGGAGCTGGTCGGACGCGG
>JAJPKS010000202.1 GCA_021323605.1 Bacillota bacterium | reverse complement strand
GGGGACCGGGTGATGGTCCAGCTCCCGCGGGTGCCGGAGTGGTGGGAGGTCCTCCTGGGCTGCTTCAAGGCCGGGGCGGTGGCGGTGCCGGGCACGGTCCTGCTCACCGCCAAGGACATCCACTACCGCACCACCATGGCCGAGGGTGTCGCCTACGTGACCGATGCCGAAGGTGCCGCCAGGGTGGACCAGGTCAGGGACGACTGCCCGTCGCTGCGGGCGCTGATCCAGGTCGGCGGGGAGCCGGGCGGCGGCTGGTGCGACTACGAGGCCGAGCTGGCCGCTGTCGACGAGCCCCGGCCGGTGGACACGGCCAGCGCCGATCCCGCCCTGATCTACTTCACCTCGGGCACGGTCGGCAACCCGAAGATGGTGCTCCACACCCACGCCTCCTACCCGATCGGTCACGTGATCACGGGACGCTTCTGGCTGGACCTGCGACCCGACGACCTCCACTTCAACCTCTCCGAGACCGGCTGGGCGAAGGCGGCCTGGTCGTCCCTCTTCGGGCCCTGGAACATGGGCGCAGCCCTGTTCGTCGAGGACGCACGGGGCCGGTTCAGCGCCTCCAGGACGCTGGACGTGCTCGAGCGCTACCCGATCACGACCTTCTGCGCCCCGCCCACCGCCTACCGGATGCTGGTGCTCGAGGATCTGTCCCGACGTCGCTTTCCCTCGCTCCGCTGGTGTGTGGGCGCGGGTGAGCCGCTGAACCCCGAGGTGATCGAGAGCTGGCAGCGCTCCACCGGCCTGGTGATTCGCGACGGCTACGGGCAGACCGAGACCGTCCTGCTCTGCGGCAACTTCCCCACCCTCGAGGTACGACCCGGGTCGATGGGGCGTCCCTCCCCCGGCTTCACCGTGGCCGTGATCGACGACGACGGCCGGCCCCTGCCGCCCGGCGCCGAGGGAGACATCGCCGTCCGGGTCCATCCGGAGCGCCCCGTGGGCCTGTTCCGGGAGTACTGGCGCAACCCTGAGGCAACCGCCGCCTGCCGGCGCGGCGATTGGTACGTGACCGGTGACCGGGCCGTGGCCGACCAGGACGGCTACCTGTGGTTCGTCGGTCGCGCCGACGACGTGATCATCTCCGCCGGCTACCGGATCGGGCCCTTCGAGGTGGAGAGCGCGCTGGTCGAGCACCCGGCCGTGGCCGAGGCGGCGGTGGTGGGGAAGGCCGACCCGATGCGGGGCACGATCGTGAAAGCGTTCGTGGTCCTGGCGCCCGGACACGTGGGCTCGGAGGGGCTGACCCGCGAGCTGCAGGAGCACGTGCGCCGGGTCACGGCCGCCTACAAGTACCCCCGCGAGATCGAGTACGTGGCCGAGCTGCCGAAGACCATCAGCGGCAAGATCCGTCGGGTGGAGCTCCGGGCACGGGGGTAGACCGGGCCGGCCGTCAGCCGTGGACGGCGTCCGTGGGCTCGGCGCCGTCCGCCCGGCGTGGCAGGCTCAGGCCGAGCAGGGTCAGGGCCGCCGCGCCCGCCGTCATGAGCCAGAAGGGGCTGGTGGCCACGTGGGTGTGGTCGAGGAGGAGCCCGCCCAGGAGGGGGCCGATGAAGGAGACGGCGTAGCCGACCGTCAGCACCACGGCGGCGTAGGCCGCCACCTGGCCGGGACGCGCGAACAGGGCCGGGAGGGCGCTGGCGCCGAGGAAGGACATCGCCGTGCCCGTCCCGAGCGCCACCGCCCAGAGCCAGGCCTGGCCGGCCAGGCCGAGGGCGAACCCGCCGGCGCCGAGCATGGCCAGGAGGCCGGCGCCGGCGTAGAAGGTCCGGGATCGGGCCCAGGGCCAGCGCAGCCCCATGAGGATCACCCCCATGGGCAGGGTGGCAAGGCTCAGTAGGAGCATGACCAGCGAGAGCTCGCCCGGCCCGGCGTGTCGCAGCTCGAAGGGGATCCAGGAGGCGGAGCCGTAGAAGATCAGGCTCTGGAAGCCGAAGAGGCCGGCGACGTGCCAGGCGGTGGGGTCGGCCAGCGCGCTCCTGAGGCCGGTCGGCTCCGGGTCTCGCCCGGCGTCCGGGGCGGGCGCGGCGGCCAGCCAGACCAGCCCCACCACCAGGGCCACGGTCGACCAGATCACGAAGGTGCCACGCCAGCCGGCGAGGACCTGGAACTCCGCGCTCAGCGTCGCCCCGCAGAGTCCGCCCGCCCCCAGGGCGGTGGCGAAGACGGTGCTGGCCTGCTGGATTCGGTCCGGGAACCAGATGCGGACGATGACGCTCATGGCCGGCTGGGCGACCGCCACGCAGAGCGCCATCAGAGCGCTGAAGGCGTACAGGGCGGCCGGCTCGGGGGGCGCCAGGCGCAGCAGCGCCGTGACCCCGAGGCCGAAGGTGGAGACGCCGACCACGGAGCGGGCGCCGTAGCGGTTGATGAGGAAGGCGCCCGGGATGGCGGCCAGTCCCAGGCAGAGCACGGGGAAGGAGGTCAGGGCCCCGGCCTGGGTGAAGGTGAGGTGGAGGTCGGCGCGCAGCGCCGGGAGCACCGGCGGTACCCCCAGCACCACCGACCGGAGCTGGAAGCCGACGGCCGCGATCAGGAGCGTGGCGGTCAGGGTCGAGCGAGTGGTCAGCATCCCGCCGGGAGCGGGGCGACCGAGGGTGGAGCCGAGGGCACGTTCGTAGCGTAGCCGGCCCCGGGAGAGCGCCGTCGGGGCCGGCCCCTCCCATCGCGGCCGGTCGGTGCGCTACCCTGTGCGGCGTTGCCTGCGCTGGTCGAACTCATCGGAGCCACCCATCGCTACGCCGACGTGGTGGCGGTCGATGACGTGCACATGGCTCTGCGACCCGGGGAGCTGGTCTTCCTGGTCGGGCCCAGCGGCGCCGGAAAGACGACGCTGCTGCGGCTGATCAACCGTGAGATCCGGCCCAGCAGCGGTGAGGTCTGGGTGGATGGGCTGCCCGCCCACTCGCTCCGGCCGACCCGTATCCCGGAGCTCCGCCGCCGGGTCGGCGTGGTCTACCAGGACTACAAGCTCCTCCCCCGCCTGACCGCGCTGGAGAACGTGGCCTTCGCGCTGCGGGTGACGGACCTCCAGGTCTCGGACGCGGAGGCCCACGACCGGGCTCTGGACGCGCTGGAGGCGGTCGGGCTGGGCGAGAAGGCGGACGCTTTCCCCCACCAGCTCTCGGGCGGTCAGCAACAGCGGGTGGCGATCGCACGAGCCGTGGTCAGGCAGCCGCCGCTGCTCATCGCCGACGAGCCGACCGGCAACCTGGACCTGGAGACCGCCTGGCAGGTGATGAAGCTCCTGGAGCAGATCTCACGCTTCGGAACCTGCGTTCTCGTCGCCACCCACAACCTGGAGATCGTCAGGCGCATGCAGCGGCGGGTGCTGACGCTCGTCGACGGGCGGCTGGTTCGGGATCAGCCCGCCGGCCGGGTGGGGAGGCTGGCGTGGGCGTCGTCGTGAACGCCCCCTTCCCGCGTCGTCGCCGTCTCGGCAGCGCCCTGCGCAACGCCGTCCGCCTGGTGATCCTGGGCGCCTGGCGGAGCTGGGTGCGCAACCTGGGCTCGACCGCTCCGGCGCTGGGATCGATGACCCTCCTGCTCCTGCTGGCCGGCCTGGTCGGCATGGGAGCGTACGCCGTCCAGCGCGTGGCCGCCGCCCAGGCGGACAGCGCCGCCGTTCTCCACGTCTATCTGCGCGACGACGCCAAACCGCAGGACGTGGACGCCCTGCGACAGCGCCTGGCCGCCGACCGGCGCGTGGCCTCGGTCGGCTACACCAGCAAGCAGCAGGCCCTCGAGCGGGCCAAGGCCCGGCCGGGGCTGGGCAACCTGGCCACCGCCTCGGACTCGAATCCCTTCCCGGCCAGCCTCGACGTGAAGCTGAAGAGCGTGAACGACGTGGGCGCCCTGGCCGCCGTCGCCGCCGGCAGCCCGGCCGCCGATCCCGTCATGCCCACCTCATACGATCGCGGAGCCTACCAGCGGATCCAGAAGGTGCTGACGGTGCTGAGCGTGATCGGGGCGGCCTTCCTGCTCCTGCTGGGGTTCGTCGCCGTCACCGTGACCGCCAACAGCATTCGGGCCGCCATCCTGGCCCGGCAGCACGAGGTCAGGATCATGGAGCTGGTCGGCGCCCGGCACTGGATGGTCCGGGGCCCCTTCGTGGTCGAAGGGGCGTTGACCGGGGGCGTGGCCGGGGTGGTGGCCGGCGTGCTCACGCTGGTCGTGAGCCTGGCCGGCATGGCCGTCGGCGCCGACAGCTTCGAGCGCTTCGCACCGGGGGTCACGCCGGTGGTGGCGCTGATCGCGGGAGCGCTG
>JAJPKS010000178.1 GCA_021323605.1 Bacillota bacterium | reverse complement strand
CCGAGCCGATCTCGGTCACCACCCCACTGACCGCAAACCCGTGCTCAGCGGCCCCGGCGGTCACCCGCGCCACCTGCCGGTCCAGGTCGGCCGCCTGGTCGGCTGAGGAAACGGTGTTGCCGCTGGCGGACGGCTTCGGCCCGGGAGATCGCCCGGATCATCCGGGCGCGGCCGAGGTGACGTGGTCCGTCTCAGACCAGGCCCAGCTCCCAGCGCGCGTCTTCGCTCATCCGCTCCGGGGTCCAGGGCGGGTCGTAGACCAGCTCCACCCCCGCCTCCTCGATCCCGGGGAGGGCCAGGAGCCGGTCGCGCACGTCCTCCATCACCTCGGGCGCCATCGGGCAGCCGATGGCGGTCAGGGTCATCTTGACGTCGACCCGTTTGGGCTGGAGGGCGACCTCGTACACCAATCCCAGGTCGACGATGTTGACCGGGATCTCGGGGTCGTAGACCTCGCGCAGCGCCTCGTAGACGTCCTCCTCACGGACCGTCGCCGGTTCCTGACTCATCGCCGCCTCACCCCGCCGGGGCCGCTCACCGTCCCTTCTCCAGGGGCAGGCCCGCCTCGCGCCAGGCCTTGTGGCCGCCCCGGAAGTTGACCACGTCCCGAACCCCGAGGGCCACCGCCATCTCCGCCGCCACCGCGGAACGCTCGCCCACCTCGCAGACGAAGATGGTCTTGTCCTTGAAGCGGTGGGCGCCGGGGTTGGCCAGGATGGAGCCCAGGACCACGTGCCGGGAGCCGGGGATGTGGCCTCGCTCCCGCTCCCATCCCTCGCGCACGTCGACCACCTCGTACTCACCGCCCTCGATCAGCGGGCGGATCTCCTCGAGCGGCAGGTCGCGGAAGGTCGTGTCTTGCTGCTGGCTCACCCTACTCGAACTCCTCCTCGTCGACGTTGGCGAGCCCGTAGGCTCCCACCTTCAGCACCTTGAGCGAGAGCAAGGCGCACTTGAGCCGCGCGGGCGAGATCTCGATGCCGAGCTCGTTCAGCACGTCATCCTTGGAGATCTTGCGCGCGTCCTCGAGGCGCATGCCCTTGAGCCGTTCCGTCATCAGGGAGGCCGACGCCTGGGAGATCGCGCACCCCCGGCCGTGGAACCGCACGTCGGCGATCATGCCGTCCTCGATCCGGAAGTCCATGCCCACCAGATCCCCGCAGAGCGGGTTGTACTCCTCGTGGGAGATGTCGGGCCCCTCCAGGCGCCCGAAGTTCCGGGGGTTCCGGTAATGGTCGAGGATGAACTCCCGGTAGAACTGGTCATCGGCCATGGCGCTCACCGCGTGAAGATCCTCTTCACGTCGTGCAACGCCGCCACCAGCCGGTCGATTTCATCCCGGGTCGTATAGAGGTAAGAGGAGGCCCGGGTGGTGGCGGGCACGTCCAGCCGCTGGAGCAGGGGCATGGTGCAGTTGTGGCCCGAGCGCACGCACACGCCGTGGCGGTCGAGGATGGTGGCGACGTCGTGGGGGTGGACGCCCTCGAGATCGAAGGAGAGGACGCCCAGGCGGTCGGGGCCGGGAGGCGGCCCGAAGATGCGAAGGCCCTCGATCTCGCTCAGCGCCTCGTAGGCGTACTCCGTGATCTCCGCCTCGTGGGCGCGGATGGCATCGAGGCCGATACCCTCGAGGTAGTCGATGGCGGCTCCGAGCCCGATCGCCTCGGCGATGGCCTGGGTCCCCGCCTCGAACTTGTGGGGGAGGTCGGCGTAGTCGGTGTGGTCCAGGAAGACGGCCTTGATCATCTCGCCCCCGGACAAAAAGGGCGGCATCGACTCCAGCAGCTCCCGCCGACCCCACAGCACGCCGATCCCGGTCGGCCCGCACATCTTGTGACCGGAGAAGGCGTAGAAGTCGCAACCCACCTCCCGGACGTCGAACCCGAGGTGAGGGGCACCCTGGGCCCCGTCGATGAGCACGGTGGCGCCGGCGGCCTTGGCCGCCGCGGTCATCTCCCGGTAGGGGTTGACGGTGCCCAGGGTGTTCGACACCTGGTTGAAGGCCACCAGCCGGGGGCCCTGCTCCAGGAGCCGCTGGAACTGGTCCTGGCGGAGCCGGCCGTGGTCGTCGATGTCCACGAACTCGAGGCGCGCGCCCCGCTCCCCGGCCAGGATCTGCCAGGGGACCAGGTTGGAGTGGTGCTCCATCACCGTGCAGACGAGCAGATCGCCGGTCCGCACGTGCTGTCGCCCCCAGGCGTAGGCGACCAGGTTGATGCTCTCGGTGGTGCCCCGGGTGAACACGATCTCCCGGGTCGAGCCCGCGTTGAGGAAGGCCCGGACCTTCTCGCGCGCGGCCTCGAAGCGGGCGGTCGCGGTCTCGGAGAGGCCGTAGGCCGCCCGCAGGATGTTGGCGTTGTAGGTGGTGAAGTACTCCACCATCGCCTGGACGACCTGGCGTGGACGCTGCGCCGTGTTGGCGCTGTCGAGGTAGGCGACCCCGGTCTCGAAGATCGGGAAGTCCTTCCGGACCGCCTCCACGTCCAGCGCGGGGGGAGCCTGGCTAGATCTCGACGTAGACATCATCCCCCTCCACCTCGACCTCGTAGACCCGGGCCGGGATCACCGCCGGCGGGCCGGTCACCTGGCCGGTCCGAAGGTTGAACCGCGAGCCGTGGGCGGGGCACTCCACCTCCAGGCCCCAGAGCTCGCCCTCGCTCAGCGAGTACTCCTCGTGGGTGCAGAGGTCGGAGATGGCGTAGAAGGCGCCGTCCTCCGCGTGCGCCAGGCAGATGTCCTCGCCGTCGACCGAGATCCTGCGCATGGCGCCCACCTCCAGATCCCCGATCTTGGCCACCAGGTGCCTCGCCATCTATCCGATCCGAGCCTCCAGCTCGCGCTCCACCAGGTCCCGCACCTGCTGCACCGGGATGCGGTCCAGGACCTCCCCCAGGAAGCCGTGCACGAGCATCCGCCGGGCGACCGCGGCGGGGATGCCCCGGCTCTGGAGGTAGAAGAGGTGCTCCGGGTCCACCGGGGCCACGGTCGCCCCGTGGGTGCAGCGGACGTCGTTGTTCAGGATCTCCAGCATGGGGATCGAGTGGGCCCTGGCCTGGTCCGAGAGCAGCAGGTTGCGGTTGGCCTGGTAGGCGTCGGACCTGGTGGCATGGGGCTCGATCCGGATCAGGCCGGCGTAGACGCTCCGGGCACGGTCGCTCAGGGCGCCCTTGAACAGCAGGTCCGAGGTGGTGTTCCCGACCACGTGGGACTGCAGGGTGTGGAAGTCGAAGAACTGCCCGCCGGAGGCGAAGAAGAGGGCCTTCAGCTCGGCGCTCGCCCCCGGCCCCTGCAGGACCGCCTCGATGCGGTTCTTGCTGAAGCGGCCGCCGAGGCCGACGTGCACGAGCCGGACGCTGGCCTCTCGCTCCAGGCGCGCGCGCTGGTTGGCGAACTGCCAGGCGTGCGCTCCCCAGCGCTGCAGGGAGACGTAGCCGACACTCGCCCCCTCGGCGGCGAAGAGCTCCACCGAGCCGCTGGTCAGGGCCGCCCGCTCCAGGTCCGGGGACAGGAACTCGTCCACGTAGCTGAACGAGCTGCCCTTCCCGGCCACGATCAGGGTGTGGGGCAGCACCGCCGCTCCCCCGCGCGAGGACCAGAACTGCGACACCAGCGGCCGGTCGAGGGCCACCCCGTCCGGAACGTAGAGGAAGGTGCCGCCGCTGAAGAGGGCGGCGTGGAGGGCGGCCAGCTTGTCGCGGCCGGGCGCCACCTCGCTGAACAGGTGGCGTTGCACCAGGTCGGGGTGCTCCCGGGCCGCCTGCGGGAGGGGCATGAAGAGCACCCCGCGGGCGGCCGCCTCCGGCGCCAGCTCGACGCGGCCCGGCTCCGACCCCTGCTGGCGCAGGACGCCGGCCGTGTCCTCGATGGGATCCGAGGGGGCACGGCCGTCGGCCTGCTCGAAGGGCTCGAAGGCAGCCAGGTCCAGGCCCCTGAGATCGGTCCGCCGCCACTCCTCCTCCGACCGGGAGGGGAGCGGGAGACGCTGGTAGAGGTCGAACGCCTCCCGTCGCCGGGCGCGCAGCCAGTCGGGCTCCTGGTGGAGGTAGCCCAGCTCCTCCACCGCACGGCTTGCGAACGCCATCAGCCGACCGAGCCCTCCATCTCCAGCTGGATCAGCCTGTTGAGTTCCACCGCGTACTCGAGCGGCAGCTCCTTGGTGAAGGGCTCGATGAAGCCGTTGACGATCATCGTCTCGGCCTCGACCCGGGGGATGCCGCGGCTCATCAAGTAGAAGAGCTGCTCGTCCGACACCTTGCTCACGGTCGCCTCGTGGCCGATGTTGACCCGGGGCTCGTCGCACTCGATGTAGGGGTAGGTGTCGCTGATCGACTCGTCGTCCAGGAGCAGCGCGTCGCACTTCACGAACGACTTCACGTCGTG
>JAJPKS010000029.1 GCA_021323605.1 Bacillota bacterium | reverse complement strand
TAGGCCTCGAGACGAGCCCTGAGGTCGTTGGCGAGCGCCTCCAGGCGGGAGGCGTCGACGAAGAGGATGGAGATGGTCGGGATCTGATCGATGGCGCTCTGGATGCCGGCCGAGGAACGCTCGGCGGCCCCCAACAGATCCTTCACCTTCCGGGCCCGGTTGCCGAGCTGGTCCTCGGTCATCTGCTGCAGGTCCGCGATCACGGCCTCCCAATCCACGCCCGAGGGCGAGGGGGTGGTCGCCGTGGCCGCGTAGGGGCTCGGGCCCGGGGTGGCCTGCGGCGCGCCCGGGGCATAGGTCGGGGAGGGAGCGGGGGTGGGCTGGGTGTAGGTGGGCTGCCGCTGCGGCGCCGGCCCCGGCGATGGGGCCGGCCCCGAGGAGGGGGCGGGGGTGTAGGGACGGCGCGTGCCCACCACCTCGGCCACGTCCAGCGGCTCATGGCGGGCGCTGGCGCTGGCCTTGACCTCGATCATGGCCCCCGGATCCCGGCAGAGGGCGAGCACGGAGTCGGCCCGCTCGGCCACCTCGCGCGATTCGCTGGTGTAGGCCCCCGCGATCTTGCCCTCCTTGAGGATGATGACCCCGGTCCCGGTGGCGGCTCGTACCGTGACCGTGCCGCTCAGACGGCGCTCCTCGAGGAAGCGCAGCAGGGCCGGCACGTCGACCCACGAGGCGTAGAGCTCGGTGTAGACGGGCTCGGCCACGGTCAGCTCGAAGAGCCCGTCGACCAGCTCCGGGGTCAGGCCCACGACGTCGAGGACGCCCTGGCCACGGTTGACCTCGTCGTTGAAGTGGCTCAGGGCCTGCTTGCCCAGCTCCGGCTGGGGGTCTTCGCCGGCGTCGTAGACGCACTCGAGGACCGTCCCTTCCCTGAAGTAGATGAGGCCGTTCGCGTTCTCGGTCAGGAGCCGGACGTACCCGGTGTGACCCTCACGCTCCAGGGTGGTGACCAGCCGGGGGAAGTCCACGAACGACGTCTTCAGGGAGTCGTACATGGTCTGCCCCGCCGGCACCGGGATCGGCTCCCGGCCGTGCCTCGGCTTGGGCCGCTGCTTGAAGAAGCGCCGCCACCCGGGCGGCGTCACCTGCGCGTTGCGCTGGTCCCCGGCCGCGGAGGGCGAGGGACCCGTCCGTGACGGCGGCGCCGGCGCGGGTGGGGCCGGGGCCGCCGGCGGGGTCCAGGCCTCCTGCGGGGGCGGCTGAGGCGGCGGCTGCTGGGCCGCGGAGCGCCGGGAGGGCTTGGGCTGGGGCGGCGGGGGCGCGGGCGACGACGCCGGCCGGCCGCCCTGCTGCTGGGCGCGGTCGATCAGCTCCGAGATCGACGAGCGGACGGTCTCGTCCGCGGGAAGCTTGGCCTTGGCGTCGAAGTCGAACTCGCCCGTGGACCAGGTCAGCGCCGTGACGACGGCGTCGTCCCCGGCGGTCCCCTCGCCGACCGCGTGGAAGAGGTGGCCGAACAGGAAGTACAGGGTCGTGGATCCCTGGCCGTCCTGGCGCAGGGTCAGCGTCCCGGTCGCCCGCTCAGCTTGAGCGGCCTCGAGAAGGGACCGTACGTTGGTTTCGGCTAGCGACCCTCTGGTCTGCAACGGCTTCTCCACTTGAGGTACGGCGGAACTCGCCGTACCGGGTTGAATCCCGCAAGAGGCTAGTATAGTTGCCGGGGCATGTCCAAGCCCGACCCAGCCTCCGCGCTGAGTTCCGCAACCGATCGCGTCGAGGTTCCTCCCCCCTCTCCATCCCGGTTGCTCCTCGTTCGACACGCAGAGTCTACGTGGAATGCCCTCCGCCGTATCCAGGGCCAGATGGACCCGCCCCTCTCGGCCCACGGGCGGGTCCAGGCCCGGGAGCTGGCCGCCCGGCTGGCCGGCCAGTCGCTGGCCGGCTTCTACTGCAGCGATCTCCTGCGCGCCCGGCAGACGGCGGAGGCCATCGCCCGGGCGGTGGGTCTGGAGCCGGTGTTCGAGCCGGCGCTGCGCGAGATCATGCTCGGCGCCTGGGAGGGGAAGAACCGCGAGGAGCTGCTCAGGGAGTATCCGGAGGAGTGGGCGGCCTGGGTCCGGGAGCCGTCATGGGACCTGGTCCCGGGCGGGGAGGGAGCGCAGCCCTTCGAGCGACGGGTGGGCCGGGCTCTGGGTGAGATCCTGGGCCGGCACCCCACCGGCGACGTCCTCTGCGTGACCCACGGAGGGGTGATCCAGGTGGCACTGCTCAGCGTGGTCGGCCGCCGGAGCCACGGCCAGTTCCCGTTCCGGATCGACAACGCCTCGTTGAGCATCATCCAGTGGGCCGGGGGCCGGGCGGCGATCACGGCCGTCAACGACACCTGCCACCTGGCTTGAGCGGACCCCGGGCCCGTTCCGGGATACTTGTCCACCGATCGTGAGCATCGCGGTCTCCACCCCCGACACCGTCACCCGGGAGCGCTGGGATCGGGCCCTGGGCGAGCTGGCCGTCCCGGCGCCGCTCCTGCAATCGTGGGCCTTCGGCGAGGTCCAGGCGCAGGAGGGCTGGTCGGTGGAGCGGCTCGTCCTCCCCGGCGGCGGCCGGGCCACGGTCCTCCTGCAGGGCAGCGGACCGTTGCGCTGGGCGTACGTGCCCCGCGGGCCGGTGCCGGCCACCGCCGAGACGGTGGCCGACCTGGTGGCCTGGGCGCGCGAGCGCCGCCTGGCCCGGCTGCGGGTGGAGCCGGAGGCGCCGATCGCCTTCGGCGGCGAGCTGCGAGCTCTCGGTTTCCAGCCCTCCACCGCTGCCCAGCCCCGGCACACGCTGATCGTGCCCCTGGCCGACGAGGAGACGATGCTCGCCTCCTTCAAGCCCAAGCATCGCTACAACGTCCGCCTGGCGCAGCGGCGCGGGGTCGTGGTCCAGGTCGAGCGGGACGCGGCCGAGCTGAAGCGGCAGAGCGACTTCACCGCCCATCGGCAGGGCATCTCCCTCCTCACCCTCGAGCAGTACCGACGCCGCCTGGAGTTGCTCGACGGCTGCCGCGTCTACGTGGCCCGCTGGCAGGGGCAGGCGCTGGCGGCCATCATGGTGGCCAGCTTCGGTGGGCGCGCGTACTACCTCTACGGCGGGTCGAGCGACCGCCATCGACAGCTGATGCCGACCTACGCCGTCCAGTGGGCGGCGATGCGCGATGCGGCCGAGGCCGGCTGCCGGGACTACGATCTCTGGGGCATCCCTCCCTCGCCGGATCCGGCCCATCCCTGGTTCGGGCTCTGGCAGTTCAAGATGGGCTTCGGCGGAGAGCAGGTGGAGTACTGTGGCGCCTGGGACCTGGTTTTCTCGCCTCTGGCCGCTCGGATCGACGAGCTGGCGGTGTGGGGCCGCCGGGCCCTGCGCCGCCTGCGCTGAGGTCCGGCCGGCGGGCGGCGTCCTCGGGCCGTGGTGAGGTCGGCCGCCCGGGCCGCGTCCGGCCGGGCCGGGGACGGGCACCCGACGCCGGCGTCGCTCCGGCCGGAGCGCCACGGACGTTCCCGGGGTCCGGCGCGGCGGATGCGTCACCCGGTCCGCCGGGCCTGCCGTGTCCGCCGCCCCTCCCGGCGCTGGTAGGGCCATGCTCCGAGGAGCCGAGGCCGACGCCGGCTGGCCCCGTCGTGTCCTGATCGTGGATCCGGACACGCGCTCCCGTCGCGAGATCGCCCTCGCCTGTCGCCAGGACGGCTTCGAGGTGGTGGAGGCGGGCACCGGAGAGGACGGACTGGCCCGCTTCCGCGAGTTCCCGCCCAGCGTAGTGGTGCTCGAGGTGGCCCTGCCGGACGTGTCCGGGTTCGACGTCTGCCGCGAGCTCCGGCGCGCCACCGAGGAGGTGCCGATCATCCTGATCGGCTCCAGCCACGACGAGGTGGACGTGGTGGTCGGCCTGGAGATCGGCGCCGACGACTACGTGACCAGGCCGGTCCGCCTGCGCGAGCTCACGGCCCGGATCGCGGCCAACCTGCGCCGGGCGCGCGTGGCCACGAGGGGCGCCGGCTCGGGACGCCTCGAGTTCCGGGACCTGGTGATCGATCTCAACGAGCGGCGGGTGTTGCGCCGCGGGCGCGAGGTGGGGCTGACGCACACCGAGTTCGAGCTGCTCTCCCTCCTGGCCGAGAACGCGGGCAAGGCCCTGTCCCGCGAGCGCATCCTGCAGCACATCTGGGGAGCCGGCCACCAGGGCGACCTCGAGACGCGCGTGATCGACGTCCACATCCGCAACCTGAGGCGCAAGATCGAGGACGAGCCCAGCCGTCCCTTCTACCTCCTGGCCGTGCCGGGGATCGGCTACCGGTTCACCAACGCCCGACCGGAGCCCTGAGCCGAAGGCCTCAACCGGGGCTGGAGCGAGCCTGGATCAGCTCGCGGTAGAGGGCGAGCAGCCCGTCGAGGTTGCTGCGCAGCGAGTAGCGCTCGACGGCGCGGTGCCGGGCCATCCGGCCCAGCAGCGGGCACAGCTGCGGGGTGTCCACCAGCAGCCTGATCGCCGCCCGCAGCTCGCTCTCCAGGTGGCCCGGGTCGAGCACGATGCCGGCGCCGCGCAGGGCCTCGCCGTCGTTGCCGACGTCGGTGGCGACGGTGGCGGCGCCGCAGGCCATCGCCTCGAGCATGGCCAGGGAAAGGCCCTCCACGCTGGAGGGAAGGAAGAAGGCGTCGGTCGCTCGCAGGATGTCGATCCGTTCCTGCTCGTCCGTGATCACCCCGGTGAAGACGATGCGGGGGTCGGCGTACCGTCGTTCCAGGCGGCGCCGCTCGACGCCCCCGCCCATGATCACGAGCCGCAGCGTGGGGGGCGGGTCCGCGTCCAGGAAGGCCCCGAGCAGGACGTCCACGTTCTTCTCCGGGTCGAGCCGACCTAGGTAGCTGAACAGGCGCTCCGCCCCCAGCTCCCTCCGCTTGGCGCTCGGGCCCGGGCGGTAGCGGTCCACGTCAACCCCGTTGGGGAGCACGTGGACGATGTCGCGCGGCACCCCGAGGCCGGTCAGGATCTCGCGCTGGGTCTCGCCGAAGATGATCACCGCGTCGTACCCGGCCAGGGACTGGGCGTAGAGGCGATAGACGGCGGAGGTGATGCCCCGCCAGACCGAGAAGCGCCGGTCGTAGGGCACGTGGAAGGTGGCGACGATCGGGATGCCGAGGCGGTGACAGATGTCGGGCAGGTTGAAGTCGAGGCTGGAGAAGGCGAGCGAGACGTGCACCAGGTCGATCCGGTGGGCGCGGAGCACGTCCATGAGGCGCCGCTTGGCGCTCGGGGGCGAGAGCACCAGGCGATGGGAGATGGCGAAGGAGTCGAGGGCGATGGAGGAATCGTCGGCCTGGTCGCGCGCGTGGTGGAGGAAGAGCACCTCGACACCCCGCTCACGCAGCCCCCGGGTGGTCTCCCGCGAGTAGGTGATGATGCCGTCCGCCCCCGTCGCCGAGCGATGGCCGAGCCAGGCCACGCGGAGCCTGGGCTGCTCCCCGGCCGCGCCGGTCGTGGCTCCAGTCGCCTCTGGCCTCGGCCCGGCCGCCGCCGTCCGGCCGTCGGCCGCCCCCGGCTCCCCCGGGCCGGGCCTCGGGCGGGATCGAAACCTCACCACCCCGCCCCCGGCCCGCCCGCGCCCGGGGCGGGGTCGCTCCCCGCCGGGGGATCCGACGGGTCGAGCCCCGCCGCCAGGTCGGGCCTCAGCTCCCGCAACCCCACCAGCACGAACGGCCGCCGCAGCCCGGGGTGGGGGATGACCAGATCCGGCTCACGCACGGTCGCGTCGCCGAAGAGGAGGAGGTCCACGTCGATCGCCCGGGGGCCCCAGCGGAAGGTCGGCGTGCGTCCCAGTTCCCGCTCGATCGCCTTGGCCGTGGCCAGCAGCTGGCGTGGGCTGCCCGCCCAGTCCACCTCCAGCACCTGGTTGAGGAACCTGGGCTGGTCGGTGACGCCGTAGGGCTCGGTCTCGTGCACGCGGCTGGCCCGCCGCACCGCGGCACCGCGCTCGGCCAGCAGGCGGCGGGCTTCGGCGAGCTGGCGCGAGCGATCGCCGAGGTTCGAGCCCAGGCCCAGGTAGACGATGGTCATCGCGGCTCCTCCTCCCTCTCCGCGCGCAGGGCCTCCGCCACTCTGGCCACCGCCACCATCTCCTCGACGTCGTGCACGCGTACGATGTCGGCCCCGCGCAGGATCGAGACCGCCACCACCGCCGCCGTGCCCCAGATCCGCCTCGGCATCTCCTGGCCGAACAGCCGGCCCAGGAACCCCTTGCGCGAGGCGCCGACGAGCAGCGGATGGCCGAGCCGGCGCAGCTCGCCGAGCCGGCGCAGCACGATCAGGTTCTGGCCGGCGTCCTTGCCGAAGCCGATGCCGGGGTCGATCGCGATCCGGTCCGGCGGGACCCCGGCCCGACGCGCCTCGGCGATCGACGCCGAGAGGCCCTCGACGATGGCCTGCACGAGGTCCCCGGGGTACCGATTCCCGACCTGGTTGTGCATCAGCACCAGGCCGAGCCCGCGCTCGGCGGCGAGCCGGGCGATGCCGGGGGACCGGCGCAGGCCCCAGACGTCGTTGACGATCGTCGCGCCCGCGTCCGCCGCCGCCCGCGCCACCTCGAGCTTGCTGGTGTCGATCGAGACCACGAGCCCGGCCGCGGCCAGGGCCTCGACCACGGGGATCGCGCGCCTGATCTCCTCGGCGGCGGGGACCGGAGTGTGGCCGGGACGGGTCGACTCGCCCCCCACGTCCACGATGTCCGCCCCCGCCTCGGCCATGCGCAGGCCCCGTTCGATGGCCATGTGGTGGTCGGTCAGCCCGTCCCCGCTGAAGGAGTCAGGGGTGACGTTCACGATGCCCATGACCTTGACCCGGCCGCGCTCGAACACGACCCCAGCATAGGTGGGCGAGGCTCGGGGTTCACGGTCCGGCGTCGGCTATGCTGACTGCCCATGCGGCTCTCGCAGCTCGCCGCCGCCGTTCCCGGCGCCCGCCTTCGGGCGGGGGGCGACCACGAGGTCCAGCGGGTGGTGCACGACTCGCGGCGGGCGCGGCCGGGAGACCTCTTCGTGGCCGTCCGCGGCCTGCGCCACGACGGCCACGACTTCGCCCCCGAGGTGGCGGCACGCGGCGTCGCCGTGGCCCTGGAGCGGCCGGTTCCCCTGCCCGCCGGTGCGCCCTGGATCCAGCTCCGGGACGCCCGTCGCGACCTCGGCGAGCTGGCCGCCGCCCTCCACGGTCGCCCCGCCCGCCGTCTGCTGGTGGTGGGAGTCACGGGGACGGTGGGCAAGAGCACCACCACCCACATGATCGCCCACGTCCTGGAGTCGGCCGGGCTCAGGGCCGGCTACCTGAGCACGGTCGCCCACGGGGTGGGCGCCGGTGGCCGGGAGAACGAGTCGGGACGGACCACCATGGACGCGCCCGAGGTCCAGTCCTGGCTGGCGCGAATGGAGGCCGAGGGAGCCGCCGCGGCCGTGATCGAGTGCAGCTCGCATGCGCTCGACCAGGGCCGGGTGGCCGGCTGCGAATTCGACGTGGCCGCCTTCACCAACGTGGGGCGGGACCACCTCGACTACCATGGCAGCTGGGAGGCGTACCTGGAGGCCAAGGCGCGGTTGATCGCGCTCTGCGCGCGCAGCTGGGCCAAGGGGATCACCAAGACGGCGGTGTTGAACCGAGACGACGCCTCTTTTCCCCACCTGGCCGGGCGTCCGATCGAACGCCGGCTCACCTACGGCCTGGGAGCGGCCGACGTCCGGGCGGTCGATCTCGAGGCCACGGAGGCCGGGGGCACGCGTTTCGGCCTGCGCACGCCGTGGGGGACGGCGGAGGTGAGCCTTCGGATGGCGGGCCGCTTCAACGTCCTCAACGCCCTCTGCGCCGCCGCCGCGGCCCTGGCCCTGGGGGTGGACGTGGGGCGGGTGGCGGCGGGGCTGACCGGCTTCCCGGGGCTGCGCGGGCGCCTGGAGCCGGTGCGCCTGGGCCAGCCCTTCGACCTGTACGTCGATTTCGCCCATTCGGCGGTGGGGCTGGAGGCGGTCCTGGCCGAGCTACGCGGGCGGCTGGCCGGTGGCGGAAGGCTGCTGGCGGTCTTCGGCGCCACGGCGCGGGCGGACCACGATCCGGCCGGGATGGGCCGAGCCGCGGCCCGGTGGTCCGATTTCTTCGTCATCACCACCGACGACCCGCTCTCGGCGGATCCGGCCGAACTGGCCCGCCGGGTGGAGGCGGGGGCGGAGGGCCGCCGCCGGGGCCACGACTACGAGGTCGTGCTCGACCGGCGGTCCGCCATCCGCCGGGCGGTGGAGCTGGCCCGGCCCGGCGACGTCGTGCTCCTGGCCGGCAAGGGCCACGAACGCACTCTGCTGCTGGCCCAGGGCCCGGTCCCATGGGACGAGCGGGCCGAGGCCGAGCTGGCGGTCCGGGAACGCTGGCCCGCCGGGGGCCGCTGAGCCCGGCGGTGGAGAGGGCCGGTCGCTCGGGCCGGGGGTGTGTGCGAGGGAGGGCCGGGCGCGGTATCGTAGGGGCAGCCGCGGCCCGAAACGGCCCGAGGGGGAGACCGGCCAGGCAACGGCGACGGGTGGCCCAGGGATGGCTCTCGCCGGAGCCGGGGGTTCCGTGGTCTGCTGCACCGTCTGGAGGTGTGCCCATGTCCAGTCGGTTCAGCATCGCCGAAATCGCCGAAGCTCGCACCGTCAGTCCCCTCGCCGGCGAGGCGAGCCCTACGTCCACCCGCGAGGTCGTCGTCGGCTCGCGGGTCCGGGTGCGGGACCTCGACGGCGAAGAGGAGTTCCTGATCGTCGACCACGCCGAGGCCGACGTCGCCTCCCGCCGAATCTCGACCCTGTCCCCGCTGGGATCGGCCCTCATGGGTCACCAGGCGGGAGAGTCGGTGTGGGTCCGGACCCCGATGGGCGTGCGCTCGGTGACCCTCCTCGCCGTGTACTGACGGTTGGCTCGAGGTGACGCGACGAACTCGTCCTCGGCTCGCGAATCGTAGGGTGCGTCAACCTCTGGCCTTTGACGATGGTCCCGAGGTCGGTCCACGCTCACTCTTGCGGTTGGCATCCACGGCCCCGAAGCGGCGCCGGCGCCCATCCCCGGGGCCCCCACGCGATCCTCGCGATCGCGTGGGGTGCCCCTTCTCGGCCCGGCGAGCGCCGAGCGTGGCGGCCGAACCGGGGAAGAGCACGCGATGCCTGGACAACGACAGCGAAACGGCCTACTTCGGTTCCATCGAGAACTCAGAGGGTGGTCGCTCGACGACGTCGCCTCCGGTCTCCACCAGGTGGCGGCGAGCCTGGGCGAAGAAGAGCCCGGCGTGGACGCGACCACCGTCAGCAGGTGGGAGCGCGGGGTCAGGAGGCCCCGGCCCCGCTACGTCCGTCTGCTCTCCCGGCTCTTCGAACTGCCGGCCGACCAGCTCGGGCTGGTCAACCGGTTCGAGCCCGGAGCAGACCCGGTGCCGGGGTCCGGTCGCCCGGCCCCGGACGCCCCGGAACCAGAAGACCCCACCGCCACGGAACTGGAAGAGATGGAACGTCGCGAATTCATCCGCAAGCTCACGACCGCTTTCGGCACCGCCCTCCTCCCCCCCGCCCTGGACCAGCTCGGCCCGGAGCCGTGGACGGCGCTGGCCAGGGCGCTGAAGCGCCCGCCGGCGTTGGACCGGGGGACGCTGGATGAGCTCGAGTCGCGGACGATCGGCCTCCACCTGCTGGAGCAGCGGATCCCCGCGCGCCAGCTGGCCGACGGGGTGGTCCGCCACCTCCACGTCCTGACCCACCTCCTCGAGTTCACCCACTCGCCGACGGCGCGCAGCCGGCTGGCCGTGCTGGCCGGTGAGACCGCCGTGCTCGCCGGCTGGCTGGCCTTCGACCGCCGCGACCACGTCCGCGCCCGGGCCTACTACGCGGTCGCCCTCGACGCCGCCCGGGAGGCGGGCGATGAGCCGCTGGCGGCCTGCGCCCTCGGCTACCTGAGCTACCTCACGAGCCTCGAGGGTGCCGCCGGCGAGGCCCAGCGGCTGCTCCACGAGGCCCGGGGGCGCGTGGGGGCCACCTACCCCGCCACCCGCGCCTGGCTGGCCGGGCGGGAGGCGGAGGAGCTCGCCATCATGGGCGACACCCTGGCCTCGCTGGACGTGCTCGAGCGGGCTTACGCTGAGTTCGAGCGGGCCCGTCCGGAGGAGGAGCGATCGTGGACCCGGTTCCTCGACCGGAGCCGCTTCGAGAGCCTGGCGGTGGCCACCTACGCGCGGCTGGGCGAGGCCGACGCCGCCCTCACGGCAGGGGAGGAGGCGATGGCCGCGCTGGCCGGTCCCGACTTCAAGAAGCGGGCCATCGTGCTCGCCGATGTCGCCATCGCCTACGCCCGCCGGGGGGAGGCCGAGGCCGCGTGCGAACTCGGGGGTGAGGCGCTCGCGATCGGCCTTCGCACCGAGAGCCGCCTGGGCCTGCAGCGCGTGCGCGAGCTGCGGCACCGGCTGGAGCCGTGGAACGGGGCGCGGGCGGTTCGCGACCTCGACCGCCAGCTCCAGGCCGTGGGTACCGCGGGCTCATGAGCGCAGGTCCCCGGTCTCGTCGCTGATCCAGGCCAGGTAGTCGTCGCTGCCCCGGCTGATCGGGGTGGCGGTGATCTCGGGCACCTCGTAGCTGTGATGGGCCTTGAGGTGGGCGACCAGGGCGTCGAAGCGGGTGCCGGTCGTCTTCATCAGGCAGATCCATTCGGGCGTCGTGTCGATGCCGCCGCGCCACCAGAAGGTGCTGGTGATGGGACCCAGGACCTGGGCGCAGGCGGCGAGTCTCGCCTCCACGACGCTCCGTGCCAGACGTCCAGCCTCTTCTTCCGTTGCTGTGGTCGTGATCACCTGCAGGTATTCGTCAGTCATGGACGTCCTCCTCGAGTCCCGGCTGGGCCTCACGGGCGGCGCTCCGGCGGTGAGGCAACGGATGCTGTGCTCCCCGGGCACCTGCGTCCGGCGACGTCATCCGGAGCGCCCCATGGGGACGTGAGCCTCGCCGAGGGGTTCCTCCATCGTCGCCCCCGCCCCCAAGGAGGTCCCAGTTCCGATCTTGTCTACCTTGCACGCCCTTCACTACGATCCGGCGATCTCGCCATGCACCTGCGTTGCTTTCTCTATCGCCGCCTCGGGCCCACGGCCCTGGTCGTGGCCGCGGCCCTCCTCGCCCTGTCGTCGGCACCGCTGAGCGCCCTGGCCGCGGTCGGCGCCGTGGCGCCGGATCCGGTGCGGGCCCCGACGCCCTCCCTCACCTCCGACCTCGTCCCGGGAGGCCTGGCCGGGCTCGGCGGCGGGCGGCGAGAGGTCCTGGGCTTCGCGCCTTACTGGGAGCTGTCCGCCAGCGGGGACTGGGACGACGACGTCCTCAGCACCATCGCCTACTTCGGGCTGACGGTGCGCGCCGACGGTAGCTTCGACACCTCGACGCCGGGATGGAAGGCCTGGAACGGTTCCCGGCTGACCTCGGTGATCGACACCGCCCACCGCCACGGCGCGCGTGTCGTGCTGGTGATCCAGCAGTCCGACGACGGCACCATCGACCGCCTGGTCGGCGACCCGGCCGCCACCTCGAGAGCGGTGCAGAACGTCCTGGACGCGCTCGCCCGGCGCGGCCTGGACGGCGTCAACGTCGACTTCGAGGGCAGCGCCAGCTCACGCTATCCGGGCCTTCGCTCCGGGTTCACCGGGTTCGTGGCCGCGCTCTCGACGGCGGTGCACGGACGCTGGCCGGACGCCGAGGTCAGCCTCGACACGTACTCGGGCTCGGCCGCGACCGACCAGGGCTTCTTCGACATCCCCGCGCTGGAACCGTACGTTGACGCGTTCTTCGTCATGGCCTACGACATGGCTTTCGAGAACATGGCCGGCCGGGCCGGTCCCACCGCTCCCCTCTCCGGCTTCCGCTACGACGACGAGGACGCGGTTCGCAGCTACCTGTCGGTGGTGCCGGCCTCGAAGCTCCTCCTGGGGGTGCCCTACTACGGCTACGAGTGGCCGACCGCCGGCGGTGACCTCTATGCCGCGACCACGGGCCCGCCCCGGGCCGTCACCTACGCCCAGCTGGCGGGCATCCTGGCCTGCGTCGGGACCGGCCCGTCCTGGGATGACCGCTCCCAGACTCCCTGGGTGGCCTGGCAGGGCTCGGCCGACGGCTGCGGCCCGGGCACCGGCTGGCACGAGCTCTACTTCGACGACGTCCGCTCGCTGGGGCTGAAGGAGGATCTCGTCGTCCGGAACCACCTCCGTGGCCTCGGCGTCTGGGCGCTGGGCTACGACGGCGGCGCGCCGGAGCTGTGGCGACAGCTGGCGAGGTTCGCCTCCTGACCTCCCCGCCCGGGCCGGCGGCCGATCCCGGGAACGGGAGACGGCTCCGGACCCAGGCCGCCGCCCACCATGCGCACGATCTCCACGACGTCGCCCTCCTGGAGGACGCGGTCGCCGTACCGATCGCGGCTCAGGATCTCCCCGTTGATCTCGACCGCGATCGCCCTCGGGTCGACCCCCAGGCTCCGAACGTAGTCCAGGAGCGGGGTCGGGCCGGGCAGCTCCACCGTCTTGCCGTTGACGCGGAGGTGAATCATGGCCTCACCGTTGGGCCGCGGTCGGCCAGGAAGTGGCTGATGGCGGCGAAGCCGCCGGCGCCGGCGGCGCGACAGGCCGTCGCTCGCTCGGGATCGAGGCCGCCGATGGCCAGCACCGGGATGCGCACCGCCCGCACCACCTCCCGCAGCGCGTCGAGGCCGGCCGGCTCCCGGCCGGGATGGGAGGCGGTGGGGAAGACGGGGCCGAAGACGACGTAGTCCGCGCCCCCCTCCTCCGCTTCGCGGGCCGCCGCCGGAGAGTGCACCGAACGGCCCAGCAGGCGGTCTCGTCCCAGGAGCCGCCGGGCCCCGGCCACGGGAAGGTCGTGCTCGGGGAGGTGGACGCCGGCCGCGCCCACGGCCAGGGCGAGGTCGACCCGGGCGCTGACGACCACCGGCACCGGCGAGGCGGCGACCAGGCGCTCGGCCTCTCGCTCCTGCGCCCGCACGGTGGCGGACGGATTCCGGAGCTGGAGGACGGTCGCTCCGCGCTCCACGGCACGCAGGCCGGCGGCGGCGTCCGGCACCAGGGCCATGGCCGCGGGCAGGGCCAGGGCCGGCAGCGCTAGCTCCGCGCGCCGGGGGGCGAGACCCCGGCGGTGGGAGAGCTGGCCGAGGCGTGGGGCAGGCGGGGGATACGACCGGCCAGGAAACCCTGACGCCCGGCCTCGACCGCGAGCCGCATCGCCTCCGCCATCCGGGCCGGCCGCTGCGCCCGGGCGATGGCGGTGTTCACCAGCACGGCGTCGGCGCCCAGCTCCATCGCCAGGGCGGCGTCGCTGGGAGCGCCGATCCCGGCGTCGACCACCACCGGGACGTTGGCGTTCTCGATGATCACCTCGATCTGCTCCCTGGTCACCAGGCCCTGCCCGGAGCCGATCGGGGAGCCCAGCGGCATCACGGTGGCGCAGCCCACCTCCTCCAGCCGGCGGGCCAGGATCGGGTCGGCGTTGATGTAGGGGAGCACGACGAAGCCCTCGGCGACCAGGATCTCGGCCGCCCGGAGGGTCTCCACCGGATCGGGCAGCAGGTACCGGGGATCGGGGATGACCTCGAGCTTGACCCAGGTGGAAAGGTCCATCGAGCGCGCGAGCCGGGCGATGCGGACGGCCTCCTCCGCCGTCTGGCAGCCGGCGGTGTTGGGGAGGATGCGGTAGCGCGTCCAGTCGATGACGTCGAGGATGGTGCGGCGGTTGGGGTCGTCGAGGTCGAGCCGGCGCAGCGCCACCGTGACCAGCTCACAGCCGGAGGCCTCCAGGGCCGCCAGCATCTCCTCGTCGCTGCGGTACTTGCCGGTGCCGACGAAGAGGCGCGAGCGCAGCTCGGTGCCGGCGATGACCAGCCGGTCGGCCGACGTGACCGTCGTTGCCACGACTACAGCTTAACCACGGCCGGGAGGGAAAGGGGCGCGGGCGGAAGGCGGTCGGAGCGAGCTCAGCGCAGCGGCCGGCGGGCGGGCACGCCCGGGCGCCGCGGGTAGGCCGGGGGGGTCGGTGCCACCTTGGGGACGACGACCAGGAGGCCGCGCTCGCGGGCGGGGCTCGGGGCCGGGATCACCTCCGCCGCCCCTCCCCCCAGGCGGGAGATGGCCCCCGGCGCCGGCTCGACCCCGGCCTTCATGGCCAGGAGCCGCCCGCCCACGCGCACGAAGGGAAGGCAGAGCTCGGCCAGCACCGGCATGGAGGCCAGGGCGCGGCTGACGGCGAGGTCGAAGGCCTCGCGCAGGCGTCCGTGGGCGGCGGTCTCGGCTCGCTCGACCACCACCTCCACCTCCAGGCCGAGCCTGGCCGCGGCGTGGACCAGAAAGGCACCCTTGCGGCGGTCGGCCTCCAGCAGGGTGACCCTGAGTCCCGGCCGGGCGATGGCCAGGGGGAGGCCGGGCATGCCACCGCCCGACCCCACGTCGATCAGCGACCGCGCCTCCTGGAGGTGGTCCAGCAGCACCAGGCTGTCCTCGATCAGGGGCAGGGGCGGGGCCGTGACCAGGCCCGGCCAGGAGGACAGCATCCGGGCGTACTCGGCGAGCTTAGAATGCATGGTCGTGCCCATCTACGAGTATCGTTGCGAGGCTTGCGACCGGACCTTCGAGGTCCTCACCTCCTACGCCGACCGGGAGGGCCGCCACTCCTGCCCCTCCTGTGACTCGACGGAGACCAGGGTCGTGGTCTCGAGCTTTGCCGCCATCGGCGCCGAGCCTCGAGGCGGGACGGGCGAGGGCTCGGGGGGCTGCGCCTGCGGCGGCGCCTGCGCCTGCGGGCACTAGACGCCGGCGCTCGGCGGACCCGGAACGGGGCGAGGCGCCGGCGGTGACGGACGCGGGCGCCCTGGCCCGCGTGCTCCCGGCCACCGCCCGGGTCAACGGGCGGGGGCACCTGGAGGTCGGGGGCTGCGACCTGGTCGAGCTGGCCCGGACCTACGGCACGCCGCTGTACGTCTACGACGAGGCGACGGTGCGTGCCCGCTGCCGGGCCTTCACCTCGGCCATGGGCGACCGGGGCGAGGTCCTCTACTCGGCCAAGGCCTTCGCCAGTCCGGCGTTCCTCCGCCTGGTGGCCTCGGAGGGGCTGGGCCTGGACGTGGTCTCGGCCGGGGAGCTGCACCTCGCCCGGGTGGCAGGGTACGCCGGGGACCGGCTCCACCTGCTCGGCAACAACAAGGCCCTGGAGGACGTAGCGGCGGCCTGGGAGGCCCGGGCCACCCTGGTGATCGACGGTTTCCACGAGTTCGATCTCCTGCGGCGCGTGGTCCCCGCCGGCCACCGCATCCGCTGCCAGGTCCGGGTCTCCCCCGGCGTTCGGCCCCGTACCCACGACTTCATCGCCACCGGACAGCTCGACTCCAAGTTCGGCTTCTCGATCGAGGCGGGGGCCGCCCGGGCCGCGGTCGAGCGGGCCCTGGGCCACGATCGGGTGGAGCTGGTCGGCCTCCACTCGCACATCGGCTCCCAGATCTTCGAGCTGGCCGGCTACGTCGCGGCGATGGAGATCCTGCTTGACCTGATGGTCGAGCTGCGCCGGGACCTCGGCTTCGAGCCGGAACGCCTGTCCGCGGGAGGGGGCCTCGGGATCGCCTACACACGCGACGACGCCCCCCCGTCCCCGGAGCGCTTCGTCGAGACGCTGTGGGGGGCGCTGGAGGGTGGCGCCGCCCGCCGGGGCCTGCGGGTGCCGCGCCTCCTGGTGGAGCCCGGCCGGGCCATCGCCGGGCCGGCCGGGGTGGCGCTCTACACCGTGGGCGCGATCAAGGAGATCGCCGGTGTCCGCACCTACGTGGCCGTGGACGGAGGCATGGGCGACAACATCCGCCCCAAGCTCTACGCGGCGCGGTACGAGGCCATCCTGGCCTCGGACCCCGAGGGCGAGGTGGGAGGGCCAGTCACGATCGTCGGCAAGTACTGTGAGTCGACCGACGTGCTGGTCGTCGACGCCCGCCTGCCCCGGCTGCGCCCGGGCGACGTCATCTGCCTTCCGGGGGCGGGCGCCTACTGCCTGGCCATGGCCAGCAACTACAACGGCATGCCACGGCCGGCGGTGGTGATGGTGAACGAGGGCCGGGCGCGGTTGATCCGCCGTCGCGAGACGGTGCAGGACCTGCTGGCGACCGAGGTGCTCTGAGCCGGACGCCTTCCCCCGCCGGCCCGGGCCGGGTGCGGGCGCAGACCCGTCCGCTCCCACGGCGCAGCAGGGGCTCAGGGCGGGAGGGGCGAGGTACGGTCCTTCCAGCCCCCGCCGGCCCCGCGGCGAACGGCCACCAGCCCGGCCAGGATGGAGAGCGCGATCTCCTCGGGGGTGCGGGCTCCGATGTCGAGGCCGACCGGGGTCTGGATCCGGGCCAGCTCCGGCTCGGGGAAGCCACGGGCCCGCAGCACCTCCAAGTGGTGGCCGGTGTGCCGCCGGCTGCCCACCAGCCCGACGTAACGGGGCTCCAGGGCGAGGAGGCGCTCGAGCGTCTCCACCAGGTCGGGGGCGTCGTGGTCGGTGTGGACCGCGAACAGCCCTCCCGGCCAGGGCTCGGCGGGCAGCTCGGTGGTCACCTCGAAGCCGACCTCGGGCGCCCAGCGCCGGAGGGACCGGGCCACCGGCGTGTCGGCCAGCACGACCAGCAGCGGCCGGCGCGGGTAGGGCTCCAGGTAGACCTGGATTGAGCCCAGGTCGTGACGGTAGGAGCGCAGGGCGGGGGCGCCGGCGGCGAGCAGGTCGGCGACCTCCCGGCGGGCCTGGGTGTCGAACTCGGAGCATCCGAGCGTGCCCGCGATCTGCCGCTCGGGTGAGAACAGGGCCTTGGCGCCGGGATGCGAGGGGGGCTCGCCGTCGAGGCCGATGACGGTCGCCAGCACGACCTCCTCGCCCCGCGCCAGGCGCGCCGCCAGCTCAGCCTCGACCTGCGGCACCGCCGACCACCGTGGGGAGCCGCCCCAGCGCGGCCACCGCCCGCTCCACCTCCTCGGCCGTGGTCTCGTAGCCGGCGGTGAGGCGCAGGCCGCCGAGCGACTCCTCGAGCGAGTAGCCCATGGCGAGCAGCACGTGGGAGGGGTCGAGCGACCCGGAGGCGCAGGCCGAGCCGCTCGAGGCCGCGATACCGGCCAGGTCGAGCCACATCAGCAGGTCCTCGCCCCGCAGACCGGGAAAGACGGCGGTGGCGAAGTTCGGCAGCCGGGGCTCCCCGCCCGTGAGCCGGCCCCCGCGCTCGGCCAGCGCCCGGCGCAGCCTCCCGGCCAGGGGACGCACCGCGGCCGAACGCCGCTCTCGCTCGGCGGCGCAGATCTCCAGGGCGGCGGCCAGCGCCGCCGCCGCGGGCACGTCCTCGCGGCCCGGCCGGTGGCCCCACTCCTGGGGGCCGCCGTAGGCCAGCGGCTCCAGCCGCACCCCCGCCCGCGCCACCAGCAGGCCGCCCGTGCCCGCGCCCAGCTTGTGGCCGGAGAAGGAGGCGAGGTCGACCAGCTCCAGGGGTGGCCGGATCCACCGCGGGCCCTGGCAGCAGTCGAGGTGCAGCAGGGCCCCCAGCTCGCGGGCCCGGCGGGCCACCTCGGCCACTGGCTGGAGCGTCCCCACCTCGTTGTTGGCCAGGCCGAGGGAGATCAGCCCGGCGTCGTCGGGGACGGCGGTCGGGTCGACGAAGCCGAGGCGGTCGACGTCCAGCAGGTGCACCCGCCTCCCCTCCAGCTGCAGCCGGCGGACGGCCCCGAGCACGGACTGGTGCTCCGACCGCCAGGTGACGATCGAACGGCCGGGCGGGAGGCGTCGGCCGGCGCCGAGCAGGGCGAGGTTGACCGCCTCGGTGCCGCCGGAGCAGAAGACCACCTCGCGGGAGGTGACGCCGAGGGCGGCCGCGGCGCGGTCGCGGGCCGCATCCAGCGCGGCGCGGGCCGCCCGTCCCTCGGCGTGCGGGCTGGCGGGGTTGCCCGTGGGAGCACGGTCGCGGGCCCGGCGGGCGCCCTCCAGGAGCGGAGCGCTGCCGGCGTCGTCCAGGTAGACCCGGCGGCCGCCCACCCCCTCGCCTAGCGTCGACCGGCGGACGGCTGGCTGAACAGGTCGGTGAGCCGGCCCTCGAAGTCCCGCAACAGGAGGTGGACGTCCAGCACCTCGTCGGCCTGGATCGGTTCGCGCTCGGCCGCGGCCGGGGGCTCGAGTGCCGCCTCCTCGGTGGCGTCCAGCCCGTCGCCCTGGACGACGAGGATGACCACGAACTGCACCCGGCAGCCGGCGCAGGTCACCTGCACCGTGTAGCGGTCGCCGGCGTGCTGCAGGAGCCGCACCTCGCAGTCCTCCAGCCCCCGGTTGCACACCGGACAGCGGTAGTAGCGGGCACGGTCCCGGATGAAGTCGATGAACCTCATCGCGCTTGCATGTTACCGCCGCGGCCCTCGATGCAGGTCACCCCCTCCGGGCCCACCACGGCGCCGTGGACGGTGCCCGGCGGCAACACCATCCGGTCGCCCGGTCGCAGGTGGATGGTGCGGTCGGGGAGGGTGAACGAGATCGACCCCGCCACGCAGTACAGGATCTTCTCGTAGGGGTGGCTGTGCTCGGCGTACACGTAGCCGGGGCCGTTGGACCACGAGTGACATCCCGTCGCCTCCCGGCGCAGACGTCGCATCAACCCGGTCTCGAGATCCGCCACCACCTCGATCCTACAATTCGGCAGGGATGGTCCGGTTCCTCGCCGACGCCAACGTGGGCCGCCTGGGTCGCTGGCTGCGGGCCCTCGGGTACGATGCCGATTACGAGCCCCGATTGCCCGATTCGGCCCTGGTGGCGAGGGCCCTGGCCGAGGGACGGGTCCTGCTCACCCGGGACGCCGAGCTGATGCGGCGCCGGGCGGTGGCCAGCGGGGAGGTCCGGGCCCTCCTCCTCCGCGACGACGACCTCGGCGGTCAGCTGCGCCAGGTGGTGCGGGAGCTCGACCTGTCGGTGGATCTGGCCCTCACCCGGTGTCTGGAGTGCAACCTGGAGCTGGTGCCGAGGTCGGCCGAGGAGGTCGCCGACCGCCTGCCGCCCCGCGTCCGCGAGCGGCAGCGGCGGTTCACCCAGTGCCCGGGCTGCGGGCGGGTGTACTGGCCCGGCACGCACTGGGAGCGGATGCGCCGCCATCTGGGAGCGATGGCGCCGTGAGCCGGGGATCGGGCCGGGGGCTGGAGCCGTGACCCGCGGCGATACGCTCCGGGTCGCGACCCGGGCTCGGGAGCAGCTGGTCGACGTGACCGGCCAGATACGCCACGCCGTGGAGACGAGCGGGGTGCGCGACGGCGTCTGCCACGTCTACTCGCCCCACACCACCTGCGGCGTCACCGTGCAGGAGGGATGGGACCCGGCCGTGGCCGAAGACGCGGTCGCATCCCTGGCCGGGCTGGTGCCCAGGGATGCGCCCTACGCCCACGCCGAGGGCAACAGCGACGCCCACGTGAAGACCATGCTGGTGGGCACCGGGGTGACGCTTCCCGTCGCCGAGGGCCGGCTGCGGCTCGGCCGCTGGCAGGCGGTCTTCCTCTGCGAGTTCGACGGACCGCGTCAGCGAGAGCTGTGGGTGACGGTGATGGGCGACGGCGCCGAGAGCTGAGGTGGTCCGGGACGTCCTGACCCGGCTGCTGGCGGGCGAGCTGAGCCTCGAGGAAGCGGAGGTCGAGCTTCGCCGGGTACAGCTCGAGGAGCTGGGGGGGCGAGCTCGACTGGACCTGGGTCGCGTCGATCGGCGAGGCCTTCCCGAGGTGGTGATGGCGGCGGTCAAGCCGCCCGTGGACGCCGCCCGCCTCATCGTGGCCCTGGCCCGGGAGCAGGGACAGGGGCTGGGGAGCCGCCTGACCGCCGAGCACTGGCGGGAGCTGGAGGAGCAGAGCGCCGGCGCCGGCCTGGCGATCGTCCGCTATGGAGCCGCGGCCCGGGTGCTCAGACCGGGATTTCGGCCCGAGCCCCGAGGGGGCCGGGTGGGGGTGCTCACCGCCGGCAGCTCGGACCTGACCGCGGCCGAGGAGGCCCGCATGGTGATCGAAGCCTGCGGGCTGGAGGCCCGCCTGGAGGCGGATCTGGGGGTGGCCGGTCTGCACCGCCTGATCGGCCCCCTGGCCGAGATCATGGCCTGGGACGCCGACGTCCTCATCGTGGCGGCGGGGATGGACGGCGTGCTGCCGGGCGTCGTCGCCGGGCTGGTCCAGGTGCCGGTGATCGGGCTGCCGGTGAGCGTCGGCTACGGCGCCGGCGGCGAGGGGCGGGGAGCCCTGCTCACCATGCTGCAGTCGTGCAGCACCGGCCTGCTGGTGGTCAACATCGACAACGGGGTGGGGGCGGGCGCGGCGGCGGTCCTCATCGCCTCCCGCGCCGCGGCGGTCGGATCGCGGCGACGACGACCAGCACGAGCGAGGTCAGGATCAGCAGGGCCAGGACGGCGATCGTGAGCAGGCCGGCGTAGCGGCTGAGCTGGGGGCCGCCGGGTAACCGGAAGAGGAGGGCGAGGCCGACCGCGGCCACCAGCAGGGCGACGAGCAGCCCGGGGAAGCCGCGCCGCTTCTTGCCCCAGAAGAACAGCCACAGGCGGCCGGGCCGCCGGCGGGGCGGCCGCTCCCGCCCCGGCCTCACGCCGGCCGTCGGCGGTCCAGGCATCCGATCAGCTCCGACAGGCGAGCGATGGTCGGCACCCCGGCCGGCGCCGGTTCCCGGGCCAGCGCCGTGCACAGCACCGCCGGCATGCCCAGGCGGCGCGGCCCCTCGTAATCCTCGAGCAGGCGGTCGCCGACGTAGAGCGTCTCGTCCGGCGCCACCCCCAGGCGCTCGAGGGCGGCGCGGTAGAGCTCGGGGGCGGGCTTGCGGCGCCCGATCTCGGAGGAGAAGACGGCCGCGTCCACCCGTTCGGCCAGGCCGAGCCGGCGCAGCTGGCGGTGCAGCATCTCGGGGGGGAAGGGCGCGTTGGAGACGATGCCGAGCCGGAGGCCGCGGGCGCGCAGGGCCTCCAGGGTCACGGTCGCGTCCGGGGCCAGGCGGGCGGCCCCGTCCCAGCAGCGCTGCTCCAGATCGAGGATGCGGTACAGGGTATCGCGGGGCAGGTCGAACCCGGCCCGCCGCCAGCCCCGGGCGAAGTAGTCGAGGTAGTCGATCTCGTCCTCGCCCAGGGTGGCAAGGCCGGCGTCCAGGGGCTCCAGCACGTCGCGCAGGAGCGTCGCTGCGTCGGGGGCCCCGGCTCCCAGCCAGGGCCGCACCTCCTCCAGCGCCGCCAGCAGCTCGCGGCGGGGGAAGGAGAAGGTGACCAGGGTCAGGCCGTAGTCGAAGAGCACCGCGCGCACCATCTCCTCAATGGTCCGCCGGGAGCGGCCGGTCGGGCAGGCCGGTCACCGGCTCCCCGACCCGATCCGAGCCCGGGCGCCGGCGCGGCGGTCGCCGGGGGGCCTTCTCCGCGCATTAACCGGCACCGTCCCCGTCCTTAACCGCGCCCGCCGTACGGTCGGGTCGTGAGTGCGACGGAGCTCTCGACGGTCGAGCTCCCCCGGCTCGAGGTGAGGCCGGCCATGGCGGTGCGGGGGCTGCGGGTTCGGGCCGGGGACCGGGAGCTGCTCCGGGGCATCGACGCGGAGTTCGCCTCGCGCAGCGTGACCGCCGTGGTCGGGCCCACCGGTTGCGGCAAGACCACCCTGATCCGCACCCTCAGCCGCCTCCACGACGGCGACGGGAGCATCCGGGTGCAGGGGCGGGTGGAGCTGGAGGGACGCGACGTCTACCGCGAGATCGAGGACGTGCGTGAGCTGCGGCGGCGGGTGGGGATGCTCTTCCAGCGGCCCAACCCCTTCCCCTGCAGCATCATCGAGAACGTCACCATCGGACCGCGCGTGCACGGGCTGGCGCCCAGGAGGCGGTTGCGCGAGCTGGGCGAGCGCCTGCTGCACGAGGTGGGGCTGTGGCCGGCGGTCAGGGATCGCCTCGGGGACTCGCCTTTCTCCCTTTCCGGCGGCCAGCAGCAGCTCCTGTGCCTGGCCCGGGCGCTGTCGGTGGGGCCCGAGGTCCTCCTCCTGGACGAGCCCACGTCGTCCCTGGACCCGCACACGACCGGCCAGATCGAGGACCTGATCCGCCGTCTGAGCGACCGGATGACGGTGATCGTGGTGTCGCACAACCTGGGCCAGGTGAGCCGCCTGGCCGACCGGGTCCTCTTCCTTCTCGACGGCGAGCGGGTCGAGTTGACCGACCGTGCCACCTTCTTCGAGCGACCGTCCGACCCTCGCAGCCGTCGATACGTCGCCGGTGAGGCCGGCTGGGCGTGAGCCCGTCGCCCCGCTCCCCGATGCCGAGATCGTGCACCAGAGGAGGGAAACGAAGACGATGAAGATCAACGTCCTGGCGCGCCCGGCGGCCCTGGCCGCGCTGGGCGCGTTCGCCGTCGCCGCCTGCGGCGGTGGCTCGGGAACGAACGGCCCGAGTGCCAGGTCCTCCACCCCGAGGCCGGTGGCGGTCACGACCGGGAATCCGTCGCGGCCGGTGACCCTGGAGGAGGCGGGCTCCACGCTGCTGCTGCCTTACCTCCAGAAGATGGTGGACCCGCTGAAGGCCGACTATCCCAACATCACGCTGGCGCCCTCGGGCGGGGGCTCCGGCAAGGGCATCAGCGACGCCATCGCCGGCACCGTGCAGCTGGGCGGCTCCGACGCCTACCTCAGCGACGCCCAGGCGCAGCAGAACCCGGACCTGCTCAACGTCCCGATCGCGATCTCGGCCCAGGCCATCGACTACAACCTGCCCGGGATCGACAACCTGCGGCTGAGCGGGAGCGTCCTGGCCGACATCTACATGGGCAAGGTCACGAAGTGGAACGATCCCGCCATCGCCAGGCTCAATCCCGACCTCCACGACCTGCCCGCGCAGACGATCGTGCCCGTACGCCGGGTGGACTCCTCGGGTGACACGTTCATCTTCACCTCGCTGCTGAGCGCCACCAGCAGCGCCTGGCGGAACGGGCCCGGGTTCGGCACCACCGTCACCTGGCCGGCCGTGCCCGGTGAGCTCACCGCCAGCGGCAACCCGGGCATGGTGCAGGTCTGCAAGCAGACGCCGGGCTGCGTGGCCTATATCGGGGTCAGCGTCGAGAACAC
>JAJPKS010000261.1 GCA_021323605.1 Bacillota bacterium | reverse complement strand
TGGCCACCGCCATGCGGGTGGGGCCGAGCGGCCCCGCGGTCTCCGGCCAGCTCAGGCCCGCGCCGTACCGCAGCGTCACGACCGTGCGGTACGCCTCGGCAACCGGCGCACGGCGGCGATCAGGTCCTCGTCCCGAGCCGCTCCAGGGCCGCGGTCACGGGCGACGCCTCGGCCCTCGAGGCCGGTTCGGCCAGGTCCCGGAGACGCTCCAGGAGGACCTCGGCGCGGCGTCGCCCAACGCCGTCGGGGCGCGGCGGGACCATCCCAACGCGAGGTGGCCCGAGGTGCCCTCAAGCGGGCGGGATGATCGGCACCAGCAGGTGGGAGGGATGGCTCGGGCCGGTGTGGACGGTCACGCGGCCCCCGTACACCTCGGGCGGGCGGGTCTCGGGGTCGTTGTGGGTGAACGGCCCCACCCCCCGGCCGGCGTAGACGAAGCTCCTCCCGAACTCGTCCACCGGCCCCTCGTACTCGTAGTCCTTGCCTCGGACGGAGAGGGCGAGCCGGTAGCCGGGTGGGAGGACGATGCAGGTGGGGATGATCTCCACCTCCACCTCGTAGACCTCCCCCGGGGTCAGCGGCTGCACCTCGTCGTGAGGGTGGTAGGGACGGTAGGGCAGAGAGCGGGCCGGGTCGAGCTTGCGGTGCGACGCTCGCAGCCATCCGTTGGCGATGGGCGTGTTGGGGTCGAGCGCGCCCTGGAAGGTCACCTCTTTCCCGTTGGGATCGAACGCCCGCACCACCAGGAAGAGGTCGGCGTCGGCCGTGGACGAGGAGACGAAGAGCCGGGCCGCGAGCGGGCCCGTGATCTCGGTCTCCTCCCGGAGGGGCGGCATCCAGAAGGTCACCCCGTCGCCCAGCGCCTCGTACTCGACCGCGGCGTCGGCGTCGGGCGGCGCCTCCGCCAGCGACATCGCCCGCGCGTCCAGGTGGAGGCGGGTCCAGCGGGTGCGGGCCAGCGGCCACTCGTTCTCCGCCCGGAGCACGAAACGCTCGCCGGGATGGCGCACGTTGAGCAGCACCCGCGGCTGCCGGTCCCAGCCGTTGTCGGCTCCCTTCAGGAAGTGGTCGAAGAAGCGCCGCTGCAGGTCCAGCCCGTAGGCGGAGTAGAACGGCCCCCAGTGCGTGCCGCCGTGGACCTCGAGCCACTTCCGGCTGGAGGCGGCCTCGGTGAAGCCCTCGAAGTTCCCCCTGGGGTGGAGGCCCTGCCCGCCCCAGTTGGCCGCCGAGAGGAGGGGGACGGTCACCCGCGACCAGTCGACCCGGGAGGCACGGTGGTACTCGTCGTCCAGCGGGTGCCGCTTGATCTCCTGGATCTGGTCGACGCGGTTCTGAGCCAGCTCCTCCTCGGAGAGCGTGACCGGCCCGGCCACCGGCTCGCCGGTGTTGGGGTTGCGCCGTCCCCGCTCGCCGACCCCGTACTGGACGTTGCGGACCTGGATCGGGAACCATTTGGCGCGGAACTCACAGTAGATCCCCCCGTGGTAGAGCGCGTCCCGGTAGTCGTCGGCCCGGCCTTCCCAGGGGATGATGGCCGCCAGGTGGGGCGGCTGTAGGGCCGCCACCCGCCACTGGTTGGAGGCGTAGTAGGAGATGCCGAGCATCCCCACCCGGCCGCTCGACCAGGGTTGCGTCCCCGCCCACTCGATGCAGGCGTAGAGGTCCTGGATCTCCCGGGGCGAGTTGACCTCCAGGACCCCGGGCGACCAGCCGGCGCCCCGCGAGTCCACCCGCACCACGGCGTAGCCGTGGGGCACCCAGCGCTCGGGGTCGGGGGTTTCCCAGTTCATGTACCGGTTGGAGGAGCCGACCGCCACCTCGGGGTGGTCCTGGAGCAGCTTCTGCCACTGGGCCGGGTAGCCCTCCTGGAAGGCCAGGCCCTTGCCGTACACACCATAGGTGAGGATCACCGGGTACCGTCCCTCGGCGATGGGCCGGAACACGTCCGCCCGCAGCACCACGCCGTCGTCCATCGGGATCGGGGCGTGCCAGGTGATCCGCATCCCGTCCCGGTCCTCGGTCCGCTCGTAGGGGTCGGCCCGCTCGAGGAGCTCGCTCATGGTCACAATGCTCGGCCACGGCCGGAGGCCGGGGCAACGGCGGCGATGAATCGCCCGGGCCGCCCCCGGCCCGGTCCGTTCGCCGGCCCCGGGGGCGCTACCATCGGGGGCCAGAGAGGACGGGGATGCCATACGCCACCACCGACGACGGGGTTCGCCTGTACTACGAAGAGACCGGCTCGGGCAGCCCGCTGCTCTTCATCCACGAGTTCGCCGGGGACCACCGCAGCTGGGAGCCCCAGGTCCGTCGCTTCTGCCGGCTCCACCGCTGCGTCACCTACAACGCCCGCGGCTACCCCCCCTCGGACGTGCCCGCGGAACCCGATCGCTACTCCCAGGGGCGGGCGGTGGCGGACGCCCTCGCCGTCCTCGACCACCTGGGCATCGAGCGGGCCCACGTGGTCGGCCTCTCCATGGGCGGCTTCTGCGCCCTCCACCTCGGGCTGCGCCATCCCGAACGGGCGCTCTCGCTGGTGGTCGCCGGCTGCGGCTACGGCGCGGAGCCGGAGCGCCGGGCGAGCTGGCGGGAGGAGACCGAGGCCACGGCCCGGGCCTTCGAGGCCGAGGGCCCGACGGCGACGGCGGAGCGGTACCTGCTCGGCCCGGCCCGGGTGCAGCTCCAGGCCAAGGACCCCCGGGCCTGGGAGGAGTCGAAGCGGTGGCTGGCCGAGCACCCGGCGCTGGGCTCGGCCCTCACCCTGCGCGGGGTCCAGATGCGCCGGCCGTCGCTGTACGACCTCCGGGAGGAGCTGAGCCGGCTGCGGGTGCCGACCCTGATCGTGACCGGCGACGAGGACGAGGGCTGCCTGGACGTGGATCTGATGCTGAAGCGGACCATCCCCTCCTCCGCCCTGGCCGTGCTACCCCGCACGGGCCACGCCTGCAACCTCGAGGAGCCGGAGCTGTTCAACCGCCTGGTGGCCGACTTCGTGGCCACGGTCGAGGCCGGACGCTGGACCCTCCGCGATCCTCGCGCCACCGCCGCCACGCTCACCGGCATGGGGCCGGCCCGGCCGTCCCCGGGCGAGCCGGTCTGACCCCGGCTCCGGCGCTCAGGCACCCGACCCGGAGATGACCGCGACGGTGGCCACGTACCCGCCCTCCAGGAGGAAGCGGCCGTGCACGCGGCCGCCGGCCCCCAGCGCCGCCCGGGCCGGCGCCGTCAGGGAGACCACGAAGGCACCCCGGCCGGGGTCGATCTCGACCTCGGCCTGGTGGAAGTCGAGCCAGCGCCCGGTCAGCGGGAACCAGGCCTTGTAGAGGCTCTCCTTGGCGCTGAAGACGACCGTCGTCCAGGCGACGCCACTCGGGCGCAGGCGGGCCGCGTGTCGCCGCTCGGCGGGGCTGCACACCAGCCGCTCCACGTCCGGCCCCAGGGACTCCTCCAGCTCGAGATCGATGCCGAGGCTCCCGACCGTGCGCCGCCATCCGACCGCGGCCGCACAGTAGCCCCGGCAGTGGGTGATGCTGCCGGTCACGCCCGGGGGCCAGCGCGGCTCGCGCCCGGGTCCGCTCGGGATCGCCACCCCGGTCAGGCCGAGGGCGGCCAGAGCCTGCCGCGCGTAGCGGCGCCCGGCCACGAACTCCCGCCGGCGCGCCGCCACGGCGCCGGCCAGGAGCGGCCGCTCCTCGGGGAGGAGGGCGTCGTGCCCCCCGCCCTCCCCGATCGGACCCTCCGCCACGACCGTTCCCTCGGGCAGCAGCCGTTCGAACACCCCGCAACCAGCCAGCCGGTGCGGGCGCCGGCCACGGGCGGCCCCACACCGGCGGTGGACCGCCGTGTCACCGCCCCGGCCGGCGCCCGCCGTACCCTAGCCGCTCATCGTGCCCCCGCCCCGGGCGCGCGCCTCCTCGATCCAGCGACGGATGCGCTCGGGCGTGGCCGGCAGCTCGGTGCAGCGCACCCCGAGCGGGGCCAGCGCATCGTCGATCGCCGCTGAGAGGGCGGCCGGGGTCATCATCCTGCCCCCCTCGCCGCCGCCCTTGATGCCGTGGACGGTGAACGGCGAGGGCGTCTCCTGGTGCCCGACGATCACCTCCGGCACCTCCATGGCCGAGGGGATGAGGTAGTCCATGTAACTGGTGGTGAGCAGCTGCCCGTCGCGGTCGTAGACGTACTCCTCGAAGAGCGCGGTGCCGATACCGTGGGCGGTGCCGCCGATGATCTGGCCCTCCAGGCCGCGCGGGTTGACCATGGTCCCGGCGTCGTGCACGGCCACGTAGCGGAGGTAGCTGATGGCGCCGGTGTCCGGGTCCACCTCGATCACGGGCACGTGGCAGGCGTTGCCGACGAAGGGGTAGAAGACACCCAGGTTGCTCCGGTCGTCGGAGGGCATGGTGGTGTAGGGATGGTCGTAGACCTTGCTCGCCTCCAGGCCGGTCTCGATCTCGTCGGGCAGGCTGTGCTTGAAGAGGTAGGTCTGGAGGGCGATCTCGGCCAGGGAGAGGCGCCGGTCCGGCGCGCCCCTGACCCGGAACCCGCCCTCGGCCCACTCCAGGTCCTCGGCGTCCACCTCCAGCACGTGGCCGGCCACCTTCCGCGCCTTCTCCTTGATCCGGGCCGCGGCGCCGTTGATCGCCCCCGCCACCATGACCGTGAAGCGGCTGCCGCCGGGACCGGTCGCGGGCAGGCCGCGGTTGGAGCCGGAGTAGACGACGTTGACCGAATGGGGGTCGACGTCGAACTCCTCGCCCACCAGCTGGGCCACCACCGTGTCCGAGCTGTTGCCCCAGAAGGCGTTGGAGTACAGGGTGGCGGTGATGCCCCCGGTGGGATCGACGCTCAGGGTGACGCTCTCGGGGGCGCTGGTCACCTTGGCCGCGGGCTCGTCGAACCAGAACCAGAACTCGGTGGCGGAGAAGACGCTGCGCTCCTGGCAGCTGATGACGCCGATCCCGATGTAGCGGCCCTCGCGGCGCAGCCGCTCCTGCTCACGCCGCCAGTGCTCGTAGTCGGCCAGCCGGAGGGCGATGTCCATCACCCCCTCGTAGTTCCCCGAGTCGTAGACGTTGCCGCTGGGGATGAAGTAGGGGAACTGGTCGGGACGGATGAAGTTGCGGCGCCGGATCTCGACCGGGTCCATGCCCAGCTCGCGGGCGGCCAGGTCCACCATTCGCTCGATGGCCCAGTTCGTCACCTCGGAGCCGAAGCCGCGGTGCGCTCCCTGCTGGCACTTGTTGGTGAGCACCGCGCGCACCGCGTACTGCACGCTCCCGATCCGGTAGGGACCGACGCACTGGGCCAGCGAGTTCCCATGGGTGCCGGTGCCGAACTGGATGTAGGCGCCGTAGTCGTCGACCACGTCGAACTTGATCCCACGCAGGGTGCCGTCCTTCATCACCGCCAGCTCGACGTCGTAGATCCGGTCCGAGCCGTGGTGGTCGCAGCTGGTGATGTTGTCGACGCGGTCCTCGATCAGCTTGACCGGCCGCCCCAGCTTCTTGGCCAGCATGCCGGCGACGGCCGCCACCTTCACCGCCCAGAACTTGGAGCCGAAGCTGCCTCCGGCGGGGGTCGGCCGCACGTCCAGCCGGTTGGCCGGCACCTTCAGCGTGTTGGCGAGCATGAACAGGAAATGGGTGAAGGTGAGGGAGTTGCAGTGGATGGTGAGCATGCCGGTGGCCGGGTCGTAGTCGGCCACCGCCCCCACCGTCTCCAGCGGCTGGCCGCCGGAGCGGTGCCAGCGCAGGTGGTCCCGCACCACCAGGTCGGCCTCGGCGAAGTCCCGCTCCACCTCCCCGAACACGAACGTCCGCTGGTAGGCGACGTTGGAGCCGAGCGCTTCGTGGACGAGCGGGGCCGACGGCTCCATGGCCGCGATCGGGTCCGCCACCACCGGCAGGGGCTCGTACTCGACCTCGATCAGGTCGCGGGCGTCCTCGGCCAGGTAGCGGCTCTCGGCCACCACCACCGCCACCC
>JAJPKS010000353.1 GCA_021323605.1 Bacillota bacterium | reverse complement strand
GACCCCGGTGCCGGCCTTGAGCCGGGCGGTACGCGCCAGGGCGTGGGCCATGCCCACGAAGGGGTCCACCTGCGGGCTGTAGACGAGCTCCGAGAACCAGATCGAGTCCACGCCGGCCGCCTCCACGCGGTCCACGATCGTGGACAGCTCCGCCGGCCCCGCCTCCCGGGGGAGGGCGACGCCGAACCGGACCTTCATCCCTCCGCTCCCCCGTGCCACCTCGATCCATGCCGTCCACCCCGGCCCAGACGGAGGCCGAGGATCACGGGAACAGCTCCCCGCCGTCGACGTCGATCGCCTGCCCGTTGATGGCCCCGGC
The DNA here is from genome assembly GCA_021323605.1 of Bacillota bacterium. GTDB lineage: Bacteria > Chloroflexota > Dormibacteria > Dormibacterales > Dormibacteraceae > CADDZO01. The sequence continues at coordinate 11,537 of JAJPKS010000353.1, read as the reverse complement.
CAGGTCGGAGGCCAGAAAGGCGCAGACCGCCGCCACCTCCTCGGGCCGCACCAGCCGGCCCTGGGGGGTGACCAGCCGCTCCAGCACCTGCTCCCGGCTGCGCCCGGTCCGGCGCATCACGTTGTCGATGGTGGCCTCGGTCATGGCGGTGTCGACGTAGCCCGGGCAGACGCTGTTGAAGGTCACCCCGCTCCGAGCGTACTCGGCGGCCAGGGCGCGCATGAGCCCCACCAGCCCGTGCTTGGAGGCGACGTAGGCGGCCACGTAGGGGTAGCCGGCCCGGCCCGCCACCGAGGCGATGGAGATGACGCGGCCCCAGCCGCGCTCCAGCATCCCGCCCACCGCCGCCCGGGTCATCCGGAAGGCCCCGGTCAGGTTCACCGCCAGGGTCCGGTCCCAGGTCTCGTCGTCCAGCTGGGTGAACTTGCTGGAGCCGGCGACGCCGGCGTTGTTGACGAGGACGTCCAGCCGTCCCCAGGCCCGCTCGCAGGCGGCGACGGCGGCCCGGCAGGAGTCCTCGTCGGTCACGTCCAGGGACACCGCCAGGCCGTCGCAGGCGGCGGCGACCTCGGCCACGGCGACCCGATCCCGGCCCGCGACCGCGACCCGCGCCCCGTCCCGGGCCAGGGCGAGGGCGATCTCGCGGCCGATGCCGCGGCCACCGCCCGTGACCAGGGCGGTGCGGCCGTGTAGCGGCGAGGACCGGCCGGTGGCGTCGTCCCCGGCCGCGGGCAGGGACCCGTCTCCGGCGCCGGCGGCTCCACCTTCCCTCATTCCTCGCGCTCCTCTCCGGGGACCTCGCCTGGTAGCGTAGGGGTTGCGGTCGCATCCGCACCGTAGCACGGAACGGAGGGGACACATGGCGCTCCCGGGCTGCAACGGGGCGCTGCGGGCGGTGAGGGCCCCATCGGCGATCTCTCCGTGGGAGCGACCGCCGGCGCCACCCGATCCCGCCCGGGGCCGGTCGGGCGGCACGGTCTCCAACCCCGAGTCCGGAGGCCACGGCCGCCTCTCCGCCACGGCTGAGACGGCCCGGGCGGGTGCCCGGTCCGGGAGGTGGGCAGGTCGCGGCGGCCGGGGGCGCGGGCATTCCGGCCGGGACGACAGGGGATGGACGTGACGTGGAGGCAACGCTGAACGCACGCTGGCAACACTTCGACTACCAGGAGTCCGACGGGGTGGCCACGGTCACCTTCGCCCGCCCCGATCGCCTCAACTCGCTGACCTTCGAGGTCTACGCCGACCTTCGCGACCTGACCGCGGAGCTGCGGGGCCGAGCCGACCAGGTCCGGGTGCTGGTCATCCGGGGCACGGGTCGCGGCTTCTGCTCGGGGGGCGACGTCGAGGAGATCATCGGGCGTCTGCTCTCGATGGACACCCGCGCCGTCTATGAGTTCGCGCGCATGACCGGGGAGTGCACCCGCAACCTCCGCCGGATGCCCCAGCCGGTCATCGCCGCCGTCAACGGGGTGGCCGCCGGCGCCGGCGCCGTGCTGGCCGCGGCCGCCGACATCCGCGTCCTCGCCGCCTCGGCGAGCTTCCAGTTCCTGTTCACCCGGGTGGGTCTGTCGGGCGGCGACATGGGCATCTGCTGGCTCCTGCCCCGTCTGGTGGGCCTGGGCCGGGCGACCGAGATCCTGATGCTGGGAGAGCGGATCGAGGCCGAGGAGGCGCTGGCCGCGGGGCTGGCCCAACGGGTGGTGCCGGACGACGAGCTGGAGGCGGCGGTGCGGGCCTACGCCGACCGCTTCAAGCGGCTGGCGCCCTGGGGGCTGGCCATGACCAAGGAGATGCTGAACCGGGCCGCGGCCATGGACTACGACTCCGCCATCGAGATGGAGGCGTGGACCCAGACCCTGATGATGACCACCCGGGACTTCCACGAGTACCACGCCGCCTTCACCGCCGGGCGGCCGCCCGTCTTCAGGGGCCGCTGAGAGGGGATGGACTTCGCCCTCTCGCCGGCGCTGCTGCAGGCACGGGACCGGGCCCGGGCGGCGGCCGAAGAGCTGCTCGCGCCCGCCGCCCGGACCGCCGACGCCGAGGCCCGCTTCGATCGGGGGCTGGTCCAGGAGCTGGGCCGCCGGGGTCTCCTCGACGAGCGCGACCCCGCCCTGGCCCGCTGCCTGATCGCGGAGGAGCTGGGACGCGTCGACTCCAGCGTGCGGGGGCTGGCCACGGTCCAGGTGGCCCTGGTCGCCGGCTGTCTGGCGGAATGGGGGAGCCCGGCCCAGAGGGCGCGCTGGCTGCCGTGGCTGCGCAGCGGCGAGGCCATCGGCTGCTACGCGCTCACCGAGCCGGAGGCGGGCTCCGACGTGCGCAGCCTGCAGACGCGCGCCATGCGGGTCCCCGGGGGCTGGCGCCTGGAGGGCGAGAAGCACTGGATCACCAACGGCGGGGTGGCCGAGGTGGCCCTCGTCTTCGCCTCCGCCGAGGAGGGGGTGACGGCCTTCGTGGTGCCCACCGATGCGCCCGGGCTGGAGCGTCGGCCGATGCCCGGTGAGCCCCTCGGCCATCGCGCCGCCGACCACGCCGTCCTGACCCTCCGCGGCCTGGAGCTGGGCGAGGACGCGGTGCTGGGCCGCCCCGGTGGGGGCCTCCAGGTGGCCATGAGCGCCCTGCGCCGGGGCCGTCTCGAGGTCGCGGCCGGGGCGGTGGGGGTCCTGCAGGCCTGCCTCGACGCCTCGGTCGATTTCGCCCGCCGTCGCCGACAGTTCGGCCGCCGGATCGGGGACTTTCAGATGGTCCAGGCCGCGCTGGCCGACATGGCCGCCGACCTGGCGGCGGCTCGACTCCTGGTCCGAGAGGCGGCCTGGCTCGAGGACGCCGGGCGGGGCTCGCTCGACCGGGTCGCGGTGGCCAAGCTCTTCTGCACCGAGGCGGCGCTCAGGGCGGCGGATCAGGCCATCCTCATCCACGGGGGGCGTGGCTACTCCAACCTCTACCCGGTCGAGCGGTACTGGCGGGACGCCAAGGGGATGCAGATCTACGAGGGCACCGCCCACGTCCAGCGCCTGATCATCGCCCGGGCCCTGCTGGGACGCGACGAGGGGGCGAGCGCGGCGGTCCGTCCTCCCGGGCCGGGGTAGGCCCGCCGGCGGGTATCCTTGCCTGGCCATGGAGCGTCACGTCCGGAAAGGCCGACCCCGGCCCGGCTGAGCGGAGGTGGGCGGCAAGCGCGTCGTCGACCCGGGCTGGCCGGGCACGTCCGGGCTGACCTACAGCCAGGCCGTGGTCGAGGGCGGCCTCCTCTTCGTCTCCGGCCTGAACAGCATGGACGCCGAGGGCCGGGTGCAGGGCGAGACGCTGGCGGAGCAGGCCGAGGTCATCTACCGCAAGCTGGGCGAGATCCTGGCGGCGGCCGGCGCCGGCTTTGACGACGTGGTCAAGACCACCGACTACGTCACCGACCGGGAGGGCTACCGCGAGACCGCCGCGGTGCGGGCCCGCTACCTGGGGCCGGATTTCCCCGCCGCCACCGGCGTGGTCGTCAAGGAGCTGTTCGGGCGCGGGGTCCGGATCGAGATCGACGCCATCGCCGTGCTCGACGGCTGAGCCGGCTGCGGGCCAGGCGGGCGCGGCGCCGATCGGGGGCGGTCCAGCAGCTCGGCCAGTTCGTCGATGCGGGCGTCGAGTTCGGCCGGCGACCCCGCCCGGGCTCGCTCGCGGGCCTCGACCACGGCCCGGGCTGCCTCCATCAGCGCCCTTCCGGGAGGGTCCGGTTCGGGCTCCGGGGGCCGGAGCACCTGGTGGAGGTCGAGGCCCAGCACGCCCGTGATGCGCCCGGCGGCGGCCAGGCCCACCGGGCGCCCGGACAGGAACCGCCAGATGGTGCAGCGGCTGAGCCCGGTCTCGGCGGCGAGATCCTGCACCGGCGCCCGCCGTGCGCCGGAGGCCAGCCGCCAGCGGGCCAGGGCGCGGCGCACCGGCTCCAGGTCGATCTCGAAGGGGGGTGGCCCCGGTCGGCTGGGAACACATGTTCGATTCCGGGTCACGGTCCTACTCTGCCCCCCGGCGGGGCCGGCGACCTGCAGGAACGTTCACCCCGGCGCCGTCCTCTCCCCGACTCTGGGGCCCGGCCCGCGGGCCCGGGGCCCCGCCCCGGCTACAGGTAGGGGGCGATCAGGCGAGCGGCCGCCTCCAGCCGCCGCACGTCGTCCTGGTCGAAGGCGTGGGGGAGGTCGCTGTCGATGTCGATCTGGCCCACCACCTCGCCGTCCCGGCGGACCAGCACCACGCACTCCGAGCGGGTCTCGGCGCTGCAGGCGAGGTAGTCGGGGTCGGAGGCGACGTCGGCCACCACCTGGTGCGCGCCCGTGGCCGCGGCGCGGCCGCAGACGCCCCGTCCGACGGGGATGCGGAGGTGCGGCGTGGGACGTCCGGCATGGGCCCGAAGGACCAGCTCCCGATCCCGGAGGGCGTAGAGGTAGACGCCGGTGTAGCGGGGGGAGCCGGCCCGGATCACCTCGGCCGCGCGTCGCAGGGGGTCGGGTTCTCGCTCCAGGCCCTCCAGGGCCGGCCAGCCGGGGTCGGTCACCGGTTCCTCCTCTCCTCCGGCGCTGGTCCAGCTGAGGTGGGCCGGGAGGCGGGCCGCACCCTCATTCCACCCCGAAGGCCTGGCGGACCTCCCGGTTCACCAGACGCACCAGGACGGGGATGCCCACGATCAGCAGCGACCAGAAGCAGGCCACGACCACCGCCGCCAGCCATCCCCACCGCCGATGCCAGCGGAGGCCGTAGAAGGCGGCGGCGTGGATGGCGGCGGCGACTAGCTCCCCGCCCATCACGACCAGGACGTAGGTGATGAGGGCGCTGTCCTCCATCGAGGGCGGGAGGCCGCTGCGCGCCATCTGGGCGATGAGCAGCGATCGTCCGGCCGGGGAGAGGACGTAGGGCAGGTCCTGGGCCAGGAGCAGGAGGAAGAAGATGGCTCCGGCGGCATAGCACCAGGGCAGCAGGCCCAGGTCCACCTTCGGCGCCGGCACGGGGGTCGCCTGGAAGGGGGAGGTCCCGGGGGTGGGCGGCGGCCTCGGCGCGCCCTCACCTCCGTCGCCGACGGGTGCCGCCGGCGTCCAGCGCGGCGTTCCGCAGCTCCAGCAGAAGCGGTGGTCGGGCTCGAGCCGGGCGCCGCAGTTGATGCAGTAGCTGGTTGGCTCGATTGACAACGCTGGAGATGATTATCCGCCCGCCGGTGGCCCGATCGGCCGGGGTCGTGGCCGGTAAACTGCCTCCTCGTGGCCAGGAAAGGCAAGCGCCGCCAGGCGGCGCGGGCGCGCCGCACCTCCCCGCCGGGGCCGAGGCCGCCGGCCGCAGCCCCCGGGGCCGGGGCGGCCACCCGGCAGCAGGTGGGGGGCGACCAGACCCTGGTGCGCGCGGTCGAGATGTCGCTCGCGCCCTCGACCAGGCCGGCGCCCCGGCGCGGCGCGCGGCTGGTGCTGGAGAACGCGGATCCCGCCATCCCCCTGGATCGCGTCCCCCACTTCGCCTCCGACCTGAAGCGGGTGGGCGTGGTCATGCTGATCATGGTGGCGCTGCTGGTGGCGGGGGCGGAGCTGGTCATCCCACGCCTGCTCGCCTGATCCCTCCGGCGCCGCCGCCCTCCGCAGCCGCGGATCGTGGTCCTGGTGCCTGAACCGCCTACACTCACGAGTGTGCGCGTGATCCTCTTCACGGGCAAAGGCGGGGTGGGCAAGACCTCGGTGGCGGCCGCCACCGCGGTCCGGTGCGCGCAGCTCGGCCACCGCACGATGGTGATCAGCACCGACGCCGCCCACTCGCTGGGCGACTCGCTCGACGTCGAGCTGGGGCCGGAGGCCCGGCAGGTCGGCCCCAACCTCTGGGCGCACGAGGTCTCCGCGCTCCACGAGATGGAGCGCTACTGGAAGAAGCTCCACGACTACGCCGCCAGCCTCTTCGCCACCCAGGGCCTCGACGACGTCGTCGCCGACGAGGTCGCGAACCCGCCCGGCATGGAGGAGATCGCCTCCCTGATCTGGATCAAGCGCTACGCGGAGCGGGGCGAGCACGACGTCCTGGTCGTGGATTGCGCCCCCACCGGCGAGACGCTCCAGCTGCTCGCCTTCCCGGACGCCGCCCGCTGGTGGCTGGACAAGGTCTACCCGTGGGAGCGGCGGGCCATGCGGCTGGCCCGGCCCGTCCTCCAGCCGTTGATCAGCGTGCCCCTGCCCACCGACGAGGTCTACGACTCGGTCAAGGACCTGCTCCTCGACCTGGAGGGAATGAAGAAGGTCCTGGTGGACGGGCGGACCACCAGCGTTCGTCTGGTCCTCAACCTCGAGAAGATGGTGGTCAAGGAGGCCAAGCGAGCGTTCACCTACCTGAACCTGTTCGGCTACCTGACCGACGCGGTGATCGTCAACCGCCGTCTGCCCCAGGACCTCCAGGACGAGCTGTTCCGGAAGTGGCGGTCGATCCATCACCGTTACGCGGACGAGGTGCGGGAGTCCTTCTCCCCGCTGCCCATCCTGGACGTGCCCCTCTTCGACGAGGAGGTGGTGGGGGAACGTATGTTGCTCCGCATGGCCGAGGCCGTCTACGGGGACCGCGACCCGGCCGAGCGCATGTTCGAGGGTACCTCGCAGCGGGTGGAACGGGTCGGCTCCGAGTACGTGCTGGCGCTGAAGCTGCCCTTCGCGGAGCGCGGCGACGTCTCCCTCAGCCGGCACGACGGGGAGCTGTTCGTGACCGTGGGCGGCTACCGACGCGGGGTCACGCTGCCCCGCGTGCTGGCCAACCGGGAGACGGTCGGGGCCAGCATCGAGGAGGGTGAGCTGAGGGTCAGGTTCGCCAGGTGAGCGTGGAGGCGGAGCGACTCGCCGAGCTGCTGGAGCTGGTCAGCCGGCGGTTGAGCGCGGCCTTCGAGGGCGTGGTCCCGCCCGAGGCCCGGCAGCACCTGCTCAACGCCCAGCGCGAGCTGCTGACCGCCCTTTTGCTCATCTACGAGCACCAGCTGGGGAGCCGCCGGCCCCCGGATCGCCGGCCGGCGTCACGGCGCCGCCGGGGCGGCCGGACGCACCAGAGGATCGAGATCGAGTAGCGATGCTGGGCTTCGGGGACCCCATCGTCTTCCTGGTCGGCTCCATCTTCCTGATCCCGGCCATCGCGATCGCCGTCCCCGTCCACGAGCTCGGCCACGGGCTCGCCGCCTACCTGGCTGGCGACCCCTCGCCCCGCAACCGCGGCTACCTGCGGCCGCAGCTGCGCCCCTTCGTCAACGTCTACGGGGTGGTGGCGGCCTTCCTCGCCAACGTCACCTGGGGCAACCCGGTACCGATCAACGAGTACCGGCTGCAGGGACCCTGGCGGAAGCTGGCCCACGCCCTGGGCGGGCCGGTCGCCAACCTGCTGGTGGCGGCACTGGCCGGCGTCGTCCTCCGAGCCCTGCTCGCCGCCGCCGCGGTGCCCAACCTGGGCACCTTCGCCCAGCCCCCGCTGGGGCTGCTGGCCACCCTCTGCTACGCCATCTTCTTCCTCAACCTCTCGACCTTCGCCTTCAACCTCCTGCCCGTGCCCGGGCTGGACGGATGGCGGGTGGTCGAGGCTCTCTTCCGCAACCGTAACCCGCGGTTCTTCTTCGATGTGGCCGCGCGCACCCAGACCATCTGGGTGATCGCGGTCCTGATCGTGATCTTCGCCCCCGTCCTGCTCCGCTTCAGCGTCCTGGACGCGGCGGTCGCGATCTTCTTCCAGCCCGCCTCCAACGCCATCGTCGGTCAGTGCGCCGGGTACGTGGTGCTTCGCCCCTGCCTGCTGTAGGCTCCCTGCTCAACCAGCCCGAGTACCGGGAGCTCCAGGAGCGCTACCCGCGCGCCCTGGTCGCGGATGCGATCCGGGAGCAGGTCGCATCCGAGCGGGCGACGGGGCCGGTGGACCCGGCCGACCGGCTCGACCGCGTGGCCCGGCTCCTGGCCGGGTGGACGGCGCCCAGGCTGCGCCGGGTGATCAACGCCACCGGGGTGGTCCTGCACACCAACCTGGGACGGGCGCCGCTGTCGGCGGCCGCGGCCGCGGCCGCGGCCGAGGTGGCGGCCGGCTACAGCAATCTGGAGCTGGACCTGGAGAGCGGCCGGCGGGGGTCGCGCCACGAGCTGGTCTCCGACCTGTTGCGGCGGCTGACCGGGGCCGAGGCGGCCCTGGTGGTGAACAACAACGCCGGCGCCGTGCTCCTGGCCCTGACCGCGCTCGCCCGGGGACGGGAGGTGGTGGTGTCGAGGGGGCAGCTGGTCGAGATCGGAGGGGCGTTCCGCATGCCCGACGTGATGCGCCTGTCGGGGGCGCGGATGGTCGAGGTCGGCACCACCAACCGGACCCGCGTCGCCGACTACGAGTCGGCCGTGGGGCCGAAGACGGCGGCCCTGCTCCACGTCCACGCCTCCAACTTCCGTCTCAGCGGCTTCACCGAGTCCACTCCCCTGGCCGAGATGGCAGAGGTGGCCCGGCGGCACGGCCTGCTCCTCCTGGACGACCTGGGCAGCGGGGCCCTCGACCCCGTCGCCGACGAGCCGGTGGTGGGCGACTCGGTGGCGCTCGCCGACGTGGTCGCCTTCTCCGGGGACAAGCTGGTGGGCGGCCCCCAGGCGGGCATCGCCCTGGGGCGTGCGGAGCCGATCCGGAAGATGGCCCGCCACCCCCTGGCCCGAGCCCTGCGCGTGGACAAGATGACGCTGGCGGCGCTGGAGGTCACGCTGCGCCAGCGACTCCTCGGGGAGCGGTCGCCGGTGGCGCGCATGCTCGCCGCCGGCCCCGAGGAGCTGCGCCGGCGGGCGGCCCACCTGATGGTGCGGCTGCGGGAGCGGGGCGTTCCCTGCCGGCTGGCGGAGGGGGGGTCGGCCGCGGGCGGGGGATCGCTCCCGGAGCGAGAGCTGCCCACCTGGCTGCTGGTGCTCGAGGGCCCGGCCTCCCGCCTGGCCGCCGCCCTGCGGCGGGGGGAGCCGCCGGTGCTGGCGCGCATCGAGGACGACCGCTGCTGCGTCGATCCCCGCACCCTGCTCCCGGGCGAGGACGATCTCTTGCTGGACGCGATCGAGGCCGCCGCCGCGGTCGTGACGGGCTGACGGGATGACCCCTCCCCCTGCCCGCCAGGACGGCTACGTGGTCGGCACCGCCGGTCACATCGACCACGGCAAGTCGACCCTCATCCGAGCCCTGACCGGGATCGATCCCGACCGGCTGGAGGAGGAGAAGCGGCGGGGCATGACCATCGACCTGGGGTTCGCCCACCTGACCCTGCCCAGCGGACGGCTGGTGGGCATCGTGGACGTGCCCGGCCACGCGCGCTTCATCCGCAACATGCTGGCCGGCGTGCACGGGCTGGACGCGGTGCTGCTGGTGGTGGCGGCCGACGAGGGGGTCATGCCCCAGACCGTCGAGCACCTCGAGATCGTCGACCTGCTGGAGGTGGGCCGGGGCCTGGTCGCGATCACCAAGGTGGACCTGGTCGAGGACGACTGGCTGGAGCTGGTGACGGCCGAGGTGACCGACGCCTTGGCCCGCACCTGCCTGCGCGGGGCGACGCTGGTGCCCGTGTCCGCCGTCACCGGCCAGGGCCTCGAGCGGCTGGTCCAACAGCTGGACGAGCTGCTGGCGGCCACGCCCCCGCGCGCCGATCGAGGACGGCCCCGGCTGCCGGTCGACCGCGTCTTCACCATCAGCGGGTTCGGGACCGTGGTCACCGGCACCTTGGTGGACGGCTCGCTGCGGGTGGGCGAGGAGGTGGAGCTCCAGCCCTCGGGCCGCCGCGCCCGCATCCGGGGGCTGCAGCAGCACAATCGCCGGGTGGAGGTGGCCCTGCCGGGCAGCCGGGTGGCCGCCAACCTGGTGGGGGTGGAGAAGGAGGACCTCGGTCGGGGCGAGGTCCTGGCCCGGCCGGGCACCCTGGTCGTCACCCGGCGCGTCGACGCCCGGGTGCGGGTGCTGGCCGGCGGCCCCGGTCTCCGCCACGGCGCCCAGGTGCTGGTCCACGCCGGCACGGCCGAGGTCAGCGGCCGCGCCGTCGTGCTCGGCGGGGAAGAGATCGAGCCCGGGGAGGCGGGCTGGATCCAGCTCTACCTCAACCGCCCGATCGCGGCCACCTCCGGCGACCGCTACGTGCTCCGGCTGCCCTCGCCCTCGGCCACGATCGCCGGAGGCGTCTTCGCCGACGTCACCCCCCGCCGCCACCACCGGCACGACCAGCGGGTGCGGGAGTCCCTGGAGCGTCGCGCGGCCGGGGAGATCCTTCAGGAGGAGCTGCGCAAGTACCCACGGGGCATCACCGCCCCGGCCCTGCTCAAGGCCAGCCTGGCCGAGGACGCGGACCTGGCTCGGCTCGACGCCCGGAGGGCCGGGCAGTGGCTGTTCGCGCCCGAGGCCTGGGAGGCCCTGGCGGGGCGGGCCCGGCGGGCCCTGGAGGACTACCACCGCGCCCACCGGCTGCGGCCGGGCATGCCCCGGGAGGAGCTGAAGAGCCGGCTGGGGCTGCCCTCGCCGGTCTTCGCCGCCGTCCTGGCCGAGCTGGCCCGCGAGGGGACGGTGGTCGACCGCGAGGGGGAGGTCGCCCTGCCCGAGCACCGGGTCGAGATCGACGCCGGGGCGGCGACGCGGTTGGTCGAGGTGCTGGGGGCGAGGCCCTTCGCCCCGCCCTCGCTGCCCGAGGCGCTGCGGGTCTCCGGCGCCACCGAGGAGGTGGTGCGGGCCCTGGTCCGCCGGGGTGACCTGGTCCGGCTCTCCGAGGACGTGGTCTTCACCCGCTCCGCCTACGAGGCGGCGGTGGCCCTGGTGCGGGAGCTGGTGGCGGAGCAGGGGTCGGTGACCGTGGCCTCGCTCCGGGACCGGATGGGGGCCAGCCGGCGGCCGGTGCTGGCCCTGCTCGAGCACCTGGACGCGCAGCGCGTCACCCGTCGCATCGGCGACGCCCGCGTCCTGCGCTGAGCGCCGATCGGCGTGGCGGCAAGCCCGGCGACGCGGGCAAAATTGCAGGCCTGTACACGGTCGCGGGCCGGCATGGGGCCCGGACTTCGTCGACGGAGGACCAGCAGGATGCGAATCGGGGTACTGACCGGCGGGGGCGACGCGCCCGGCCTCAACGCGGCCATCCGGGCCGTGGTCAGGCGGGCGAGCCAGCTCGGCCACCAGGTGAGCGGGATCAGGAACGGATGGGCGGGCGCCCTCAGCGGCGACGCCGTCGAGCTCACCCCGGCCGACGTCCGGGGCATCCTGCCCCAGGGTGGGACCATCCTGGGCACCTCCCGCACCAACCCCCTGAAGGAGCCGGACGGCATCGCCCGCGTGATCGACGTCCTCCGGGGCCTGGGGGTGGAGGGGCTGGTCGCGATCGGCGGCGACGACACGCTGTCGGTGGCGCGGGTGCTGGCCGACCAGGGCTTCCAGGTGGTGGGCGTCCCCAAGACCATCGACAACGACCTCTCGGCGACCGAGTTCTGCATCGGGTTCGACACCGCGGTGGGCATCGTGGCCGAGGCCCTGGACCGCCTCCACACCACCGCCTCCGCCCACCACCGGGTGATGGTGGTCGAGGT
>JAJPKS010000228.1 GCA_021323605.1 Bacillota bacterium | reverse complement strand
GCCGACCACGCCATCCTGACCGTGGGCGTGATGACGGCCGAGGTGGTCACCCAGGGCTTCAACATCGTGGGCAAGACCGGCACCGTGACCATCACCGGGGTCGGACCGGGCACCACCGTGCAGCTGCCCGGCGGGCCCATGACCGGCTGGCAGAAGCGGGTCCAGGGGGCGCTCTTCGGCGCCGCCAACCCCATGTACGACATCCCCAAGCTGCTGGGGCTGTACCGCGCCGGGCAGCTCAAGCTGGACGAGCTGATCACCCGCCGCTACTCGCTGGAGCAGATCAACGAGGGGTACCGGGACATGCTCGAGGGCCGGAACATCCGCGGCGTCATCCTGCACGAGCACTGAGCACCGGCCCAGGAGGCCCACCCCGGTGCGCCCCTGGGCGCCCGGTCCGGTGCGGTGGTTCGGGCCCGAGACGCCCTGGCCGGCGACGCTACCCTGGAGGGAGGGCCGCAGGGCATGGTCGCGGTCCGACCACGGAGGTGCCAGCCCATGGACGGCAAGGAGCGGATCGCTCGGGACCTGGAGGAGGCGCGCCGGAGGACGGTGCGGCTGCTCCGGCCCCTGGACGATGAGCAGCTGACCACGCAGCACGATCCGCTGATGAGTCCCCCGGTCTGGGACTACGCCCACGTCGGGGCGTTCGAGGAGCTGTGGCTGGTCCGGGCGCTGTCCGGGGCCCCGGTCCTGGACGACGACCTCCTCCGCGTCTACGACGCGATCGAGACGCCCCGGGTGGTGCGCCGTCACCGGCGGCTCCTGGACCGGGCCGAGACCGAGTCCTACCTGGCCCGGGTCCGCCGTCGCGCCCTGGCCCTGCTGGAGGAGGTCGACCTCGGGTCCGACGACCCGCTGCTGCGCGGCGGCTTCGTCTACGACCTGGTCGTCCAGCACGAGCAGCAGCACGACGAGACCATCCTGCAGACCATCCAGCTGACACCGGGCCGCTACCTCGAGGAGCTGCCGCCCCTTCCCGCCGCCCAACCACGGCCGCACGACATGGTGGAGGTGGCGGGCGGGACCTATCCCATCGGCACCGACCTCCACGAGCCCTACGACAACGAGCATCCGCGGCACCTGGTGGAGCTGTCTCCGTACGCCATCGACCGCTTCCTGGTGACCAACGGCGAGTACCTGGCCTTCATGGAGGATGGCGGCTACCGGCGCCGGGAGCTCTGGAGCGCCGAAGGATGGGAGTGGAACCAGACCTTCGGCACCGGTGCGCCCGAGTACTGGTTCAGGCGGGGGTCGACCTGGCTGACCACGTGCTTCGGCTGCGAGGTCCCGGTCGATCCCCGCCTGCCGGTCATGCACGTGTGCTTCTTCGAGGCCGAGGCCTACGCGCGCTGGGCGGGCAAGCGTCTGCCCACCGAGTTCGAGTGGGAGGTGGCGGCGGGCTGGGATCCAGACCGAGGTCGGCAGCGGCGCTATCCCTGGGGCGAGGATCCCCCGACCCCGGCCCGGGCCAACCTCGACCAGCGCCTGTTCCGTCCCGCCCCGGTCGGGGCCTTCCCGAAGGGCGCCAGCGCCCTCGGCTGTGAGCAGATGCTGGGAGACGTCTGGGAGTGGACCAGCAGCGACTTCCGGCCCTATCCGGGCTTCGTGGCCTATCCCTACCGGGAGTACTCGGAGCCCTTCTTCGGCGACCAGTTCAAGGTCCTGAGAGGAGGCTCCTGGGCGACCCGGCCGGGGGTGGCCCGGGTCAGCTTCCGCAACTGGGACTCACGCCTGCGGCGCCAGATCTTCGCCGGCTTCCGCTGCGCGGTGGACGGCTCGTGACCACCGTCCCCGCGCCCCTCACCCTGGCCGTGCACACGCTCGGGCGAGATCGCCGTCGCCGGATGGCCGAGGACGTCCGCCGCGCGCTGGGTGGCGAGCCGCCGGAGCTGCCCTGTCGGTATCTGTACGACGAGCGCGGATCGCGGCTCTTCGACGAGATCACCCATCTCCCCGAGTACTACCTGACCCGGGCCGAGCGCGAGATCCTGGAGGCGGAGGCGGATCGGATCGTCGGCGTGGCCCGCCCGACCTCGATCGTGGAGCTCGGCGCCGGCTCCTGCGAGAAGACGCGGCTGCTGCTGGCGGCCGGGCGCCGGGGCGGTGGCCTCCGCTACTTCGTGCCCTTCGACATCAGCGAGACGGCGCTCTGGAAGGCGGTCTGGCCGCTGGTGGAGGAGTTCCAGGGCCTCTGTGTGTACGGGCTGGTCGGGGACTTCGACGACGACCTCCATCGCATCCCGCGCCTGGGCCGTCAGCTGGTGCTCTTCCTGGGCAGCACCATCGGTAACTTCGACGAGGTCGAGCGGGTGTCGTTCCTTCGGCGGCTGCGCACGATCATGACCGGGGGGGACCACCTGCTCCTGGGCGTGGACCTGGTGAAGGACGCCGGCCTGCTCCGGGCCGCCTACGACGACGTCTCGGGCGTCACCGCCGAGTTCAACCGTAACCTCCTGCTGGTGCTGAACCGCGAGCTCGGTGCTGACTTCGCCCCGGAGGCGTTCGAGCACGTGGCCCGGGTCGACGGGAGGCGGCAACGGGTCGAGATGTTCCTGCGCTCGGGGCGGGACCAGGTGGTGAGGATCCCGGGGGCGGACCTGGAGGTACGCCTGCGGGCCGGCGATATGATCCGGACCGAGATCTCGGCCAAGTTCACCCGAGCCTCGGTGGCGGAGATGCTCCGGGAAGCCGGTCTGGCGCTGCGCGCCTGGTTCACCGACGAGCGGCAACGGTTCGCGCTGGCGCTGGCGGCACCCCGGCAGGGGTAGCGGTTGCGCCGCGCGGCCGGGGTTGGGATCGGAGGCGCCGCGGCCCGGCCGACCACGGTGGGGACGACCGGTGTTCCGGTCCCAGGGGATGGATGGTGCCACGCGGGCCGGACAGGGCAGGATGATCGGGTGTCAATCGACGTCGCCGGATTCAGCGATCAAGGGCTGCGCTGGGAGATGGAGGACCGTCACGTGCTCCTGGAGGAGGGGGAAGAGGTCCTGGGCGGGGTCTTCGACGGGCACAACGGCGCCCGGGTGGCCGAGCTGGCGGCCAGGCTCCTTCCCCAGCTCCGCGACCACCCTCCCGCCGAGGCCCTGATCGCGATCCACCGCCAGGCGCTGGGCCTGCCCGGCGGCGCCTGCGCCGTCGTCTTCCGCCTCCGGGGCGACCGGCTGGAGGTCGCCAACGTCGGCGACGCCGAGCTGGCCCTGGTGACCGGAGGGGAGGCTCGTCTTCTCACCCGGCGACACCGGCTCGACGATCCGGAGGAGCAGGCCCGGATCCTGGCCCGGGGGGGCGTGATCCAGGGGCCGTACGCGATCGATCCGCAAACCCTCCACGGCCTGATGCCCACCCGTGCCCTGGGGGACCACGAGCTGGAGCGGATCGGGATCGTCTGCGAGCCGCACCGCTGGTCGGGCCGGTTCCAGGAGGGCTGGCTGGTGGCCGCCTGCGACGGGCTGTGGGACGTGCTCGGGGCCGAGGAGCTCCCCGGCCTGCTCCAGGGCTCGGCCGAGGAGACGGCCCGCCGCCTGGGCGAGGAGGCCCTCCGGGGCCGGGGCTCCACCGACAACCTCACCGTCCTGGTGGTGCGCCGGACCTGACCGCCGCCTCCGCTCCGACCACGCGCAGGGCCCCGAGCAGGCCGGCGTCGGCCACGGCCCGGGCCGCGGCCCAGGAGAACCACGCCACCTCGCGGCTCTCCCCCGGCCCCGGCCGCGGCTCCCGGCCGGCCGCCCGGAACCGGTAGCGGAGGTCGAGGTGGGTATGGCCCAGGGGGCCGGGGTGGACGTCGACGTGCACCGGCCGCGTGCTCGCCGGACGCAGGAGGAGGCCGGTCTCCTCCCGCGCCTCGCGCCGCGCCGCCTCCCAGGGCGTCTCGCCCGGCTCCAGGTGGCCGCCGGGCTGCAGCCATCGCCCCAGGCGCCGGTGGCGGTGGAGGAGCACCCCCCACGGGCCGACCACGATCGCCGAGGCGGTCACGTGGACGGGTCCGGCCAGGCGGTCGAACGGGTTGGCCAGACGCTCCAGCTCCTGCAGGAGCCTCGCGCGCGAGCGGCGCTCGCGGAGGTCGACGGGCGGCGGCAGGGCCAGCACCTGGGCGCGCACCAGCGCCCGCAGCTCCTCGATCGTCCGTCGGGCCACGTCGGGAAGCGTACGCCGGGACTTGCGCCCCGCACCCCCCGGCCTGTCACCATAGCCGCCGACGATGGGGGGATCACGGGCCGCACCGTGGCCGGAGGGACCGGAGGGGAAGAGGCCGGACTACCGGCCGGGCTCGGCGGAGGACTTCGACCGTCTCTACGAGGCCACCTACCACCGGCTGTTCGCCACCGTGCTGGCGCTCCTGCGCGATCGGGCCGCGGCCGAGGACTGCACCCAGGAGGCGTACCTGCGCGCCTACCGGGCCTGGTCGAGCTGGAAGCCGGACGCCCCGGCCGAGGCCTGGCTGCACCGGATCGCCATCAACGTGGCCGTCTCCCACCGACGCCGGGAGCGACTGCGCCAGGTCGGCCAGCTGGTGATGCGTCTCGGGCCCCCCGCCCTGCCCGACCCCGCCGACGAGGCGACCACCCCGGAGCTCCTGCGCGAGCTGCGGGCCCTGCCCCCCCGGCAGGCGGCGGCGCTCGTGCTCCGGCACGTCCACGGCTACACCAACCGCGAGATCGCCCACGCCCTGGGCGTGCCCGAGCGCACGGTGGCCTCCCGCCTGGCCGCGGCCCGGGCTCGGCTGCAGGTTCGCCTGCGCGACCTGCGAGCTTCGGGTACCCGGCTGGCCCCCAGCGTTCCCTCTGACGAATGACCAAGACGGGAAGCGGTCGGGAGCAGGACGACTTCGAGGACTGGCTCGGGCGCGAGCTGCAGCGCACGTTGGGCCCGGTGCGCGGCCCCAGCCCGCGCGCGTCCCAGGCCGCCTTCCGCGCCGCTTCCCGCGCACGAGGAGGAACGCTGATGGCGATCAAATCGGGCATCGTGACCGCGGTCACGAGCAAGGCGGCGGCCGGGGCGGCGGCCCTGGCGGTGGCCGCGGGCGGCGGGGCGGCGGTGGCCACGGCGGCCACCGGCAGCGCCAACCCGACCAACTGGGGTCAGGCGGTGGTGCAGGCGGTCCAGGGCTGCAAGCAACAGGTCCGCAGCGACGGTGCGGCAGGGAAGGGGTCCGAGAACGTCGGCCGGTGCGTGAGCGCGTTCGCCCGCCAGCACGGCGAGCAGCAGCGCAGCGCCCACGCCGGCTCGGCGCCCAGCCCGAAGCCGACCACCTCCGCTTCGACCCACGGTCGATCCCGGGGCAGCGAGGAGTCCGCCGCCCACGCCCAGGTCCCGCATCCGACCCCGAGCGGGATCGGCGCCCCGGCCAGCACGGGGCCGGGGCAGTCCGGCGCGGACCACGGTCAGTCCGGCGGCCACGACGCCGATCACGGCCGGCCCTCGCCCCTCCCCTCGGCGGTGGCATCGCCGCCGGGGCGTGGCTGAGGGCCGAGAGCGCGGAGGCCGCTCAGCGGGGCCCGGGCTCAGCCAGCCCGGGCGCCCGCCCGGGCCCGAAGGGCCGTGCCTCCACGATGGGATCGGGGGCCGTCCGGCGCACGCTCACCTGCAGGTGGGCCCAGGCCGGGTCCTCCTCCGGACGATCGGTTCGCCAGTGCGCCCCGCGGGACTCGGCGCGCAGCCATGCCGAGGCGAGCACCAGCCGGGCCAGGGTTCGGGCCGCCCCGCCCATCCCCGGCCCGTCCAGCTCCTCGAGCCCCCGCCTCAGCTGCTCCGGATGGCGCTGAGGGCCGGCGCAGCGCTCCAGCAACCAGCGGACGCTGGCGACATCCCCGGTCGTCACCTCCAGGCAGATGACCTCACTCCGGGGGTGGGAGGGGGAAGCTTCGGCCGCCGCCGCCCGCCCGGCGCGGCGTCCGAACACGACCGCCTCCAGCAGCGAGTTGCTGGCCAGTCGGTTGGCGCCGTGAACGCCGGTGCGGGCGCACTCCCCGGCGGCGAGCAGCCCCGGCACCCCGGTCCTGCCCTCCAGGTCGGTGACGACGCCGCCCATGGTGTAGTGGGCGGCCGGGGCCACCGGCATCGGCTCCCGGGTCGGGTCCAGGCCCAGCGACCGGCAGCGGGCGAGGAAGCCCGGGAACTCCCGGGCCAGCCGGCGTGGCCCCAGGTGCCGGGCGTCCAGGAGGACCGTTCGTTCCCCGCTCCGCGCCAGCGCCTCGACGATCGCCCGGGTCACCACGGCCCGGGGTGCCAGCTCCCCGCGGGGGTCGGCGTCGAGCAGGAAGCGCCGGCCGCGGTGGTCGGTCAGCCTGGCCCCGGCCCCGCGCAGGGCCTCGGTGATCAGGAAGGGCTCCCCGGGGCCGGCGTAGACGGTGGGGTGGAACTGCACCAGCTCGAGGTCGGCGAGCGTCGCTCCGGCCAGCAGCGCCGCCACCAGTGACGCCCCGTCGCACCGGCGTGACGTGGTGGTGCGGGCGAAGAGGCCGGCGTAGCCGCCGGTGGCCAGGATCACGGCTCCGGCCCGCACCTCCACCGGGGAGGACAGCGCCTCGCCCTCGCCGGACGAGTTGCCCTCCACCGCGGTGGGACGCAGCCGGGCGCCGGCCACGCCGGTGGCGTGCACCAGCAGGCCGGCGAGCTCGCCCCGCAGCCGGCGCACGGTGCCGGTGGCGCCGAGGCGGCTGCGCAGGGCCGCGGTGATGGCGGCCCCGCTGCGGTCGCCGCCGGCGTGAACGACGCGGGGGCGGGAATGGGCGGCCTCCAGGGCCAGGGCCGGGCGGCCCTCCCGGCGGTCGAACGGCACCCCCAGCGCGCTCAACCAGGACACGGCCTCGGGTGCCTCCTCGGTCAGCAGTTGCACCGCCCGCGGGTCGCAAAGGCCGGCCCCCGCGGCCAGGGTGTCGAGAGCGTGCCGGCGGGGGGAGTCCCCCTCACCCAGAGCGGCGGCGATCCCGCCCTGGGCGCGTTCCGACGCTCCGTTCCCGGCCTCGACCAGCAGCACCCGTGCGCTCGCCGCCGCCGCCTCCAGGGCCGCCGAGATGCCGGCCAGGCCGCCTCCGACGACGAGGACGTCGGTCTCCAGGGTCGAGTTCACGGTGGATCTCCCTCGCGGTCATCCGGGCCGGCCGCGCCGGTGCGAGCGGCTCAGCCGATGCTGACCATGCGCTGGAGCGCCCGTCTTGCCCGCACCGCCACCTCCTCGGGCACCTCGACCGGGTGGACGTCCTCCCGGAGGGAGGAAAGCAGCTTGGGCAGCGTGATCAGCTTCATGTAGCGGCACACGGCCCGCTCGCTGACCGCGTAGAACCGCTTCTCGGGGTCGGGTACCTCCTTGCGCAGGCGGTGCAGGATGCCGGTCTCGGTGGCGATCACGAACGAGCGGCGGGGAGAGGAGCGGACGTGCGCGACCATCCCCTCGGTGGAGAGCACGTGGGTGCGGGCGGCGTCGACGTCGCCGGCGGCGGCCAGGTACATGCAGGAGCTGGCGCAGCCGCACTCCGGGTGGACGAGCAGGTCGGCGTCCCCGTGCTCGCGCCGGGCCCGTTCCAGGTCCTCACCGCGGATGCCGGCGTGGACGTGGCACTCGCCCGGCCAGACGTGCATCCGGCGGCCGGTGACGCGCTCCAGGTAGCTGCCCAGGAAGAGGTCGGGGGCGAAAAGGATCTCCCGGTCCTGGGGGATGGCCTCGATCACGGCCCGGGCGTTGCCGGAGGTGCAGCAGTAGTCGCTCTCCGCCTTGACCTCGGCCGTGGTGTTGACGTAGCTCACGACCACCGCCCCGGGGTGCCGGGCCTTCCAGGCCCGCAGCTGCTCGGCGTCGATGGTCGCCGCCAGCGAGCAGCCGGCATCCAGGTCGGGGAGCAGCACCCGCTTGCCCGGGTTGAGGATGGCCGCGGTCTCGGCCATGAAGTGGACGCCGCAGAAGACGATCACCCGGGCCTCGGTGGCGGCCGCGGCGCGGGCCAGGCCCAGGGAGTCGCCGACGTGGTCGGCCACGTCCTGGACCTCCGGCACCTGGTAGTTGTGGGCGAGGATGACGGCGTCGCGGGCCCGGGCCAGACGCCGGATCTCCTCCTGGAGCCCCTCCACGTCGGGGGGGAGCGCCCGCCTCCGGTAGCGCTCGGCGTCCTCCTCCAGGCCCTCGATCAGCGCCTGGTTCATGCTTCCCACGTCTCGATGACCTCCATGGAGATGTCGATGGCCGGAGCCGAGTGGGTGAGGCTTCCGACCGAGATGCGGTCCACCCCGGTCGCCGCATAGGCGGCGACGGCGGCCAGGGTCACGCCTCCGGAGACCTCCAGGAGGGCACGGCCCCGGGTCCGGCGCACGGCCTCGGCGACCTGGGCCGGGCTCATGTTGTCGAGCAGGATGGCCTCCGGCCCCTCGCCCAGCGCCGCCTCGAGCTGCTCCAGGTCGTCGACCTCGATCTCCACCGGCAAGCCGCACCTGCGGGCCCGGCGCACGGCCTCGGCCACACCGCCGGCCGCGGCCACGTGGTTGTCCTTGATCAGGACGACGTCGGCCAGGTTGTAGCGGTGGTTCCCCCCGCCGCCGCAGCGGACCGCGTACCGCTGCAGCGGCCGGAGGCCGGGCGCCGTCTTGCGCGTGTCGAGCACGACCACGGCCGGGCCCGCCGAGGTGGCCCGCTGGACATAGCGCCGGGTGAGGGTGGCCACCCCCGACAGCTGCTGCAGGAAGTTCAGAGCGGTTCGTTCGGCCGCGAGCAGGCCCCGCAGGGGCCCGCGGACCTCGGCCAGGACGTCCCCCGGTTCGATCGGCGAGCCGTCCGCGGTCAGGCTCCGGAAGGCGATCTCGGGGTCGACCTGGCGGAACACCTCCTGGGCCACCATCAGGCCGGCCACCATCCCCGCCTCCCCGGCCTTCAGGTGCGCCTTCGCCGCGAGCCCGGCCGGCACCACCGCCTCGGTGGTGAGGTCGTGACCCTCGGGGCCCAGGTCCTCGGTCAGCGCCTCTGCGACCTTGGCCCGGAGGTACTCGGGGGTGAGCTGCGGCGGTGGGCTCGGCGCCGCCGTCCCGGTGCGTTCGACGTTCCTCAACCCGTTCCCCCCTCCACCAGGTCGAGCTCCACGTGCTCCCAGGGCAGCTCGCGCCGCCAGGTCCCCAGCACCGGGCCGGTGAAGCGGTACAGGTCACCCGGCCGGCCGACGCGACCCCCCTCCGCGCGGCGGCCGACCGGCACCAGCACGCCCGAGGCGAACAGACGGTTGAAGGCCTTCTTGAAGTTCCCCGTGTTGAGCCGCAGCAGCGCCGGATCGAGGATGGCGGCGTACACGGAACGCAGCTCGGGAAGCGTGAAGGTCTCGGGCAGGAGCTGGAAGGCCAGCCAGGTGTAGCGCAGCTTGGACTGCGCCCGGTTCATGGCCACCCGCAACATGTCGGCGTGGTCGAAGGCCAGTGCCTCCGCCGGGAGGCTCCTCACCGGCACCCATTCGGCGCGCATGACCCCGCCTCCGGGGACCAGCGTGAGGCCGTCGCTGCGCTCCAGCGCCAGGTGGGCGACGGAGACGACGCGGCCGCGGGTGTCGCGGTCCGGGGCTCCGAAGGTGCCCAGCTGCTCGAGGTACCAGTGGGCGGCATCCAGGCCCGCCTTGGTCCGCAGGGCCCGCCGGGCGGCGGCGTCGAAGGTCTCTTCGGCGCGGACGAGGACGCCGGGGAAGGACCACTTGCCGGCGAAGGCGGCATCCTCCCGCTCGACCAGCAGGACCCGCCATGCTCGGTCGATGGGTTCCTCCAGGCGCACGGTGAACAGCACCACGTCCACCGCCACCACCGCGTTGGGCTCCAGCGCGGCGCCGGGGGGACGTCGTGGGGACGGAGTTCGATCGGTCATCGAGTTTCCACTATAAACGATTCAAATCTTGAAGAGCGAAATGCGTCGGCTGCCGATCGCGTGTGGACGGGGGCACGGGGATGTCGCCGGGGCGGCGGTCGGGAGCTGCGGCCGGTGGAGGATCCCCAGCGTTGCCCGCCCGGAGGTGGGGCCAGGTGGGTACGACACGGGTTCCGGGCGCCGGGTTCAACCCGCCGGACCGCGGCTGAGAGCGTTCAGAGACAGATGATGAGCAGGCAGAGGGGATGCCGGGGCGTCGGCGAGGGGACGGGCGTGGCCGGAGGAGGGGTGGGGGAGGGCTCGACGGCTGGCGCCGACGGGCTGGGGAAGGGGGAAGAGCCGGGTGCGACCGGTGTCTCCGCGCCGGGACCCTTCCGGCCCGGTGGTTCCGGCCGGCCCGAGGACGCGGGCGCGGTCGTCCGGGGCGCCGGGGTCAGGGTTGCCACCCCGGTGCCGATCGTGAGGTCGCTCGGGGTGGGCGAGGCCGGAGACGTTGGCGCCGAGCGGCTGCTGAGGAACAGGGCGACGACCTGCGGCGCGGGCGTCCGTGCCACGACCGTGGTCGTCACCCCGGCCAGGACGACCGCCAGCGCCGCCACGGCCAGCGGACGCCGGGCCCGCGGGAAGAGGATCGGCAGGCGTCGGGATCGGGGCGTGAAGCGCTCGGGCAGGCGCTCGGGCCGGGGGAACTGCGCGTCCAGCTCGGCGCGGATCAGCGTCGCCCAGGCCAGGTCGGGCGGTTCTCGGGGAGGGTCAGGTCTTCTGACTCGCATTACCTTTGAGACGCTCGGGAAGCCCTTCCCGTTCGGGCTCCAACAGGGTGTTCCTCATCGTCTGCAGGGCGGCGCCGAGCCGCGAGGCCACCGTACCGGGCGGGATGCCCAGCGTCCGGGCGATCTCGTCCCGGGTCATACCCAGGTAGAAGTGGAGGATCACTGCGGCTCGGAGCTTTGGGCTCAGCGCGGCCAGCGCCCGCCGGGCGAGGCTCCTCGCCTCGACCGACTCGAAGCTGGAGGTCTGAGGGCCCAGGAACAGGCGGAGGGGGAGCAGGCGGGCCAGGCTCTGGCGGCGTTGATGGGAGATGGCGGCGTTGACGGCGATCCGGTGCAGCCAGGCCCCCATGGAGGCGATGTCGTGGTGACGGCGGTACCAGCGGTAGGCGCGCTCGAACGTCTCCTGGGTCAGGTCCTCGGCGGCGGCGGCGTCCATGACGATCCCCAGGATGGTCCGATAGATCCGCAACCGGTACTGCTCGTACTGCAGCTCGAACTCGTCGTCGAGGGCCGTACGCTCCTCACACCTCCCCTGCATCCCCACGTGCCTCGTCCTCTTCATGGATTGTCCACATCACCGCAGCCGCTGGTTTCCCGTCAAGAAAAAACCTGGAGGAAAACCCTAACACTTTCCTACGAAGCTCAGTGAGCGACCGATCAGGGCGGGGCCCTGGAGCGTCCTCTCTTAGGTCGGAGGAGCTCGAGCCCCACGGGGCTGCCCGGCACCATCGAGCATGGCTGGGAGGGTCGTAGAGGAGTTGAGCATGGTTGAGAGCTGCGGGATGAGCGCCGTGTGGCGTGTCCTGACGCGGATCGTGGCCGCGGCATCGGGCGCGATGGCGCTGGCGATGCCGGGGACGGTCGCCCTGGCCGACGAGACCGCGCCACCGGCGGGGACGGCGACGATCACGATGCCCTCCGAGCCGGCCGCAGGCGGCGTCGCGAGCGCGACGCTGGTGGTCGGTCTCCCCGTCGGGGACGCCCGGCCGGCCGCCGTGGGGGTGGTGAGCGCGGGAACGACGCCCGGCGAGGCGGCGGCCGGCGCGTCGACCCTGGCCCCTGCCGCCGCCGGGCGGTGGCAGGAGTCAGGGGTGGTCGGCGTCGCCATCGCCGGTCGCCTCGTGACCGTCGTCCTGGTCCGGGGCCCGGAGGTGGCTGATCCCTGCCGCGCCGCCGGGGGCGCCTGCACGTCGCCGCCGACTCCGTCCCGGAGCCTTGCCGCGCCCCGGAGCTCCAGCGCCGCCGGGCCATGGTCGACCTCGGGCGCCGGTGCCTTCGCCCGGCCGCCTGCGCAAGCGGCGCCCGGGGACGCCGCCGGCCTCGTGACGCCGGTCGGCGGCCTGGGGGCGTGTGCCGTCCTGGCCGGGACCGGCGTTGGAACCGGGACCGACTGCGGCCCGGTCACGACGCCCGGCGCCGACGACACGGAGGAGGGCCAGGGCTCCACCCGACCGGCCGCCGTGGCCCGAGACGGGACCGGCTGCCCGGCCGGTTGCCTGGCCCGCCTCGAGCTGGGGGAGCCACTGGGGGCGGCGGGCGTCGATTACGGTGAGGCGGTCCGGGGGGACGACGGGACCACGGCTCCGGCGCCGGTCCCGAATCGGCCGACGCCGGTCCCGGCGTCCTCACGGTCGGGCCCTCTGTTGGCCAGCACCGGAAGCCCGCTGGTGGCCGGGCTGGCCGGGCTGCTGATGGTCGTGCTCGGCGTCCTGCTCACCTGGAGGCGCGTCCCCCGTTGAACCCCGTGCGGTCGAGGAGACGGTCGGCATCCGGAGGCCGTGCCTGGCCCGCCTCCCACGTCGCCTCCCGGCCTGCGGGAACGGCGCCCTCGCTCCGACCCCGGGGGCCGGCCACCGACGGCGTTCCCATCCCGGCCGGACCTCCGGCCGCGTCCCCGGGCTCGAGGTGAGCTCGCACCCACGACCAGGACCTTCGATCCTTCTCCATCTCCATTTCCCCCGTCGTTGGACCGGCTCCCGTTGGGGGGCCGGTCCCCTTCCCCTCGTCCTCCGGCGGGGTGCCGGCTCCCCCCGCCTCCCGCTCGGCTGGCTGGGGCCGCTCCTCCTCGCCCTGGGGGTCCTGGTGCTCGGCGGCTGGCTGGGGAGCCTGGCCGCCGGGGCGTGGTGGCAGGGGCAGGCGCTGGATCGCTGGGAACGCCTGACCAGCGGGCTCGAGCCGGCCCGGCCGATCGTCCCGCCCCCGCCTCAGCTGACCCGGCCGGTGGGGGGAGTCGACTTCCGCCTCCGGGTGCCCCGGCTCCACTACGTGGCCGTGGTTCGCGAGGGGGTGACGCCGCAGGTGCTGTTCACGGGGCCCGGGCACTATCCGGGGACGGCCTGGCCCGGGGAGGACGGCAACGTGGGGATCGCCGCTCACAACGTGTACTGGCTCCGCTTCGACGAGCTGCGTCCGGGTGACGCCATCTACCTCGATACCCGATACGGGACGTTTCGCTACCGGGTCACCAGGTTACTGGTCGTGCCCCCCGATGCCGGCTGGGTGCTCGACGATGCACCCGGGCGCCTGCTCACCCTGACCACCTGCTCTCCCCTCTGGGCCGGCCAGTTCGCCGCCGGCCGGCTGGTCATCTTCGCGACCGCGGCCCCGGGGCCGACCGGGGAACGGCCGGGGTCGCCTCGACCCCGGCCTCCGGCACCGATCCCGGCCGGGCTCCCGCCCCCTCCGGGATCGCGCCCGGGACTCGCGGCGCCGCACCCGGCCGGTGTCCAGTCGCCTCCGGGAGCGGCGCCGCCGGGGACGGTGACGGCCGCGGGTCCTCCGTCGCCCCTCGCCCGGGGCACGGAGGACAGGAAACGGCTCCCGCCCCGGGAGGCCTTCCCGAGGCCACACCCCCGTCCCGGCCACGACGCCGGCCAGAGGCCACCGGGACGGGTCCACCACCCGCCGCCCCCGCGGCGGCCGGACGGGGACCCGCGCCCGGGCCGGGACGGGGGGCGGCATCCCCCCCGCCCCTGACCCGACCGAGGCCCCGTGGGCCGTCGCCGGACCCGATCGGGTCCGGCGATCCGAGACCAGGCGCCGGCCCCGCTCAGGGCCGGCTCGCCGTCGCCTGGAGCATCCAGAGCTGCTTCTCGAGCCCGGCGATGACCTCGATCACCAGGTCCTGGGAGACGGGGTCGCGCTCGCCCAGCTCGCCCAGCCGACGGCGAGCCCTCCGCACGGTCTCCAGTAGCCGCTCCACCATCAGCTCGATGACCCGGTGGTCCTCGATCCGGCCCTCGGGGAGCGACGGGAGCTGGGAGTCGCGCGCCACCGTCGCCGCCCGTCCATCGGCGGCGACGCCCAGGGCGAGCAGCCGCTCCGCCACCAGCTCGGACCAGTCACGGGCTGCGTCGGTCAGCTCGTCCATCTGCTCGTGGATCGAGCGGAAGCGGCCGCCGATCACGTTCCAGTGCGCCTGCTTGGCCTGCAGGGAGAGGTCCACCAGGTCCACGAGCAACTCCTGGAGCTGCTCGCCGACGGCCAGACGCGCGTCGGTGGCCACCGGATGGGAGCCATGGAGCTTCTCTGCCTCGATATCCGCCATGTCGTCGCCTCCAGGTGGAGGGTCCTCGAGACCCCGCGCCATCCCCGGATGTCCCGCTCGATCCGGCGGCCCGGACTGCCGCCGGACCCGAGGGCGTCGTGACCGTCCCGGGCGGGACCTCCTCCTCCCACGGTACATGGACCGGCGGCCCCGGGTGGCGGTCCATCGCCCGCCGGGAACGGCTCAGGATCGGCGCCAGGCGAGGCGCTCGGTCAGCGTCGTCAGCTCGTCGATCAGCTCCGGGGCGACGGGGAGACGTCCCGCCGCCTCCAGCGCCTGCTCCACCAGGGTCTGGATCTCGTCCTCGGCCTCGGCCAGAACGCAGCTCTCGATCATCAGCCGGCGCAGGAGGGCGACGTCGGTCACGTAGCGGGCGTCAGGACGACGGCGCAGCGTGCGAGCCCAGAGCCAGGTCGGCTTCCGCTGGAGGAGGTCGTCACCGCTCGGCTTGCCGGTCAGGTCAGGGTCGCCGAAGGCGCCCAGGACGTCGTCCCGGAGCTGAAAGGCGACGCCGGCCGGGATGGCGTAGTCGGATACCGCTTCCAGCAGCGCGCGAGGGGCGCCGGCCAGGGCCAGCCCCAGCTGGATCGGCCGTTGCACCGTGTAGCTGGCCGTCTTGTACCGGTCGACCTTGAGCGCGTCCTCCTCCCTGATCTGGAGCGAGTGGGCGGCCAGCACGTCCAGGTATTGCCCGAGGGTGACCTCGGTGCGCAGCTCGTGGTACACGGCCAGGCCGGCCCGGAGGCGCTCGGCCGGGAACCCGGAGTCGACCAGCATGCGGTCGGCCCAGATCAGGGCCAGGTCGCCGAGCAGGATGGCGGCGCTGGCGCCGAAGCGCTCCGGCTCGCTCTCCGCCGACCGGGCCAGGGTGACGTGGCTGGCCGGCCGCCCCCGACGGGTCGGGGAGCGATCCATCACGTCGTCCTGGATCAGGGCGAAGGTGTGGAGCAGCTCGAGCGCGGCCGCGGCCCGGAGCATGGGCTCGTCCACCTCGGCGCCCCCGGCCCGGTAGCCCCAGACCGCGAGCAGGGGCCGGAGACGCTTACCCCCGGCCCGGACCGCCGCCTCCAGCTCGTCGACCAGCGGTCCCAGCCTGGGGTCGATGGCCACCGCCTCGGCCCGCCGCTCGGCCAGGAAGCGGCGCAGCGCCAGCTCGATGCTGGCCTCGAG
>JAJPKS010000417.1 GCA_021323605.1 Bacillota bacterium | reverse complement strand
GTCGAGGCCATGGCCAGGGCCGTGGTCACGGTCAGCAGCTGGGTCACCACGAACTGCTGGAAGTCGATCCCGCCGAACAGGAAGACGGCGGCGAAGAGGGGCAGCGCGGCCAGGATCAGCAGCAGCATGAACGCCACCGAGGCCACCAGCTTGCCCCAGACGATGCCCAGCGGGGTCACGCGGCTGACCAGGAGCACGTCCAGCGTCCGGCGCTCGCGCTCGCCGCTGATGGCTCCGGCGGCCAGGGCGGGCGCGAACAGGCTGACGAGCGAGAGCTGGATCAGGGCCAGGGCGGTGAAGGTGCTCGCCCCCACCTGGGCCGCGCCCACCCGCTGTCCCTGCGGGTAGATCGCGGCCAGCACGAAGAAGGCATAGCCGAAAAGTCCGAGCAACCCCAGGTAGAGGGTGATGATGAAGGGCGCCCGCCAGCTTCGCATCCGCGACACCCCGTCCTTGACGACCAGCGGGTTGTCGATCAGATGGATCAGCCACTCGGTCCAGGTCACGGGCTCATCGCTCCTCCGCCGTCGCCGTCAGCCGCAGGAAGGCCTCGGAGAGGTCGCCGGTGACCCGCGCGAACGACCGCACCCCAACCCCTGCCCCCACCAGGTCGGCGAGCAGCTGCTCGTCGGGAAACGCCTCCTCCACCGCCACCTCGAGACCGTCGTCGACGATCTCCGCCGCGATCACGCCCCGGCGGTCCTGGACCAAGTCCCGGGCCGAGAGCAGCTTGACCTGGTCCGGCTCCACCAGCTCCACCCGGAGCCGCCGTCCCGCCAGCACCCGAGCGCGCACGTCGTCCATGGGCCCCGCCTCGACCATACGCCCGTGATCGATGAACCCCACCCAGGTGCACAGCTCCTCCAGCTCGGGGAGGATATGGCTGGAGACGAAGATCGTCTTGCCCATGCGGCGCAGCTCGCGGATCAGCTCCCGCATCTCGATCCGGGCCCTCGGGTCCAGGCCCGAGGCCGGCTCGTCGAGGAGGAGGACCTCGGGATCGTGCACCAGCGCCCGGGCGAGGCAGAGCCGTTGCTGCATGCCCCGGCTCAAGGTGTCCACCTGGGTGCTCGCCCGCTCCCCGAGGTCCACCAGCTCCAGCAACTCCCGTGCCACCTGGCGTCGCCGGGGACGCGGCACCTCGTGGCAGGCGGCGTAGAACTCCAGATACTCCTGGGCGGTGAGCCGGTCGTAGACGCCGAAGAAGTCCGGCATGTACCCCACCAGCCGGCGAACCCCGTAGGGGTCCTCCGTCACCGGAATGCCGTCGATGGTGGCGATGCCCTCGTCGGGCATCGTCAGCGTGGCCAGGATGCGGATGGTGGTGGTCTTGCCGGCGCCGTTGGGGCCGACGAACCCGAAGATCTCACCCCTGGGAACGCTCAGGTCGAGCCCATCCAGGGCCACCTGCGAACCATAGCGTTTGCAGAGCCCCTCGACCTCGATCACGACTGGCCCCCCTGGTCCACCAGGGACAGGTTGGCCTGGTAGGGAAGGGTCTCGCGCACCCGGACCCTGATCACGCCCCCCTGCACCTCGCCCGGGTTGAGGTTCACCGGCTGCTGCGAGCGCAGGGGGACCTGTTGCTTGGGCAGGGCCCGCCAGCTGTGGGTGCCCCAGTCGTACACCTCGACCGACTGCACGGTGGGGTCGGGGCTGTCCACGAAGGTGTAGCTGAGCGCCGGCGTCGAGGCGAGGCCGACCGGAAGATCGAGATCGTAGACGTCGACCTGCGAGGTGCCGTCGCCGTTCGAGGCCCCGGACACCAGGCGGGGACGAGGCGCCGTGCCCAGCAGTGTGTCGCTCGACTGAAGACGCACGGGCTCCACCATCGCAGCCAGGGCGGAGCGGCCCGGCTGCTCGCCGTCCACCAGGACCGAGTCCGAGGCGCTGGTCAGCGCCACCACCGCCAGGTCGCCCGGACGACCGCTGATCGCCTGGCTGGCGGCGAGGCGGACCACGGCGTCCCTGGTCGACTGGGAGGCATCGCGCACCGGGACCGGCGCCCCGCGGGCGCTGGGTAGGGACCCCAGGCTCTGCTCGAAGGGCATGTCCACGGAGGCGCTGGCGTGCGGGCCCAGGCTGGAGGCCAGCACCACCTGGGGGCCGCTGCCGCTGACCAGCACCACGTCGCTCAGCTGGCGAGAGGTGTGGTTGACCACCGTCCCCTGGATACGGCCCTTCTGCAACCTCAGCCGGGCTTCGATGGGCATGGACTGCCCGGGCTGGTACGAGAACGGATGCCCAACCGAAAGCGTCTGGAGCCCGCGCATGGCCCAGACCGGGACGTTGCTGAGGAGTACCTCGGGATGGGAGCCGATCGTGATCAGGGCCCCGCCGCCGCTCTGGGCGAAGGGCCCGCTCATGACCGCCGTTGAGACCAGCGTGTTGGCAGGCAGGCTCAGGTCGACGTCACCCTTGCGGGGCGCGTAGACGCCGTCGAAGCTGTACGACATCACCGCGCCGTGGGGGCCGAGACGTTCCACCTGGACCTCCGTGAGCAGGTAGTCCGAGCCGCGCGACCCGAACCCCACCACGTAGGCGCCGGCGGTGAAGAGCACCGCGATCAGGGGCACCGTGGCCCAGAGCAGGACCCTCCTCCCCATCGCGCGCAGGAAGAGGTAGGAGAGGACGCCCACCAGGAGGACGTAGGCGACGAGCAGGCCGCCGAGCAGGCCCACCGGCGGTGAGGCTGCGGCCGGCGTGTCCTGGAGGATTTGCACCAGCTGGTCGGCGCCGCTCGAGTACCCCGGCGCCCACGATCCTGGACCGGCCACGTTGGGCCCGTTGCCGAAGGTGGTGCCGGAGCCGAACCCGCCGGAGAAGAGGCTCCGTCCGGCCCCCTGCACACCGCTGAGGGCGCGGTCGATGGCCTGGGTCCAGGCCAGCCCGGCCAGCTCCACCTGGCTGTCGAAGGGGCCCGAGAAGGGGTCGAAGGCCAGCTCCACGATGTCGCCGGCCCCGTACGGGGACTCCACCACCAGGGGGAGCCCCTCGGCCGAGGCCAGGGCCACGCTCGCCCGGGAACCGATCGCCCCCGTCACCACCTGGGTCACGGCGTTGCTGCTCGCGCCGGCGAGGTCGGCCAGCGCACCCAGCGAGGCCGTGGCCGTGGACTGGGGCTGCATGGGCAGCAGCTCCGAGGGAAGCGGCAACAGGGTGCGACGCCACGAGGGACCGCCCGCCTCGATCAGGGTGCCCCCCAGGCCGACGAAATCCTCCAGCGCCTGGACCTGGGCCTGGCTCAGGGCCGCGCTGTCGAAGTCATCCAGGATCACGCCCGTGAGACCGCTCAGGTAGACGGCGCTGGTCGGGAACGCCTGCGGTGAGGCGAAGCGGGTGAAGGTCGTATCCATCCGGCTCGAGGCCCGCATCGGGGCGCTGATCTTCTGGTCGGCCTGGGGGAGGTCGCTGAGGATGCCGATGGCCGAGCTGCCGCGGACGCCGGGGTTGACGGCGGCCCGGGCGAGCACCCGCCCGGAGCCATCCCGCAGCTCCGCCCGATACCCATCCGGTGAGTCGATGACGTAGACCAGGACCGACCGGGTGCTCTCCCGGCCCACCTCGATCGGGGTCTGGTAGACGGGGTAGGTCCCCGAGTCAGAGCCCCTGCCCTCCTCCGGCACCAGCACGACGTCGCCCGAGAAGCCGGACGGTCCGGTGTTCCGCACCGTGACCACGTAGGGCGTCCAGGTGCCCTGGGAGTTGGTGAGCTGCCAGCGCTGGCTGACCTCCAGCGAGAGCTGGGGAGAGGAGGCGGCACCCACCACCGCTGGCACGGGGCCCAGACCGCCCAGGATCAGCCCGGCGATCAGGGCCATGAGGGTGGACCTCCGGATGCGAGCTGCCGCCGGGCGTGCGGGAGAACGACTCGGCCTCATCTGTCCATCCACGGCAACGCCGCTGCCGGGCGGCGATACCACACACGTTACCCCAAAGGGGTGCCCGCGAGGTCCGGGATCTCGCCCGGTGCCCCGATCCCCACCGACGGCCTCCGGGCGGGTCCGTCGCGACCGGCCGGATTCACGGGCCGGGCCCGCTCACCACCCGTCCGACCTCGGTCAAGATCTCCGCCCGGCCGCGGACCTTGATCGCGGCCGTCAGCTCCGTGAACTGGGCGATCAGGACCTCCCCGGCGTCCAGCCGCTCGGAGTGGTGCGAGCGGGTGTCCCGTCCCCGGGTCAGGCCCATGATGATGACCCCGTCCTCCAGGGCCTTCACCACCACGTAGCGTCCCAGCGATCCCTCAAACCCCGGATCTGGCGTGTCCATTGCGGCCATTCACCTTGTCGTTGCCCCCGGCCGCGGCCCGGGGCCGAACCGTCTCCAGCCGGGTGACCTCGCGCTGGAAGTGCGAGTCCAGGTCCTCCTTCAGGGCGGTGTCCGCCGTCACCCGGAAGCGTTCACCCACCTGGACGGTGACCTCGCTGCCGCTGACGCGGAAGTGGAGCAGCACGTCGCAGTCGCCCCGGTGTCTGGCCAGCAGCGCAACCAGGTCGTCCACGATCTCCGGGCCGCCCTCCGGGACGTCGACGTGGACCACCTTCTGGCGCGCCAGGGGGACGCACTCGGGGTCGTCCCAGCTCCACGCCGCCTCCGCGATCAGGACCGCGGCCTCCGGTTCCTCCTCCTCGACGTCCAGCTCCTCGTCCTCCAGCGCCGTCGCCGGGGCCGGACCACGGCCGCCCCGGGCGCTGTCCACGGTCCCCTGGAGGACCAGGATACGGTCGGGCTCGAACAGCTGCCGGAACTGCTCGTACACGCGTGGGAACAGGGTGACCTCGACCGTGCCGGTGAGGTCCTCGATCTCGGCGTAGGCCATGATCTGGCCTCGCTTGGTCACCACCCGCCGGAAGGACCGGACCAGGCCGCCGATCCGCACCTCCTTGCCGGCCAGATCCGCGGTGAGCTCACTGGCCCGGGTGTCGGTCAGTCGCGACAGGTCCTCCTCGATCCGGTTCAGGGGATGATCGGAGAGGTACAGCCCGAGGAGCTCCTTTTCCGCCCGGAGCCGCTCGTCCGCGGGCATGGGTTCGGCCCTGATGCCGTAGTCGATCACCTGCTCGGCCTCCTCCACCAGGTCGAGCAGCGAGATCTGTCCGCGCTCGCGGTCGCGGCGGTTGCGCTCGGCCCGCTGGCGCGCATGCTCCAGCGTGGCCAGGAGCTGGTTGCGCTCGCCCAGCGCGTCGCAGGCCCCGCAGCGGATGAGCGATTCCAGCGCCCGGGCGTTCACCTCCTGCACGCCTCCCAGGCGCTCACAGAGATCGTCCAGGGAGCGGAACGGCCCTTTCCGCTCCCGCTCGGCCACGATGGCCTCGGCCGCCCCCTTGCCCACGTTCTTGACCGCGGCCAGGCCGAACCGGATCCCGTCCCCGACGATGGAGAAGTCCACCTGCGACTCGTTGATTGCCGGGGGCAGGACCTCGATCCCCCGCTTCCGGCAGTCGACGATGGCCGTGGCCACGTCCTCCGCCTTGCCCTGCATGTGGGTGAGCAGCGAGGTCAGGTACTCGAGCGGGTAGTTGGCCTTGAGGTAGGCCGTCTGGTAGCTGATCACGGCGTAGGCGGCGGAGTGACTGCGGTTGAAGCCGTACTCGGCGAACCTGGCGATGGACTCGAAGAGTGCCTCGGCCTCGGCCCGGCCGATGCCGTTCGCGACGCAGCCGGCGACGAACTTCTCCCGCTGCTGCGCCATCTTGACCTTGTCCTTCTTCCCCATGGCGGAGCGAAGGATGTCCGCCTCCGAGAGGGTGAACCCGGCCAGCTCCCGCGCCGCCATCATCACCTGCTCCTGGTAGATCATCACGCCATAGGTGTCGCGGAGGATCGATTCCAGGCGCGGATGCAGGTACTCGATCGGCTCCCGGCCCTGCTTGCGGGCGATGTAGGCGGGGATGTTCTGCATCGGCCCCGGCCGGTAGAGCGCGACCGCCGCCGCCAGGTCCTCGAAGCCCTGGGGCTTCATCTCCTGGAGCATGCGGCGCATACCCGAACCCTCCAGCTGGAACACGCCGTGGGTGTCGGCGGCGCTGATCAGCTCGTAGGTCCGGGGATCGCCGTAGTCCAGGCGCAGCAGATCGATCTCGATCCCGTGACGTTCCTTGATCAGCCTCAGGCAGGTGCTGATGATGTCCAGGTTCTGGAGGCCCAGGAAGTCCACCTTGAGCAGGCCGACCTCCTGGACGCCCTTCATGTCGTACTGGGTGATGACCTGCCGGGGCTGGTCGTCGCCGCCGTTCACGGACCGGGGACCGTACTGGAGCGGGGCGTAGCGGACCAGGCGGTCGGGCGCGATCACCACCCCCGCCGCGTGCACGCTGACGTTGCGCGAGGCGCCTTCCAGCGAACGGGCCACGTCGATCAGCCGCTTGAGGTCGTAGCTGCGGCCGTCGGGACCCACCTGGGGACCCGCCTCGTAGGCCTGCCGGAACTCCGGGACCTCGCTCAGGGCGTCGTCCAGCGACTTGGAGCGGCCCTGGTGGACGGGAACCAGCTTGGCCAGCCGATCGCACTCCTTGAGCGGCACCCCCAGCACCCGGCCCACGTCCCGGATGGCCGCCTTGGAGGCCATGGTGGTGAAGGTGATGATCTGTGCCACCCGGTCGGCGCCGTACTTCTCGGCCACGTAGCGGATGACCTTCTCCCGCCCCTCGACCGAGAAGTCACAGTCGATGTCCGGCATCGACACCCGGTCCTTGTTGAGGAAGCGCTCGAAGATCAGCCCGTGCTGGAGGGGATCGAGGTTGGTGATGCCGAGCAGGTAGGTGACCAGGCTGCCGGCCGCGCTGCCCCGACCGGGGCCGGTCACGATCCCGTTCCGACGGGCGAAGTTGAAGAAGTCCCAGACGATGAGGAAGTAGGACGAGAACCCCGTCTGCTCGATGACCGCCAGCTCGGTCTCCATGCGCTCCAGGACCGCCGGCGAGGGCCGATCCCCGTAGCGCCAGCGCAGGCCCTCCTCGCACAGCTGACGCAGGTACTGGTGGGGGGTCATGCCCTCGGGCACCGGGAAGGGCGGCAGCACCGACCGTCCCAGCTCGATCTCGAGGTCGACCTGGTCGGCCACCTCCAGGGTGCTGGCCAGGGCTTCCGGCATGTCCTCGAAGACCCGCCGCATCTCCTCCGGGCTCTTGAGGAAGAACTCCTGGCTCTCGAATCGCCACCGCTTGGGGTCGTCGTAGCTGGCGCCGGTCTGCAGGCAGAGCAGCACGTCGTGGGCTTCGGCGTCCTCCCGGCACACGTAGTGGAGGTCGTTGGTGGCCACCAGGCGCAGCCCGAACTCACCGGCCAGGCCGCGCAGGACCTGGTTGACCTTCTCCTGGTCGTCGATGCCGTGCCGCTGCACCTCGAGCAGGTACCGGTCCGGACCGAAGATGTCCCGGTAGGTGGCCACCGTCTCCCGGGCACCGTCCAGGTCTCCGTTCACGATCTTCTGGGCCACCTCGCCGCCCAGGCATCCCGAGAGCACGATCAGCCCCCGGGCGTGTCGGGCCAGGGTTTCCCGGTCGACGCGGGGCTTGTAGTAGAGCCCCTCGAGCTGCCCGATGGTGACCAGCTCCATCAGGTTGAGGTAGCCCTCGGCGTTCGCGGCCAGCACGGTCAGGTGGTAGGGATCGCGGTCCGCCCGGCGGTCCCGATCCCTCAGCCCCCGGGGGGCCACGTAGACCTCGCAGCCCACGATCGGCTTGATCCCGGCCGCCCGGCAGGCCTTGTAGAACTGGATGACGCCGTACATCACGCCGTGGTCGGTGAGGGCCACGGCGGGCATCTCGAGCTCGGCCGCACGGGACACCAGCCGCGGGATGCGGCTGGCGCCGTCGAGCAGCGAGAACTCGGTGTGGTTGTGGAGGTGGACGAAGGTCTGGGGAGCGCTGGGCATGATCACGGTCCGGAGCTGGGGGTCTCTCGGCCGGGATTGTAACCGCCGCGGCGGGCCCGCGCCCCCTCCACGACCTCCGCTCCCACCGCCGGGCACCGCCGCCCGACCCGATCGGGGCATGCGCCCAGGCGGCGCCCGCTCCTGTCCCGCCCGGTTCACGACCGGCCCACCGCCTCTCCCCGCGGACGCGCGCCAGAATCATCTTTGCGAGGGTAAGGCCACCCCGGCCGAGGCCAAGCGGGCGATCGGAGCGTCCCAGGAGACATCGAGGCTGCTGCACCGGGAGACCGGCAGGTGGGCGCGCACGCGCCCCGCACTGCTGCTGACCAACCTGCTGAACGATCTCGAAACGCTGGCCGGCTGGCTGCCGGAGCGGGCCGCCGAGGGCGACCTGCTCAACGCCTACCTACTGGCCGCCGGCATGCTCCAGATCGTCGACGACCATCTCCACCGGGACCCCCTGTTCCTGCGCCGGGCGGCGCGGCGGGCCGGACGGCGGCTGCCAGGGATCTGGGGCCGGGCCGGGGCGGTGGCCCTGGGCGCCACGGCCGGCGCGGCCTGGTGGGGGCTCTCCCACCATCCCGGGCTCGGCGTCGAGACTCGCTGGCGGACGGACCTGGCTCTGTTCGTCGACCGGCTGGCCGAGGCCCTGGTCGAGGAGGAGGCCTGGGAGGCTCGCTGCCCCCGACCCGACCTGGAGGCCGCCGCCCGTGCCCTGACCTCCCGGCTGCCCGACCTCCCCCCCGACCTGCGGCGCGAGCTGGTTCGGCTCCCGAGCTGCTTCCGCAACTTCGACCAGACGCCCGAAGACCTGCGAGCCCTGGCTCTGGCGACGGCCGACGCCCGGCCGGAGCGGCGGCGGCCGCTCCTGGTGGTGGGTATCCGGACCTCAGGGAGCTACCTGGCGCCCCTGCTGGCCGCCTTCCTCCGCCACCTCGGCTACGAGCACGTCGAGGCCCTCACCATGCGGCCGGGGCAGCCCTGGCTCCGGGCCGAGGTCGCCTCCCTGCGCCGGGCGGCGGCCGAGGCCGTCGTCCTGCTCGTCGACGACCCGCCTCGCTCCTGGGGATCGGTGCGCCAGGCGGCGGACGGCCTGCGGCGCCTCGGCTTCGCCCATGACTCGATCGTGCTCACGCTCGGGCTCTTCCCCGAGACCTGCGTCCCGGAGTCGCTCGCGGGCCACCCGGCGATCCTCCTTCCCTTCTCCGGATGGGAGATCCAGCGGAAGCTCCAGCTCGACGCGGTGCGGACCACGGTCTCAGAGCTGCTGGCCGGCCGGGCCGAGGTGCTCGACCTGTGCGAGATCGAGCCCCTCGGTGTTCCCCAGGGACGCGGCCACGCCCGGGCCCGCTTCGAGGTCGAGCTGGGCCGAAGCGGCGTCCGCCACCGACGGCTGATCCAGGCCAGGGGCGTCGGCCTCGGTTACTTCGGCGAGCACGCCCTGGCCGTGAGCCGCCATCTCCGCGGCCTGGTGTACGAGATCCTCGGCCTGGCCGAGGGCGTCCTCTTCGAGGCCTGCCCCGATCCGGGATCACGGCTGGCCCCGCCCCTGGACCTCCAGCGGGCCTCGGCCGTGGCCCGCTACGTCAGCCTCCGGGCGCAGGCCCTGCCGCTGCCGGAGGACCTCACCCCACGGCTATCGCGTCGTGGAACCGCCCCGCAGTGGGCCGCTCACGCCCTCGCCGGCCTCTTCGGCCGGAGCGCGGAGCTGGGTCGCCTTCTCCTCCTCCCCATGCTCCATCGCCTGCTCCGGACTCGGAGCCCGGCCGTCATCGACAACCGTACCCGGCTCGACGCCTTCGTCCTCGAGGACGACGCCGTGCTCAAGACCGAGGTCGACGCCAGCGTCTTCGACAGCGCCGACTTCTACTGCTTCGACCCCGTGGCCGACGTGGCCCTGGCCGCGGCCAGCGCCGAGGACGCGGCCAGCGCCGAGGTCCTGCGGCTGGCCTACGAGACGACGGCGGGGCCGGTGGGAGCCGAGCGATGGCTCCTCCACCAGCTCGTCCGAGTGTTGACCCTGGAAGAAGGGCTGTCCCCTGCGGAGCGCAGCCTCGACCCCCGTCCGGCCCGTCTCTTCCAGCGCTACTACCGCGAGGTGCTGATCGGGGAGACGCCGCCGGGCGAGGGTCCCCTCTGCGCGATCGACGTCGACGGCGTCCTGGAGACCATGCAGATGGGGTTCCCGGCCACCAGCCCGGCCGGCGCCCTGGCCCTGCGAGCCCTGCTGCGGCACGGCTTTCGCCCCCTGCTCGCCACCGGCCGGCCGCTCGACGACCTGCGCGATCGCTGCGCCGCCTACGGGCTGGTCGGGGGGACGGCGGAGTACGGAAGCGTGATCTACGACCACCTCGGGGGCCACGTTCGCTGGCTCCTCGACCCGGAGGCGGAGGCGGCGCTCGAGCGCCTGAGGATGGCGCTGGGGGCCCGGCCCGAGGTGCGGCTGGATCCCCGCTACCGGGGCGCGGTTCGCGCCTTCCGCGTCGACGAGCGGGGCCGCCGGCGCTCTCTCCCCGCCGACACCGTGGCCCAGGCCCTGGCCGCCGCCGGCGGCGAGGGCCTGGTCCGGCCGGTGCCGGGCTTCTTCCAGACCGACTTCGTTGCCGCCACCTCGACCAAGGAAGCGGCCCTGGCCGCGCTCGCGGCCGAGCTGGGGACGGAGAGCCGGTTGGCCCTCGCCGTGGGGGACACGGTCACCGACCTGGGTATGCTGGGCATGGCGACCCTGGGTCTGGCGCCGGCCAACGCCGACGCCGGGCTGCGGCAGGCCGGGACAACGATCCTCGGCCGTCCCGCCCAGGCCGGCCTGGCCGAGGCCGTCGCCCACCTCATCGGCCACCGGCCGGGCACCTGCCCGACCTGCGCCCCACCTCCCTCGACCGACTCGACTCGCGCCTTCCTTCGCCTGCTCGAGGTCGCCGACCTCGCCTCCTGGCGGCGCCTCCCCCGGCTGTTGCGGCTGGCCCTGCACGGCTGAGCCCGAGGCCGTCGGTCGGCCGGCGTGGACGCCTCCTGTCCCGGGGTCGTGGCGGCGATGGGCACGCGGCGACGAATTCAGGCCGGCTTGCGGCCGACGGCGACGACAACCGGCTGGACGGTCCGATACCGATCCAGCTCCTCCAGGGAGCGTCGCAGCAGGTCGACCGCCTCCTCGGCCATTTCCGGGGACCGTGCCCGCAGCGCCTCGCAAAACCGCATGCCGGCGGTCCGGGCATCGGTGGCCATGAGGGAACCGACCCGGCCGCCCCACCCGCCCACCGGCAGGGAGTGCCGGCGACGGGCGACCCGCTCCAGCCCTGCCTCCCGTAGGTACCGGTCGAGCGAGCGGAAGACGACCCCCTCGGTGTCCAGGCCCAGGGGACCGGCCAGCTGGTCGAGGACGAGTCCGAACAAACGGTCGGTGGCGGGACCGATCCTCCCCGGCCTGACCGAGATCTCGACCAGCTCCACCCAGCCCCCGGGGCGGGTGACCCGGACCAGCTCCGCCACCACCTCGGGCCAGGCCCCGACCGGGATGCCCCAGATCAGGAGACGCTGGTGGACGAAGTCGAAGCTCCCGTCCCGGAAGGGCAGCCCCTGGAGCAGGTTGCCCCGCACGTGGCGGTAGCCAGGAGGCGGGTTGGGCTTGCCCCGGACCAGATCGAAACCCACCACCAGGGCGCCCGGGAACCGATGGCAGACCTCGAACCCCCACTGCCC
>JAJPKS010000297.1 GCA_021323605.1 Bacillota bacterium | reverse complement strand
GCGGCGAACTCCACCACCCGTCCCAGGACGCCGTTCACGAAGCGCCCGGATTCCTCCCCGGAGAAGGTCTTGGCCAGCTCGATCGACTCGTTGATGGCCGCCTTGACCGGGACGTTGCGGGCCACGGTGATCTCGTAGACGGCAAGGCGCAGGACGATCCGGTCCACCCGCCCCATCTGCTCCAGCTTCCAGTTGATGGCGGCGCTCCGGATGGCATCGTCGAGCTGGCCCCGGTGGGCGATCACGCCCCGTACCAGCTCGTCGGCGAACGCCATCTCCTGCCGACCCGCACCGGCCTCCCGGGCGTGGTAGGCCAGCACCTCCCCGGGATCGTCCTCCGGGCTGTGCTCGAGCTGGAAGAGCACTTTCAGCGCCAGCTCCCTCGCCCGACGGCGCGGCCCGGGCATCTCCGACCGTCAGCCGGCGAAGGCGATGCTGGACACGAACACGTTGACTTCGACCACCTCCAGGCCGAGCATGCGCTGGACCGCCTCGATCACGTTGTCCTGGACCCTTTCGGCCACCTCGCGCAACACCGCGTTCGAGTCCACGGTCAGGAAGACCTCCAGGTGAATCCTACGCTCGCCGTCGAGCAGCACCCGCACCCCGCGGTGGGCGGTCTCGCGCTTGATCCAGTCTCCGAAGTGACGGGCGTTCGCCTCGTCCAGGCCGGCCACCCCGTCGACCTCGCGAGCGGCCATGGCCGCGATGCTGGCGATGACCTCGTTGGCCACCCGGACGCTGCCGGCAGGGGCACCGTGATCCATCACCTGGATATTAGGGGGTGCGCCGGTGGGGACGAGCCTCACGAGAGCCGTTCCACGTAGCTCCGGGTACGGGTGTCCACCCGGATCCGGTCCCCCTGGTTGACGAACAGCGGCACCTGGATGACGGCGCCCGACTCCAGGCGAGCCGGCTTGGTCGCACCCGACACCGTGTCGCCTCGAACACCGGGTTCCGTGTCCGCCACCTCGAGGTCGACGGTGATCGGCAGCTCGACCCCGATCACGGTGTCCTCGTAGCGGAGCAGCGACACCGAGTTGCCCTCGACGAGGAAGGGCAGGACCTCCTCCACCTGCGACCGGTCGAGCGGGATCTGCTCGTACGTGACCGTGTCCATGAAGTAGAAGAGGTCGCCTTCGCTGTAGAGGTACGTGGCCTCGGATCGCTCGATCCTGACCTCCTTGTACTTCTCGCCGCTGCGAAAGCTCTGCTCGAAGATGGAGCCGTCCTGGAGATTGCGGAGCTTGGCCTTGATGACGGCGCTTCCCCGCGCCAGCTTGATGTGCTGGACGTCCAGGATGCTCAGCAGCTTGCCGTCCATCTCGAACGCCGTACCGACTCGAAAATCATTCGTTTCGATCACCGGGAAACTCCATCGCCGTGAATGATCTCGTCGCCCAGACGCCCGGGCTCCCGCCGGCGCGGAGCGAACCGGGAACGGCAGCCCAGCGAGCCACAACGGCGCTCCGGGAGCGCCGGTCCGTTCGCCCCGCACGATACCCAATCCGCCGCAGCGGAGGTCGCCCTCAGGGCGCCAGCGTCCCCACCACCTCGGCGACCACCTCGTCCGCGACCTCCACCCCGACCCGGGCACGACCCAGGTCCTCGGGCAACACCCAGCGTACCCGGCCCGCGCGGCGCTTCTTGTCGCGGGGGATGGCCGCCAGGAGGTCGGGGAGCGGGACCGGCGGCAGCGCCCCCGGGAGCCCGAAGGCGGCCAGCAGCTCGTCCTGTCGACGGACCAGGTCGGGGGCGCACCGACCGAGGCGGGCCGCGATCCGGGCCGCCGCCTGCATGCCGAAGGCCACCGCCCGCCCGTGCGCGGCCCGGTAGCCGCTCGCGCTCTCCAGCGCATGGCCGACCGTGTGGCCGTAGTTCAGGATGGCGCGCGGCCCCGCCTCACGCTCGTCCTCGGCCACCACCCGTGCCTTGAGCTCGACGCAACGGGCGACCACCGGCTCCAGCGCTGCGGGCGACCTCCCCAGCAACCCGTCACAGGACCGCTCGAGGCGGAGCGCCAGTTCCCCATCCATGGCCACGGCGTACTTGACGACCTCGCCGAAGGCCGCCAGATAGTCCTCCTCGGGCAGAGTGGCGAGCAGGGCCAGGTCGCTGATCACGGCCGACGGCTGCCAGATGGCGCCGATGGCGTTCTTGGTCCGGGCCGTGTCCACGCCGGTCTTGCCCCCGACGCTGGAGTCGACCATGGCCAGCAGCGTGGTCGGCACCTGGACGTGGCGCACGCCCCGCAGCCAGACCGCGGCCGCGAACCCGGCCAGGTCGCCCACCGCCCCACCGCCCACGGCCACCACCACCCCCTGGCGGTCGAGGGCCACATCCTCCAGGAACTCGAGCACCCGGATGAGCCCGTCCAGGGTCTTCGCCCGCTCACCCGGCTCCACGGCCAGGAGCGAGGCGTGGATCCCGAGGCCGGTCAGGGCGTCCCGCACCGCCTCCCCCCAGATCCCGCCCACGGTCAGGTCGGTCACCACCGCCGCCGCCGAGGCACCCAGCTCGCGCATCATCCGGGGGAGCTCCTGGAGGGCACCCTGGCCGATCAGGACCGGATAGGGGCGGCCGGGGACCGCCACCGTCACCCGGGCCACGGCCCACCTCCCGGAAGGGTCACCGTCCTCACTTGCGGGCGTGCTCGGAGAGCACGTACACCTGGTCCCGGAGCAGCTCCGGCGAGCGCAGGTAGGGGAAGGTCTCGGTGC
>JAJPKS010000298.1 GCA_021323605.1 Bacillota bacterium | reverse complement strand
GTCGGCCCCTCCGATCACGTCCTCCGGCTCTCCCTCGGCCCCCGGCAGCGCCCACAGCTCGGCCGGATCGGCCCACCGGATCCGGACCCCGAAGTGGCGTCCGAAGTGCGGGGCGTAGGCCCGGGCGGCGTCCGCGACCTCCACCCGCCGGCCGCTCAGCTCGAGCACCGACGTCGCGCGGCGTCCCACCAGGCCACAGGGCACGATCCCCCGGTTGAAGATGTCGAGGTCGGTGG
Organism: Bacillota bacterium; assembly: GCA_021323605.1. GTDB lineage: Bacteria > Chloroflexota > Dormibacteria > Dormibacterales > Dormibacteraceae > CADDZO01. The sequence goes on along the minus strand of JAJPKS010000298.1, from coordinate 14,770 downwards.
TCAGGTTGAGGGCGAACCCGTGGCTGGTGACCTGATCGGTCAGCTTGATGCCGATGGCCGCGACCTTGGCCCCCCGGCTCCAGACGCCGGTCAACCCCCTGCCGCCCGGCTCGGCCTCGAGCCCGAGGTCGGCCAGGTAGGACACCAGCGAGTCCTCCAGGCCACGGATGAAGCGCAGCACGTCCGTCCCCAGGCGAGCCACGTCCACGATCGGGTACCCGACCAGCTGGCCGGGCCCGTGGTAGGTGGCATCGCCGCCACGGTCCGTCCAGACCACCTCGACCCCGTGACGACGACACTCGTCCTGGCCCCACAGCAGGGTCGAGCCATCCCCGCGACGCCCGATCGTGAACACGTGGGGGTGCTCGAGCAACAGCAGGCTGGGCGGTTGCCGTCCCGCCCGAACGGCGGCGACCACCGCTCGCTGCAGCTGCCAGGCCCTGCGGTAGGCGAGCGAGGAGAGCCAGTAGGCCCTGACCTCCGAACGCCGGGAACCGTTCGGTACCGTCTCAGCCCCCGGTCCCGTCCCCGACGCGTCGGGATGGGAGCGGATCGACCGGTCCACATGTTCAGTGTAGGCGGCCGTCCCTTGTCTAGTCCGGTGGCTGCTGGTGCTGTCGGTAACCGCGTTCGCTGGCCGGTATCGGTGTCCGGCCGCCCATCGCCACCTGACTCGGCTCCTCGGCCACCCGCTCCGTGGTCACGCCGTAGACGTAGCGGCCACCGCGCAGGAGCGAGGCGACGGCCGCGACCGCGCAGAGGGCGGCCCCCAGGCCGAAGGCCAGGTGCAGGCCGTCCATGAAGGCGGGGCTGATGAGCGTGGGGAAGAAGTGTTTGCCGAGCAGCACCGAACGGCTGGCGGCGGGGAGGTGAGCCAGGACGGCGGGGGGGAGCAGGTTGGCCATGGGGTTGTAGCCGAGGAAGGCGGCGAAGAGCGCCGCCGTGGGGGGCAGGTGCGATACCTCGGCCGCCGCCTGCGCCGGCAACCCGTTTCGGGTCAGGCCGTCGAAGAGTGCGGTGGGCAGGCTGGCCGACAGCCCCAGCACCACCATGGTGAAGAACAGGCCCATGCTGAGCAGGGTGCCGGAGTTCATGAAGGTGGCGCGCATGCCCGACCCGACGCCGCGGTGCTGGGGCGGGAGCGCGTTCATGATCGAGGCCGTGTTGGGCGAGGAGAAGAGACCCATCCCCAATCCCATGAGCAGGATCAGCAGGGCGAACAGGGGATAGGGAAAGTTGGCGGGGAGGAGGGTGAGCAGGACGAAGGCGATGCCGCTGACGATCATGCCCACGGTGGAGAAGCCGCGGGCGCCGTACCGATCGGAGAGGTAGCCGGAGAGCGGGCCCATGATCATGAACCCGGCCAGCATCGGGATCATGAAGATGCCGGCCCAGAGCGGCGTCTCCTGGTAGTCGTAGCCGTGAAGGGGCAGCCAGATGCCCTGCAACCAGATGATGAGCATGAACTGGAGGCCGCCACGGCCGATGGCGGCCAGCAGCCCGGCCAGGTTGCCGGCGGCGAAGGCCCGGTTCCGGAACAGGTCGAGGCGGAACATGGGGTCCTGGACCCGGGCCTCGATCGCCATGAAGACGGCGAGGAGCACGACACCCCCGACCAGGGCCAGGATCACGAGCGGGTTGCTCCAGCCCATGGGCGCGCCGTGGTAGGGCAGGAGCCCGTAGGTGATGCCGACCAGGAGGATGGTGAGGCCGGCGGCGAAGGTGACGTTGCCGAGGACGTCGACGCGTTGCCCCCGCTCGACGGGCGCGATCTCCCGGAGGGCGACGTAGGCCCAGACCGTGCCCAGGACGCCCACCGGCACGCTGACCAGGAAGACCAGCCGGTAGTCGATCGCCGAGAGCACGCCGCCCAGGATCAGGCCCACCAGGGAGCCGGCCACGGCCGCGATCTGGTTCAGGCCCAGGGCGAGCCCGCGCTGGTCGTGGGGGAAGGCATCGGTCAGGATGGCGGCCGAGTTGGCGAAGAGGAAGGCACCGCCGATGCCCTGCACGATGCGGTAGCCGATGAGCTGGAAGGCGGCCACGTTTCCCGACCCGGGGGTGATCGCCAGCAGGACGGACCCCAGGGTGAAGACGGCGAAGCCGAGGTTGTACATCTTGACCCGGCCGACCATGTCGGAGATGCGGCCGATGGTCACCAGCAGGGTGGCGGTGACCACCATGTAGCCCATGATCAGCCAGAGGAACACGCTGGTCTCCCCCGGGGCCAGCGGGTTGATGTGGATCCCGCGGAAGATGGCGGGGAGGGAGATCAGGATGATCGAGGAGTTGATGGTGGCGAGCAGCACGCCCAGCGTGGTGTTGGAGAGCACGACCCAGCGGTATCGGCCGTGCGGGGACGATCGATGACCGGTCGCTGGACGTGGCTCAGGTCGTGCCATCAGCTCCTCCTGTGGCCCCCGGTCGCGCTCCCGGGAAACTTCCGTTGACGTAAACTCCTGCCCATTGTAATGGGAGAGCGGCGAACGTCTCGAGACTGTCCATGAGCTTCCATACTTACCGGGCGCGGAAATCCTTCGCCGGTCCTTCCCCGGATCGGCACGGTCCCGGGCCGAGCGCCGGCGCCGGGAGGCACGGCCGGTGAGCGACCGGGAGCAAGTCCGGATCGAGGTGGCGGCTCAGCGCAGCGGCCTCACCAAGCGGGCCATTCGCTACTACGAGGAGCTGGGGCTCATCCAACCCACCGGGCGCTCCGAGTCCGGCCATCGCCTCTACACCGCCGTCGACATCCGGCGGCTGGAGAAGATCCGGATGCTGCGAGAGACGGTCGGGCTGTCCCTGCTGGAGATCCAGCAGCTCCTCGAGGCGGAGGCAGCGCTCGAGGAGGTGCGGGAGCGCTACCGGCGAAGCGCGGGGACCGACGAGCGGATGGCGCTCCTGCAGGAAGCCATCGCCTCGGTGTCGAGCCAGCTTCGCCTGATCACGCGCAAGCGCGAGGCCCTGGCCCAGCTCCAGGTGGAGTACGAGGACCGTCTCGCCCGCCTGCGCGCGGCCCTGGCCGACCTCGCCTCCGAGCCGGCTGCCCGCGGCGCGTAACCCCCATCCCCGGTCGCCCGGCCACCGGGGTCACCCTGCCGGGCGTCCCGCGTAGGGCACGCGGAGCCGCCGGGCCGCCGCCCTGCGGCTCTCTTCGCCACGCCGGTCGTAGCCGGCCGTGGTGTCGGTGTGGACGTGGCCGGCGAGGTCCCGGGCGGTGGAGAGGTCGCTGAGCTCGATCGCCCTGCTGATCGAGGTGCGCCGGAGGTCGTGGGGGGAGAAGTGGGGGATGCCGACCTGCCGGGCACGGCGGGCGCACATCTCGCGCAGCGTGCTCTGGGCCAGGCGCCGGCCGTGCAGGATCGTGGTCCGGTCGCGGGCGACGGGGAGGAACACGTAGCCGGGCGCCGATCCACGCCGTCGCAACCAGTCCGCCAGGGCTTCCGCGGCCTGCTCGCTCAGCCAGACCTTGCGCTCCCGGTTGCCCTTGCCGACCAGGCGAAAGGCGCGATCGCCGGGATCGTAGCCGTCGAGGGTGAGCCCGGTGAGCTCGTCCAGGCGCACCCCGCCGCTGGACACCATGACCGCGATGGCGGCCGCGTCCCGGGCGGCGACCACCGTCCCCTCGGCGACGAGGTGGGCGAAGAGCCTGGCCAGCTCCTCGTCCTCGAGGTTCCGGCCCCGCGGCAGTCGCGTGCCCCTGACGCGTCCGATGGTCTGGATGCGTTGCCACTCCTCGGCCGGGAGCTGGCCCAGCAGCCAGCACTGCCGCAGCACACCGCGCAGGGCGGCACGGTAGGTGTTGGCGGTCGCCGGCGCGGGGTAGGCATCCCGCAGCCAGCCCTGGATCCGGGCGGCGTGCTGGTAGCGGACCCGGTGCCAGGGGAACTCCCGCCAGCCCAGGGCGCCGCCCGACGCCCAACGTGCGATCCGCTCCAGGGCGGCCCGCTGGGAGCGCCGGCCGGATGGGGCCAGGCCGTCGAGGTAGAGCGTCGCCGGATCACGGCCGGCGAGAGGTCCACCGTCGAGCCTCGTCTCGATGGGGGGACCACCCGGGGTCACCTGGGGCTCGGCGAGTGCCGGGACCGGCCACGGCGGGGACTCGGGAGCCGTCTCCACGGGCACATTGTACGCGGTTAATAGGAGTTAACGTCGGCTCGATTACGTTCGATCGTTCGTTTCGATACGATGCGTTCGTGTCGGAGCGAGAGACGGAGCGAGAGCAGGTGGAGGAACGGAACCGGACCGGCTGCCGCTACTGCGGCGCTCCGGTGGAGCAACCCAGGGGAGGAGGGAGGAGAAAGCTCTTCTGCTCCGACGAGCACCGACTGCGCTACTGGCGTGAGCGCCAGCGACGCGGGGAGGAGACCGAAGACGAGGGGCCGGCCGATGTCCGCTCGCTCAACGCGGAGCTGCGGGCCACGCTCGCAACCCTGGAACGCCAGCTCCTGGCCTTCAGGACCGCCCTGGCCGAGGCAGCCGATCTCGAGACCGTTCAGGCCCTGCGTGAGCAGGTGGAGGCAGAGGCGGAGCGCCGGGTCGCGGCCGCCGAGGGGAGGCGGGCCCAGGCCGAGCGCCGCCGTCTCGAAGCCGAGGCCCTGGCCGACGCCGCCGAGGCGGCGGCGTACGACGCCCAGGCCCGGGCGGCCGCGGCCGAGGAGGAGGCGGCCCGGGCCCGGGCCGAGGCCGAGCAGGCGGAGGAGCGGGCGCGGCGGGCAGAGCGCGACGCCGAGGAGCGGGTCGCCCGCGCCCAGGAGCAGGCCCGGGCCCGGGTGGCCGGCGTGGAACGCGACGCCGCCGAACGCGTCGCCGCCGCGGAACGCGAGGCCGGGGAGCGGGTCGCGCGGGTGACGGCCGAGGCCGGGGCCAGGCTCCGGCAGGCCGAGGAGCGGGCCCGTCGTGCCGAGGAGGAGGCGGGCCGCGAGGCCCGGCTGGCCCGGACCCTGGAGGAGCGGGTGCGGGAGCTGGAGGCCGGGCTGGAGACCGAGCGGGGACGGCGGGCCGAGGCCGAACGTCGACTGGCGGACGTCTCCGAGCGCTGGCGCCGGGAGGCGGCGGAGCACCTGCGGCGGCTGGAGTCGTTGCACCGGGAGCTGCGGGCGGCGGAAGCCAGGGCGGCCGAGGAACGGCGGGGGCGCACGGAGGCGGAGCAGCGGGCCCGGGCCGCCGAGGCCCTGGCCGAGGAACGGGGGAGGGAACGGGACCGGGCCCTGGCAGCGCTGGCGGCGCACCGCCGGGCCGACGCCGACGATGAGCCCCCGGAAAGGTCGGCCGGCCCCCGACCCGGGCCTGGCCGGTCCGGCTGACCCTCTCACCGCGCGCGCTGCGGGCGGCGGAGGTGCAGCCGCGGGACGGCGGGGAGCCGGGTGGACCCTCGCTCGCCCAGCCGGCGGCCGACCCTCCGCAGGCGCGCGGCGAAGCGCCGTTCGGGATCCACCTGCTTCGGTGGGCGCCAGCTCTCGATGTCGGTCAGCAGGTCGTCGAGAACCGCCGCCAGGGCCAGGGCGTGGCGGTCCCGGGGCCCCCGGACGGTGAACCGCGAGACCTCCCGCCGCCCGCGCGCCACCGCATCCCGGGGGTCGTGGCCCTCCAGCCGGCACTCGATCGCCTCGCACGCCGCCTCTCCGGCCGCCAGCAGGTGAGGTCGGCTCGGCTCCCAGTCGTGCTCGCCGTCGGGCGAGGGGCGCGGTGCCTCCGCCGCCTGGCGGGCCAGGGCGCGCACGGTCCGGTAGAGGTAGGCGATGAGCCGCAGCCGGTCCTCCAGGCCGCTGAGGTCGTGGACCTGGCGGGCGTGCCAGGGGTTCCAGCGGAGCGCCTCCTCGGCCGGGCCGATCGTCGCCACCAGGGCATCGGCGCGCTCGGCGTTGGAGCGCACGCGACGGCGGTTGGCCTCCAGATCGGCGTCGCTGCCGGCCAGCTCCAGGGTGCGACGCACGTCCTCCTCGAGCGCCCGGCGGATCTCCCGCTGCTCCTCCCGGAGCCCGTGCACCGGGTTGGGCGGCCAGAGCAGGGCCGCCACCACCACGCCCACTGCGCCTCCGAGCGCGGTCTCCCAGAGCCGCTCCACGCTCTGCACGTCCCCTGAGGCCAGGACCAGCAGGGCCGACACGGCGGCCTGGTTGTTGAGCCCCTGGGGCGAGACCTTGAGCCGGCCGCCGATCAGCATGGACACGAAGATGACCCCGGCGATGACCGTCGGGGAGACGCCGAGGAGACGGACGGCCAGGATGCCCAGGATCACCCCCGCCACCATCCCCAGCAGGAACTCGAGGGCGTTCAGCAGCGAGCCATAGGCGTGCCCCTGCATGAGGATGATGACCGCCAGGACGGCGGCGAAGGGCCGGGGCGAATGCAACGCCTGCCCCACGTACCAGACCAGCCCGGAGGCGAGCGCGACCTTGAGCGACTGCACCGCCAGCGACGGCAGGAACGGAGGCGGCTCCGCCAGCCGCCAGGCCAGGTGGCGCAACCGGCTTCGGATCAGGCGAGCCCGGGCCGCCGGCCGGTTCAAGAGGCGATCGTGCGCCGACATCGCCGATCGGTCCCTCGCCCCCGGCCGGAGCCCATGTCCCGCCCGAAGGGGTGCCCGGGCGAGGGGAGGTGCCCGCGACGGGATGTGCGAACGCCGGGAGCGAGCGTCGGGAGGTGGGGGCGTCGACCGCGACTGCCCGGGCAATGGACCGGCTCGCTCACCGGGCACCAGACCGGAAGGCGGTTGGTGGCCTCGATCACGGCACCCAGAACCTGCCAGAACCTGCACGACCAGCCTACCCCCAGCCGGGCGCTTCGCACCGCGACCGAACCTGCTCCTTCCCTCCCCCGGCGGCGGGCCGGTCACCGCCCGGGATCGGCCCGATACGACGGCCGGGGGGAGGCCCGCCGGCGGCGTAGGCTGATGCCCGTGGCCCCGCCCTTTGCCGCCGGGGACGCGCCCGGCCCACCGCCTCCCGGCCCGGGTCTCAGCCCGCAGGACGTGGTCGGATCGAGCCTTCCCCGCCGCGCTCCCGGGGACCAGCCGATGCCGGTACGCGGCGGTCGTCCCGGACCGGGACGGTCCCGCGGCGAACCGGGATGCGGCGTCGAACGGCAGGAGGTGATGACGTGAAGCTCAGATCGTGGCTGTGGGTGGCGGCGTTTGGAGCCGGGATGGTGGTGGCGCTCAACGCCAACGACATCAGGCGGTACCTGAAGCTGCGCACCATGTGAGCGCGGCCCGCCGCCCGAGAGCGCGGGGCACCGTCCTCGAGGCCTGGCGTTCCCGGTGGCGGCGCCGGCGGGCGCGGACGTCATGTGACACGATGTTTCACATGAGCCTTCGCGTACCGGGGGTCGGGATCCGGGAGCTGAGGTTGCACGGCCGCGAGGTGATCGATCGGGTCAGGGCCGGTGAGACGATCGAGGTCACCGACCGTGGGCGCCCCGTCGTCCGCCTGGTGCCGATCCTGGAGCGGAGCCCCTACGATGAACTCATCGCCCAGGGCCTGATCCAGCCCGCCAGGGAAGAACTCGTCGCGCTCATGGAGCAGCTCGGGCTACCGCGGGCCGAGGGGCATGGGGCCGGTCTCGGTCAGGTCGTGCAGGCCGAACGCGAGAGCTACTACGAGGACCGGCACCGTTGATCTACCTCGACACCCCGGCGTTCGTGAAGCTCATCCTGCCCGAGGCGGAGACGAACTCCCTGTGAGGCATCAGCTTCAGGGGGCAAGGCCGGTCTCCTCGGCCCTGCTGGGCGTGGAGGCGCTGCGAGCGGTGGCGCGTCGGGCGCCGCAGCTGCTGCCGGCGGCCCGATCGTTGCTGAACGGCGTGGACCAGGTCGCGATCACCCCGGCCATCCTGGCGGAGGCGCAAACCCTCCCCCGGTGGAGCTACGGTCGCTCCACGCCATCCATCTGGCCACCGCCTGCATGCTGGCCAGGGATCTCGACGCGTTGATCACCTACGACGGCCGACTCGCCGCCGCCGCCCGGCTCCACGGCCTGGAGGTCCGCTCGCCGGTCTGATCCCGGCCTCGCGCCCGCCGGTTGGGGAGGGGCCGCCAGAGGGCGAGGGAAGGGGCGAGCCAGGTGGCAGGCGCCGCCCCGGCCGACACCGTCGTGCTACGACGCGGCCCGAGCCACCCGCCGCCCGGCCGGGATCTGCTCCTCGGCGTGGTACGAGGAGCGAACCAGAGGTCCCGATTCCACGTGGGCGAAGCCCATCTCGAGCGCCGCCTCGCGGAGCTCGACGAACTCCTGTGGAGGGTAGAACCGGACCACCTCGGCGTGTTTGCGGCTGGGCCTCAGGTACTGACCGATGGTCAGCACATCGATGCCGTGGTCGCGCATGTCCCGGAAGACCTGGAGCAGCTCCTCTTCGGTCTCGCCCAGCCCCACCATGACCCCGGACTTGGTCACCATCTCGGGGTCCAGCTCCTTCACGTAGGCCAGGAGCCCCAGGCTGCGCTCGTAGATGGCCCGTGGCCGGATCCGCCGGTAGAGTCGCGGGACCGTCTCGACGTTGTGGTTGAAGATGTCGGGTCGGGCCTCGACCACGGTGCGGATCGCGTCCCGGTCGCCCTGGAAGTCAGGGGTCAGCACCTCGATCGAGGTGCCCGGGCTGCGGCGGCGGATGGCGCGGATGGTGCGGGCGAAGATCCCCGCCCCACCGTCGCGGAGGTCGTCGCGGTCCACGGACGTGATCACGGCGTGGCGCAGGCCCAGCTCGGCCACCGACCCCGCCACCCGCAGCGGCTCACCGATGTCCAGCTCCATCGGCCGCCCCGAGGTCACCGCGCAGAAGCGGCAGGCACGGGTGCAGACGTCGCCCAGGATCATGAAGGTCGCGGTGCCGCGGTTCCAGCAGTCGAAGATGTTGGGGCAGTGCGCCTCCTCGCACACCGTGTGCAGGCGCCGATCCCGCATCAGGGCCCGGAGCCGGCGGTAGTTCTCACCCTCGTGCACCCGGACCTTGATCCAGTCCGGGAGGCGGCGGCCCGGCATCAATGGTTCGCTCACCGTGCTCTCCTCAGACGCGGATGGAGGCCGGGGTCCAGCTCTCCAGCCGCCGCTTGATGGACCCCAGGAAGGAGCCCGCCATCATCCCGTCCACGATCCGGTGGTCGAAGGACAGGCACATGTTCATCATGTGCCGGATGGCGATCCCTTCGCCGATCACCACCGGCCGGCGGGTGATGGCCTCCATGGTGAGGATCGCCGCCTGGGGCTGGTTGATGATGGGCTGGCTGGCGATGGAGCCGGTGACCCCGGTGTTGTTGAGGGTGAAGGTGCCGCCCTGGACCTCCTCCGGCTTCAGCCGCCGGGCCCGAGCCCGCTCGACCAGGTCCGCGATGGTGCGGGCGAGGTCGGCGAAGCCCATGCGGGCTGCGTCCCTGACCACGGGCACGATCAGCCCGTCGGGGATGGCCACCGCGATGCCGAGGTGGACCTGGCGCTTGAGGAGGATGCCCTCCTCGGTCCAGCTCGCGTTCAGGTAGGGGAACTCGGCCAGGGCCTCGCAGAGAACCTGGGCCACGAAGGGGACGTAGGTGAGCGGGACGCCGTGCCGGCGGCGGAACCCCTCCTTCTCCACTTCGCGGTAGCGGACCAGCTCGGTCAGGTCCACCTCCTGCATCGTCCAGGCGTGGGGGGACGTGGCGAGGCTGCGCACCATGTGCTCGGCGATGGACCGGCGCATGACCGTGGGCCTCACCAGCTCCTCGGTCTCGGAGGTCGCCGACGGGGCCGGAGACGGCGCCGCCGGCGCCGGCTCGACCACCTCCTCGCGTCGGGCGAGGAAGGCCAGGACGTCGTCCCGGGTGACGCGGCCGCCCTCGCCCGTGCCCGGGATCTGGCTCGGGTCGAGGCCGTGCTCCTCGACCAGCCGCCGCACGGCCGGGCTCAGCCGTCGACCGCCTGCTGGGACCGGCCCGGCTTCGGGTGCAGGGGGGGCCGGCGGCGCCGTCGCGGTCCCGGTCGAAGCCCCCGCCGGCAGGACCGCCGCCTCCTCCTCGCCCGCCACCTCGATCAGCGCCAGCTCCTGGCCGATGGGGATGGTGGCGCCCTCCTCGACCGAGATCCTGGTCAGCCGCCCTTCGTAGGGCGAGGGGATCTCGGCATTGACCTTGTCCGTCACCACCTCCACCAGGGGCTCGTCCCGGCGAACGTGGTCGCCCTCCCGCTTGAGCCATCGTTCCACCGTTCCCTCGGTGACCGACTCGCCCAGCTGCGGCATCCTGATCACGACGACGCCCATGCGGGGATCCTCCTACCTCCTGGGGACGGTGGGGCAAAGACGAGCAATGGAGGCGACGCCCAGAATCGAACTGGGGATCGGGCTTTTGCAGAGCCCTGCCTTAACCACTTGGCTACGTCGCCACCGTCCTGCGAGGGGGAATTTTACCGCCTGTTGGCCTACCCTCCCATAGGTGTCGGATCCGTTCCGGGAGGCCATGGCGGCCGTGGCCGCCGGGGTGGTGGTGGTCAGCGCCCGCGATGCCGATGGCTTCCGCGGCCTCACCGCCACCAGCTTCACCTCGGCGTCGCTGGAGCCGCCGCTGGTGCTGGTCTGCCTCGACCGGCTGAGCCGTACGCGGGACGCGGTGGCGGCCGGCGGAGCGTTCAACGTCAGCGTGTTGGAGCGCCGGCAGGAGTTCGTGGCCGAGCGCTTCGCGGGGCGGGCGCCCCTGGTCGACCCGGCCTGGCGGGCGGTGCCGCACGAGCTGGGGACCAACGGCCTGCCCGTGGTCGCCGGCTGCGTGGCCTGGTTCGAGTGCCGCCTCCGGGCGCTGCATCCGGCCGGCGATCACGACCTCGTGATCGGGGAGGTCACCGGCGCCGGCCGGAGGGGCGGAGACCCCCTGGTGCTCTGGGACCGGGCGTTCTGGGGTCTGGCCTGACGTCACCGGCCCGGCCGCCGGCGCCCGCGGACGCCGGCGGCGCCGCCAGGGGAGACAGAGGCGGCCACCCGGGCTCGAACCGGGCCCGTCGCCCCGGCCCGAGGTTCCCGCCCGCATCATGGCGTCATGACACGAGTGGCGGTGCTGGACGACTACCAGCGGGTGGCCGAGCGCATGGCGGACTGGGGCTCGCTGCCGGAGGGGACCGAGGTGGTCTTCTTCCACGACCACCTGGCCGAGACGGAGGCCCTGGCGGAACGGCTCCGGGACTTCGACGTGGTGGTGGCGATGCGGGAGCGCACGGCCTTCCCGCGCGCACTCCTCGGCCGCCTCCGGCGTCTGCGTCTCCTGGTCACCACGGGCATGCGCAACGCCGCCATCGACCTGGACGCGGCCGCCGAGCTCGGCATCACGGTGACCGGTACGGACGGGATCGGCACCAGCACCGCCGAGCTCACCTGGGCCCTGATCCTGGCCTTGCTCCGACACGTCCCCGAGGAGGATGCCGCCATACGGGCGGGGGGCTGGCAGCACACGGTCGGGGTCGACCTGGCCGGCAGGACGCTCGGCGTCATCGGCCTGGGCAGGATCGGCCGGCAGGTGGCGGCGATAGGGCGCGCCTTCGGGATGGCGGTCACGGCCTGGAGCCAGCACCTCACCGAGGAGGCGGCCCGGGCCGCGGGCGCTCGCCGGCTGGACAAACTCGACCTCCTGGCCGGGGCCGACGTGGTCACCGTGCACCTCGTCCTCAGCGAGCGGACGCGGGGCCTCATCGGAGCCGCGGAGCTGGAGGCGATGAAGCCCACCGCCTACCTGGTCAACACCTCCCGCGGTCCCATCGTGGACGAGCGGGCCCTGGTCGCGGCGCTCCGTTCGGGCCGGATCGCGGGCGCGGCCCTCGACGTCTACGAGACCGAGCCGCTGCCCTTGGACCACCCGCTGAGGACGGCGCCGAACACGGTCCTGACCCCGCACCTGGGCTACGTCACCGAGGCCGGGTACCGGGTCTTCTACGGACAGGCGGTGGAGGACATCGCGGCCTACCTCTCCGGCGCCCCCATCCGGGTGCTGACGCGGCGGTGAGACGGGCACGGCGCCGATCGCGGCCGAGGATCGCCGACCGGCTCAGTACGGGAGTTCTTCCTCGTCCATGTGGAAGTGGTGCCCGATCTCGTGCAGGAGCGTCCTCCGGACCTCTTCGACCAGCTCCTCCCAGCTCGAGCAGGCATCCTCGTGGGCCCGCTTGTAGACCGTGATCCGAGCCGGGAAGCCGCCCGAGGCCAGGGCCCCCGCGCCCTCGTAGCGCCCGAACAGGCCCTCCCCGGACCGCTCCGCCACCACGAACTCGATCTCCTCCAGGTAGGACTGGAAGGGCTCGGGCACCGAATCGATGGCGGCCCTGACCGCCTCCTCGAAGCGAGCCCGGCTCACGCGCACGGCCACCTCCCGGGGCCGGACGCCGATCCACGTCGGCTCGCCACGATCACGATCACGGCCGCTTCGATGATAGGGATCCCGGCCGACGGCCCGGGCGACCGCGGACGGTGGGAACGCGCTACCGTTGGACTCCAGCCGGCCGGTCTCCGGCCGGTTCCAGGATGCCGGTTCCAGGATGAGGGTCGCGGATGGGACGGATCAACCAGGTCGCCGTGGTGGGGGCCGGGACCATGGGGTCGCAGATCGCGCTGCAGACCGCCTACAGCGGGCGGTACGACGTGAACCTGGTCGACTCCAGCCCCGAGCAGCTGGCCCGGGCGCGGGCCCAGAACGAGCGGCTCGCCCGCCGGGCGGCGGAGAAGGGCCGGCTGACGGCCGAGCAGGCGGAAGCCGCCCTGGCCCGCATCCAAAGTGGGACCGAGCTGGCCGCCGGGCTCGCCGACGCCGACCTGGTCATCGAGGCCATCTTCGAGGACCTCGAGGCGAAGCGCGCGCTCTGGAAGGAGATGGGGGAGCGGGCACGGCCCGACGCCGTGCTCGCGACCAACTCCAGCACCATCGTGATCTCGCGCCTGGCCGACCTGGTCCCGCGCCCGGAGCGCTGCTGCAACCTGCACTTCTTCCACCCGGTCACGGTGCTGGAGCTGTGCGAGGTGGTCCGGGGCCCACGGACCGATGACGAGACGGTTCGGATCGCGATGGAGTTCGTGCGCAGCATCGGCCGGGTGCCGGTGCTGATCACGAAGGAGATCCACGGCTTCGTCGTCAACCGGATCCTGCTCGCCGCCCTGGACGAGGCCTTCCATCTGCTGGAAGGCGGCTATGCCTCGGTGGAGGACATCGACGTCGCCGTCAAGAAAGGCCTGAACTGGCCCATGGGGCCATTCGAGCTGCTCGACTTCAGTGGCCTCGACGTCTTCCACGGCATCTGGGAGGATCGGGCCGGCCAGGAGGGTGGGGCCGGCGCGCCCGCGACCCTGGCCGAGAAGGTCCGGAGGGGTGAGCTGGGCCGGAAGACGGGCCGCGGCTTCTACGAGTACGCGACCGCCTGAGCGGCGACCCGCCCCGGCGGAAAGCGGTGCCGATCCCGCCCTGGCCGGGGGGCCTCCGGGGACGTGGATCGGCCGTGGCCCTCGGGCCTCGATCGCCGGCGGCGGAGCCAGCCCGAGCTGAGCACAGGGGGATGCACATGGACACCGTCAACCTCGGCCGTAGCGGTCTGCGGGTCAGCCGCCTCTCGCTCGGCACCATGGTCTTCGGCAGTCAGGTCGACGAAGCCACCGCGTTCGCGATCATGGACCGCGCCTTCGAGCTCGGCATCGACTTCTTCGACACCGCCGACGTCTATCCCGTCCCACCCTCGACCGAGACCGCGGGCCGGTCCGAGGAGATCGTCGGCCGCTGGATGCGAAGCCGTGGCCACCCGATCACCATCGCCACCAAGTGCGTGAACCGGGTGGGGCCGGGGAGGAACGATCAGGGTGGCGGTCGCAAGCACGTGATCGAGGCCTGCGAGGCCTCTCTGCGCCGACTGGGACGGGAGCGGATCGATGTCTTCTACCTGCACCACGGGGACCTCGACGCGCCGATGGAGGAGACGCTGGAGGCTCTGGACCGACTGGTCCGGGACGGCAAGGTGCACTACCTCGGCGTCTCCAACTTCGAGGCCTGGCAGCTGGGCCTGGCCCTGGCCGTCGTCGCCGAGCGCCGCCTGACCCGGATCAGCGTGGTGCAGCCGCGCTACAACCTGCTCCATCGCGTCTACGAGCGGGACCTGCTGCCCCTGTGCCGTGCCGCCGGGATCGGCGTCGCGCCGTACAATCCATTGGGCGCGGGCATGCTGACCGGTAAGTACCGGCGGGGCCAGGAGCCGCCCGCGGGATCACGCTTCGCGATGGGGGAGTACGGCCGCTTCTACCAGCGGCGCTACTGGGACGATCGGATGTTCGACGTGGTCGAGGCGGTGGCCGAGGTGGCCCGGGAGGTGGAGGCCAGTCCCGCCCAGGTTGCCATCGCCTGGGTGCTCGCCCAGCCGGGGGTGACGGCCCCGATCGTGGGCGCCTCCCGGCCCGAGCAGCTCGACGAGGACGTGAGGGCGCTGCGGGTGCGGCTCTCACCCGAGCAGCTTGACCGCCTGGCCGGGGTGTCGCAGCCTTTCGTCTAGTGCCCCCGGAGTGCGGGTGTGGCGAAACGGCAGACGCACGGCTCTTAAAAAGTCGGGGGTGTCGACCCGTGTGGGTTCGAATCCCACCACCCGCACCAACGCCGCCCGATCCCCGATCGGGGGGTGCCTGCCCAGCCAGGTGGATGGTGGCGTCCCGCGGGGCTCAGTCGGTAGAGGTTCCTGCCATCGAGACCTGACCGACCCGCGCCGCCCGCCAGGCGGCCAGCGACGCCGCTACGAGCCCGCAGAGCAAGGCCCCGGCTAGGGCACCGACCCCCAACGTGAACTCGACCGGCGGC
>JAJPKS010000081.1 GCA_021323605.1 Bacillota bacterium | reverse complement strand
GGCCCGGCGCGGCTCGCCCCGGGCGCCCTCGCCGGCGCCACCGTCCTGGTCGCGGGCGGGGCGGGCGCGGTGGGGCACATGGCGATCCAGCTCGCGGGCTGGGCGGGAGCGCAGGTGATCGCGACCGTGAGCAGCCCGGAGAAGGCCGCGCTGGCCAGGGCCGCCGGCGCCGACCACGTGGTCGACTACCGTGCCCAGGACGCGGCCAGGGCCATCCGCGAGGTCGCCCCGGACGGGGTGGACCTGGTGGTGGAGGTCGCACCGGCGGTGAACGCCGTGCTGGACATCGCGGTGCTGAAGAACAACGGCACCGTCGCCTACTACGCCAACGAGGGCGGTGACGCGCTCACGCTGCCGGTGCGCGAGGTCTTCAGCCGCAACCTGGACTGGCACGGGTTGCTGCTCTACACCCTGCCCCCGGAGGCCAAGGCCAACGGCGTGGCCGCGGTCTCCGAAGCGGTCGCGTCGGGCGTGCTGCGTGTCGGTGAGGAGGCCGGGCTGCCGCTGCACCGCTACCCCCTGGAGAGATCGGCGGAGGCCCACGCGGCGGTCGAGCGGAGGGTCGTGGGCAAGGTGCTGATCGATCTCCCCGCCGAGTGAGCCCGAGCCGATCCCACGCCCCGAGGAGAGCGCTGGCGTCCCGGCGGAAGCAGGCCGAGGTCCCCGAAAGGTGAGGGAGGCGGCCGCGTGGAGGGCGTGCCCACAGGCCTGGTGACCCACCGCGGCGGCTGGCCGTGTCGGGGGCCGGTGGGCCATGCCTGAGATTCGCATGCCTCGAGCGGCTCCCGTCACCGGGGAGATCCCCCCAGGGACTTCACTTATCGCACGGAATAGGTCGACATACTTCACTTCCGTCGACTCGAAGTCGTGAACGCAGCAGGGATTTGCTCGGTGATCACCTATCGCAGAAGGTGGGAGACAGCCGCGTCCCCCTCATCGATCCTTGATCGCCTCCACCAGCCGCCGTGTGATGGCCATGGGGTTGGTGATCGCGGTCCCCACCACCACCGCGTGGGCACCCGCGGCGAAGGCGAGTCGTACCTCCTGCGGACTCCAGTAGCGACCCTCGGCGACGACAGGGCACGAGACCTCGCGGACCAGACCGGCCACCAGCTCGATGTCGGGCAGATCGGGGGTCTCGATTCCCGTGTATCCGGAGAGCGTGGTGGCGACGAGATCGGCCCCGGCCCGGGCCGCCATCACCCCCGCCTGCAGGCAGTCGACGTCGGCCATGACGGGCAGGCCCAGCTCCCCGTGGATGCGCTGGATCAGCTCGCTCAGACTCTCGGCCGGCCGTGGCGCAGGGTGCCGTCGACGGCGATCAGGTCGCAGCCGGCGGCGGCAACGGCGGCGGCGGCCTCGAAGGTGGGGGTGATGTAGACGGGGCTGACGTCTCGTCCGAGCTTGTGAATGCCGATCACCGGCAGCCCGGTGGCTTCCTTGATGGCGGCGATGTCGGCGGGACCGTTGGCACGGATTCCAACCGCCCCACCCAGCTCGGCCGCTCGGGCCATCAACGCCATCGATCCAGGGCCGGCCAGCGGGTTGGGGGGCGTCGCCTGGCAGGACACCACCAGGCCTCCCCGGATCTCCTCGATGACCCCCATCCCAGACTCCTATCCCTGGAGGCCGGCCGCCAGGGCGATCCCGGCCACGAAGTAGCGCTGGAGGAGGAAGTAGACGACGAGCGTCGGCACCGATGCCTCCAGCGCAGCCGCCATCAACAACGAGAAGTTGACCTCGTTGTTGTTCTGCATCGCCGCCAGTCCCACCGGCAGCGTCCAGTAGTTGTCCTTGCCGGCCACCAGCAGCGGCCAGAGCAGGCTGTCCCAGTTGTTCATGAAGATGAAGATGGCCAGCACCGCCAGGGCCGGTCGCAGGAGGGGGAGGACGATCCGGATGTAGATCCTCCATTCCGAGGCCCCGTCCATGCGGGCGGCATCGAGCAGCTCATCAGGTATCGCCATGGTCGTCTGACGCATCAAGAAGATGCCGAAGGCGCTCGTCCCTGCGGGGATGATCAGCCCCCAGTACGTATTGGTCCATCCCAGCTTGAAGACGAGGTCGTACAGAGGCACGTAGATGACCTCGAGCGGAATCATGAGCGTGGCCAGGACCACCAGGAAGAGAAGATCACGGCCCGGGTAGCGCAGCTTGCAGAAGCTGTATCCGGCCAGGGGACAGTGATCAGGTTGAGGATCACCACCGATACCCCGACCAGGAAGCTGTTGAAGAAATACCGACCGTAGTTGGTCTGCTGGAAGGGGAGCAGGAAGTTGGCCCAGAGAAAGCGGCTCGGGAGCCAGTGTATGGGAACGGACAGGGCTTCTGCCGCCGGCTTCAGAACGGTGGAGATTGCATAGGCAAAAGGCAACGCGAGAGCGGCCGCGCCCAGCCCCAGGAGCACGAAACGGAAGACCCAGCCGGCGGACGCCGTAGCTCCGGAGAGGCCGGCCGCCGATCTCTCAGCCTCGACCCCTTGCAGGCTCACGCCGACCTCGCCCTGAAGATGCGCAACTGGAGAAGCGTCATCACTAACAGCGCCCCGAACATCAACACCGCGATGGCCGAGGCTCGCCCCATCTCGGCGTAGACGAAGGCCGTCTTGTAGACGAGCAGGTTGATCACCTGGGTCGCGTCGCCCGGCCCACCGTCGGTCAGAACGTACTGAGGCGTAAAGGCTTGCATACCCCGAATGACCGCGAAGATGGTGGCCACGGCGAGGACCGGCCGCAGCAGAGGCAGCGTGACGTGGAGTTGAATGCGGAGCGGGCCGGCGCCGTCAACGGCCGCCGCTTCGTAGATGTCATGCCTGATGCTTTGAAGGCCGGCCAGGAAGATGATCACGAAGAATCCGACCTCCTTCCAGACGCTCATGATGATCAGGGCCAGGGGCGCCCAGGTACCGTCGGTCAGCCAGTTGGTGTGGAGGTGCAGGAGCTGGTCGAGAAGCCCGAAACGATTGTAGATCAGGTGCCACATGATGGTCACCACCACCCACGTCATGGCCACGGGGACGAAGTAGATGGTGCGGAGGACGCCGGCCACGTGAGAGCGGTGGTTCAGGCCGATCGCGATCAGCAGGGCCAGAACGATGGTGGGCAGGTAGGTGCCGACCACGTAGACCGCTGTGTTGACGACCGCCGCCTTGAAGGTCGGGTCGGCGAACAGGTAAGCGAAGTTGCCCAACCCAATCCATCGCTCGGGAGAGGTCAGGTTGTATTCGAAAAGGCTCAGGTAGAAGACGCGGAGGATGGGATAGATGGCAAAGGCTGCGAAGAAGGCCAGGGCCGGGAGCGCCATCAACACGCCGACCAGGGCGCGCTCCTGGTGCCCACGCAGTCGGAGCGGCGACCATGGCGCGGACAACCCCCTGCCGGCGCGCCCTTCCCTCTCCACCGGCGAGCGCCTTGAGGGCATCATCCCTTCAGGATTCGGTCGATCTCGCTCTGCGCCCTGGTGAAGCTCGTCTCCGGCGGCACTCCGTTGAAAACGGTGTCCTGGATCGAGCTCTTCAGCGTGTCCTCGATCTCCGACCAGTGGGGGCCCACCTCATCGAATTTGGCGGTGGCATAAGACTCCGCCCAGACGTCGATGAAGTCGATCTTGCGAGCGGCCGCCGTGTTCTGCCAGCCCTTGATCGGCTGCACGAAGAGCACATCGCTCAGCCATCGATCGTGCTGCGAGGTGACGTAGGCGATGAATTTCCATGCCTCCTCCTGGACCTTGGAGGCCTTGTTGACCGCCATGAAGTACCCATAGCAGCGGGACGCCGGCCGGCTGGGATCGACCTGAGGAACTGCGGCCATCTTCACCTGCCTGTACTGGCCGGCATAGGTCTGCTGCATCTGTGCCTGCGCCCAGGGGCCGATCAGCACGGTCATCGACAGCTTACCCGTGTAGAAGTCGCTGTAGGGCACGGTGGCATCGGTGGAAGAGACGTGGGGATCGCCCACGTGGTACTTGTTGATCAGATCGTTCCAGATCGTCAGGGCCTGGACCGACCTGGACTGGGCGATGACGGAGGCCGTCCTCTGCGAGTTGAGGATGTGCCCCCCGGTCTGGTGCAGGAGCAGCTCGATGAAGTCCGTGTACCACCCCGAATGGAGGTAGAGGAAGTCGAAGCCCTGTCGGACCATGGTGCCGCCCTGATACTGCACCAGCTGCCTCCCCATGGTGGCCACGTCGCCCCACGTCCTGGGCGGACTGGAAGGATCGAGCCCGGCCTCCTGGAACTGATCGAAATGGAAGCCGAAGGCGGCGGCGTCGTACTCGAGCGGGACCCCGTAGATCTTTCCATCCCCCCCGGTGGCACCGACGAAAGCCCCCGGAATGTAGCGACTCGTGAGCGCCTCCACCGATTCGTAGCCCAGGGCCTTCGGGTCGACCGGCACGACCAGTCCCTTGGGGATGTAGTCGCCTCGCAGGCTGACGTCGTCCATGTTGATCACGTCCGGGCCCGATCCCGAGCTGAGGGCGGTCAACATCTTGGGGCCGAATTCGTTGTTGGGGATCTGCTGGTAGTCGATGGTGACCCCCTCGTGCCTGGCCTCGTACTCCTTGATCAGGGTCTTCATCAGCTGGATCATCGGCGGGTGCGTGTGCGTCCAGAGCGAGATCGTCACCTTGGCCGACGAGCCCCCTGCTGCCTGACCACTGCAGGCATCGAGAAGGGCGGACGCCGCCGGTAGGGCCAGCCCCATGGCGACCAGCTGTTTGAGGATCGCGCGCCGGGGAACACAGCGGGCCAGGGAATCCTCGATCAACGCCCTGGGATCCGAGTCGAACATAGAGCCCCTCCCTTACCGACCGCTCGCGGCGAGGTCCGCATGCGGATATGTCCTTATGAGCTTATACGCTAATACCTGGGCCGGTCAAGGAGGCTGGCGACCGGTGTCCACAGGCCGGGGGGCAAGGTAGTATAAGCTTATACGTGATGATCGGTGGAACCCTCTACAGCCGGGCCGCCGAGGCGCTCAGGACGCGGATCACCGATGGCGTCTGGCGGCAAGGGGATCGCCTGCCGGCCGAGACCCAGCTCTGCCAGGAGCTGGGGGTGAGCAGCATCACCATGCGCCGGGCGATCGCGACCCTGGTCGCGGAGGGTCTGCTGGTGCGGATCCAGGGCAAGGGGACCTACGTCGCCTCCGATCACGCGGTGGTCATGGGGCCTCCCCGCCTCACCTCGTTCACCCAGGACATGCAGCTCCGGGGCTGGCGGGCGGCCGCGCGCTTGCTGGGAATGGAGACCGAGCACGCCTCCCTGGCCGTCGCCCAACGACTGGGGATCCCGGAGGGGGCCCTCGTCACCAGGATCCGCCGGGTTCGCCTGGCCGATGACGATCCGGTGGCCATCCAGGTGGCGACGGTGCCCGCCCTCCTCTTCCCGGGCCTCGACCGGTTCGACTTCGCCCGCGAGTCCCTCTACGCGGTGATGCAGCGCGAATACGGGATCAAGCCAGCGGTCGCCACCGAGGTCTATCGGGCCAGCCTGGCATCGGCCGAGGAAGCCGCCCTGCTCGAGGTCGAGGTCTCGAGCCCGGTCCTGCGCTGCGAACGGCTGACCTCCGACAGCACGGGGAAGCGGGTGGAGGTGGTGGAGTCGGTGATGCGGGGGGACCGCTACACCCTTTCGCTGAGGCTCACGGCGAGCGGGCGCTAGCGAGGCCGATGGCTCTCCTGCTCCAGGGACGCGTCCTCACGCCCCAACAGGAGCTGGCCGATGGCTGGGTCCTCGTCGACAACGGGATCGTCGCCGAGGTCGGGCAGGGGGCGCCGCCGGCCTGCCGGGAGCGGGCCGGCGGCCCCGACCACATCCTGACCCCCGGCTTCATCGACCTCCAGGTCAACGGCTTCGCGGGACACGACGTCGCCCAGGGAGCGGAAGCGGTGGCCGAGATCTCGCGGCACCTTCCTCGGACGGGGGTCACCGCCTTCCTCCCCACCCTGATCACGGCCCCCCTCGACGAGATGATCGCCGCCTGCGAGGCCGCCCGTCGGGCCCCCACCCGGGGGGCCCGGGTGCTCGGCGTGCACCTCGAGGGGCCGTTCCTGAACCCGGCCCGGGCGGGCGCCCACGATCCCTCGCTGATGCTGATCCCCAGCCGGACGGCGGTGCGGCGGGTGGCAGCCGCCCGGCCCCGGCTGGTGACCCTGGCCCCCGAGCTCCCGGGTGCCGGGGAGGCGATCCGGGAGCTGACCGGACACGGTGCCCTGGTCGCCGCCGGACACAGCGCCGCCAGCTACGAGGAGGGCAAGGCCGGGATCGCGGCCGGGGTGCGCTTCGCCACCCACCTCTTCAACGCCATGACCGCCTGGCAGCACCGCGAGCCAGGTCTGGTGGGTGCCGTCCTCACCGACCCCGTGGTCACCGCCGGCCTGATCGCCGATGGGGTCCACGTCCATCCGGCCGGGCTGGAGATCGCGATCCGTCTCCGAGGGCCGGAGCGGATCGCCCTCACCACCGACGCGATCGCCCTCGCCGGGGCGCCGGCGGGATGTCAGGTCTTGAACGGGCGCGAGGTGCGCAGCGATGGCCGGGCGGCGCGCCTTCGCGACGGCACCCTGGCCGGAGGGATCGAGACCATGGACCGCCTGGTCCGACTGGTGGCCGGGCTCCCGGGGGTCGGGCTCCGGCGGGCGGTTGAGATGGCCACCCTCTCCCCCGCCCGGGCGCTCGGCGAGGTCGATCTGGGTCGCATCGCGACCGGGCTGCCCGCCGACCTGGCCCTGCTCGGGCCCGATCTCCAGATCGAGCTCACGCTGGTCGGAGGCGAGGTCGTCTTCCGGAAAGAGAGCCACCGGTGAGCATCTTCGGGCGGGAGATCGCCGAGCAGCCAGCGGTTGCCGCCCGCCTGCTCGACGATCGGGGTCCGGTGGTGGAGGCGGCCAGGGCCATCCAGCGCGCCAGGCCGGTCGGTTTCCTCATCGCAGCGCGGGGCAGCTCCGACCACGCCGCCATCTATGCCAGGTATCTCTTCGAGATCCGCAACCGGATCCCGGTTGCCCTGGCCGCGCCCTCCGCCTTCGGACTCTATCGGCGTCCGCCCAAGGTCGGCAGCTGGACGGTGATCGGAATCTCCCAGTCGGGAGCCTCGGCCGACGTGTGCGAGGTCCTCGAGGAGGCCGGCCGCCAGGGCGCCCTCACCATCGCCATCACCAACCGGCCGGAATCCCGGCTGGGGCGCGCGGCCAGGCTGGTGCTGGACCTCCGGGCTGGCCGGGAGCGCAGTGTGCCAGCCTCCAAGACGTACACCGCCAGCCTGCTCCTGCTCGCCCTCCTCTCCGCCCACCTCGACCCGGACCCCGAGCTGGACGACGCTCTGCCCCGCGTTCCCGAAGCGCTGGCCCGGGCGCTCGAGGTCAACGGCCGCCGCGGGAACGCGGTGGAGGCGCTCAAAGCCCACCGCCTGGCCGTGCTTGGGCGCGGCTACCACCTGGCGACCGCCGCCGAGGTGGCGCTGAAGATCACCGAGACCTCCTACTCGGTCGCCGAAGCCCGCTCGACCGCCGACTTCCTGCACGGGCCGGTGGCGGCGATCGAGCCTGGCTTCCCGGTGCTGCTCCTGGAGGCATCCGGGCCCACCCTGCGCCACCTGCAGAACCTGCGCCGCCGCCTGCAGGTGGCGGGGGCGACGGTGGTTCGGATCACCGACCGCCCCCGCGGCGACCGGCTGACGCTCACGGTGAGGAGCGAGCTTCCCGAGAGCCTGACCCCGCTGCCCTTCGCCGTCGCCGGTCAGCTGCTGGCGCTGGAGCTGGCGGCCGCTCACGGTCTCGACCCCGATCGCCCCCGCCGGCTGCGCAAGGTCACGATCACGCGCTGATGAAGGTACTGGCCATCGACGGGGGACAGGGCGCCTGCCGCGCCGCGGTCTACCGCCACGGCCGCCTGGCCGCAAAAGGCACGGGCGGAGGCTATCGCCATCACCGGAGAGGACGCCTGGCCTCCATCCTCGAGGGGCCCCGGCAGGCGATCGAAGCGCTCGGCGAAGCGGCCAGGGGAGTCGAGGTCGCCGCCCTCGGCTTGAGCGGTTTCTCCGGTGATCGAGCCCTGGCCGACGCCATCGCCGCGCACATCCGTGACCTCACCGGTGCCGCCCGGGTCCTGATCGCCAACGACGCCGTCACCGCCCACGCCGGCGCCCTCCAGCTCCAGCCCGGGGTGGTGGTCGCCGCCGGCACGGGCGTGATCGCCCTGGCGGTGGCGGACGACGGGCGCTGGGCACGGGCGGATGGGCGTGGCTACCTGCTCGGCGACGCCGGGAGCGGGTTCGCCATCGGTCAGGCCGGCCTCCACAGCGCCCTCAACCTGCTCGACGGCCGGGGCGGATCGCCCGCCTTGCTGCGGCGGCTGGAGCAGCGTTTTGGCTCGGTCGCCTCGCTTCACGACCGCGTCTACGGAACCGACGACGCGGTCGCCCTCATCGCCGGGTTCGCGGAGGAGGTGGCTCAGGCGGCACGAGAGGGCGACGAGGAGAGCCGCGCCATCTGGAGGCGAGCGGCTCAGGAGCTGACCCGAACCGCCCTCGCGGCCGCCCGGCGGGTCTTTTCCGACCAGCCTTTCACCCTTTCCTGGAACGGCCGTCTCCTGGAGGCGGAAGACCTGCTCCTCGAACCCTGGCTGGCCGCGGTTCGGACGGGCCGGGCGGGGGCCCGCTGCCTGCCCCCCGCCGGCGATCAGCTGGCCGGGGCCCGCCTGCTGGGCGAGGCCGGCCCTTCGATCTTCGCCGACCTCGTGGCGAGCTACCCGTGAGCGAACCGGGCGAGAGCCGACTCGAGGCCGGGTTCGCCGCCGTCCCGCTGCCCTACCGGCCCGGCTTCCCCCTGGGCGGCTACGCCGCCCGTCGGGGCGGCGGCCTGGCCGCCCACGACCGGCTCGAGGTCCGTGCGCTCACCATCGCCACCTCGGGCCGGCGACTCGGGCTCGCCCTTCTCGACGTCGTCGAGGTGGGGAGCGAGCTGGTGGTCGAGATCCGGCGTGCGGCCTCGGACCTGGGCCACGATGACCTGCTGATCTGGGTGGCGGCCACGCACACCCACTCCGGGCTCGACCCGTCCCGCCTGGAGGAGGGAGCGCGGCGAGGGGTGGTGAGAGCGACGGTCGACGCCCTGCGGAAGGCCGCCGATGACGAGCTGCCCGTCCGCCTCCGCTGGAACTCGGGCAGCGTCCGCCAGCTGGGCACGATTCGCAACCGGCCCGAGCGTGGAGACGAGGTGCCGCTGGATCTGCTGCGGTTGGAGGGAGAGCGAGGTCAGCTGCGCGGGCTCTTGCTCACCATCGACTGCCACCCGACCGTCCTGGGCGCGAACAACCGGCGCGCCAGCGCCGACCTCCCGGGGGCGGTGCGGGATCAGCTCGCCGAATTCCTCTCCGCTCCGGCGGCGCCCTGGGTGGGGGTGGCCACCGGTGCCGCGGCCGACGTCAGCACACGTCATACGCGGCGAGCCGCCACCTTCGCCGAGCTCCGGCGGTTCGGGCGGCTGGTCGCCAATCGCGTCCTGGAGCTGGCCGACACCGCGGAGGAGCTCGGTCCCCCCTCGCTGAGCTGGGCGGCGGAGGTGCTGGAACTCCCGGGGCGGCCACCCCTCCCCTCCGTCGCCCTCGCCCGCCTCGAGCGACGGCTCGGCGCGCGCCGGGCGCGCGCCCTGGCCCTGGGACGCCCGGCCGAGGCGCGCACGCTGGAGACGGCGCTCCAGGGGGTTGCGATCGAGCGCTC
>JAJPKS010000453.1 GCA_021323605.1 Bacillota bacterium | reverse complement strand
GGCGACGACCGGTTAAATGCTAGTATGCCAGTATCACGATCGGCTGCAGCCACGGGAGGGAAGTCCATGGGCTCGGTGCTCGTCGATCCGACCGGTGCCTCGAAGGGGCCGACCCCGGGTGCGTTCTCGCTCGCCCCCCGGCGGAGGGACCTGGCGGGGACGACGGTCGGGCTACTGGCCAACACCAAGTACAACTCCGATACCCTGCTGGACGCCATCGGCGAGCTGCTCCGGGAGCGTTACGGGGTGGCGAGGCTGGTCGCGGAGCGCAAGCCGTACTTCGGGCGGCCGCTTCCGGAGGAGATGGCGACCGACCTGGCCTCCCGCTGCGACGCCGTGGTCACGGCCATCGGCGATTGAGGGTCGTGTAGCGCGGCCAGTGTGGCCGACGGCATCCTCCTGGAGCGGCACGGCGTCCCCGCCGCCTCGATCCTGACCGACGCTTTCACCCCGAGCGGCAACGCCATGGCCAGAACGATGGGGGCGAAGGGTTACCGCTACGCCGTGATCCCGCACCCGATCAGCAACCTGACCGCCGAGCAGTGCCGGGAGCGGGCACGGGCGGTGCTGCCGGACGTGCTCGAGATCCTGGGCGTCGGTGCGGAACGCCCCGCCGCCCCGGCGCCGGCCCCGGACCCCGCCCGCGCTCCCGACGAGCCCGCCGGCCTGACCGGGGAGCGGATCCGGGACCTGCAACGGATCGTCGAGTACTACTTCGAACGTGGCTGGACCGACGGGCTCCCGGTGGTGCCGGTGAGCGAAGACACGGTGTGCGACTTCGTCGACTACGTGGGCCGTGACCCGGAGGAGGTGATCCTCAGGGTCGACCACCTGGGCACCGTCTGCACGGTCCGGCTGGCGGCGGTGGCGGCGGCGATGGCCGGCTGTGCCCGGGAGCACTTCCCGGTCCTGCTGGCGGTGCTCGACTCCTTCCAGCCCAGCGTCGACACCGCGCTCCTCCAGAGCACCAGCGGCCAGGCGGTCATGGTCACCGTCAACGGCCCCATCCGCCGGGAGCTGGGCTTCAACTCCGGGGCCAACGTCTTCGGCCCCGGCCACCGGGCCAACGCGGTCGTCGGACGGGCGATCCGGCTGGTGGTGGTCAACGCCCTGGGCATCCGCTCGGGCGAGTTCGACCAGGGCACCCAGGGCACCCCGGGCAAGTACTGCTTCTGCATCGCCGAGAACGAGGAGGAGAGCCCCTGGGAACCGCTGCACGGCGAGCGCGGCTTCCCGGCCGGCGCCAGCGTGACCACCGCCAACTTCGCCCGCGGCACCCTCCCGGTCGACAACCGCTCCGGCACCGAGCCCGAGCAGATCCTGCTCAACATCGCCGACACCATGTCCTCCACCACCGCCAGCCGCGGCTGTGCGGTGGTGATGGGCCCGGAGCACGCCCACCTGATCGCGAGCCGGGGCTGGTCCAAGCAGGACGTGCGCCGGTTCCTCTGGGAGCACTGGGGACGGCGCCGGGAGGACCTCAGGCGCTTCGGGCTGGTGCACGACGGCGTCACCGCCGGGCATCGCCTGAGCGCGCCGCCGGGGACGCCCGACGAGGAGTTCCTGCGCTTCGCCGAGTCGCCGGACGCGATCCTGCTGATCGTGGCCGGAGCCCGCAACGCGGGCATGACCACGATCGTGCCCATGATCCGGCCCCTGTTCCACTCCCGGGCCGTCCAGGACCCACCGCGGCGAGGGCGATGAGCGACAGCGAGGGCTGGGACTACATCGTGGTCGGCGCCGGCTCGGCCGGGGCCGCCCTGGCCGCCCGGCTCAGCGAGGACGGCTCGGCCCGGGTGCTGTTGCTGGAGGCCGGCCCCGACTTCCGCTCGGCCGAGACCCCGGCCCAGTTCCTCACCCGGGAGGTCGACATGTCCCGGGACCTGAACCCCGAGTTCTGGTGGCACGAGATCCCGGCCCGGCGCAACCCGGTCCAGGAGCCCTACTCCTACGGGCGCGGGCGGGGGATGGGGGGGAGCTCCACCGTCAACGGGCTGTGCGCCATCCGGGGCGTGCCCGAGGACTACGACGGATGGGCGGCGCGGGGGGCGGAGGGCTGGTCCTTCCAGGACGTCCTGCCCTCGTTCATCAGGTCCGAGGACGACCACGACTTCGGCCACGAGCCCTACCACGGGCGCGGCGGCCCGGTGCCGGTGTACCGGGAGCCGAGGGAGGGCTGGGGAGGGGTGGACCTGGCCTTCTGCGAGGCCGCGCTCGACGCCGGCTTCCCCTTCTGCCCGGACCACAACGCGCCCGGGGCGACCGGCGTCTGTCCCTTCGCCATGAACATCCGCGACGGACGTCGGGTCTCCACCAACGACGGCTACCTGGAGCCGGCACGAGGTCGTCCCAACCTGGAGATCCGGGGCCACCGCCACGTCGACGCCGTTCTCTTCGACGCGCGGCGGCGGGCGTGCGGCGTCCGGCTGGCCGGTGGCGAGCGGCACTGGGTGACCGCCGGTGGGGAGGTCGTCCTCAGCGCCGGCGCCGTGCACTCGCCCGCCATCCTCATGCGCTCCGGGATCGGGCCGGCCGGGACCTTGTCCCGGCTCGGGATCGAGGTCGTCTGCGACCTGCCCGTGGGCAAGGGCCT
>JAJPKS010000491.1 GCA_021323605.1 Bacillota bacterium | reverse complement strand
GGGCCGTTCAAGGTGACGCTGCCCAGCCCCGTCCACTTCGCTCCTCGCTCGTTCCTCCCCGGGGTGACCGATCGCGTGTACGACAGCCCATCGGAGCTGACCCGAGACCTGGCGACCATCCTGGCCGAAGAGGCGGCGAGCCTCGCCCGGGCGGGCGTGGGCTACGTCCAGGTCGACTCCCCGACCTACTCGGCCTGGCTGGCCGAGGATCTTCCCGCCCGGAGAGGAGACGGGATCGACGCGGGGCAGCGGCTGGCCGAGGCCATCGCCGCCGACA
Source organism: Bacillota bacterium (assembly GCA_021323605.1). Lineage (GTDB taxonomy): Bacteria > Chloroflexota > Dormibacteria > Dormibacterales > Dormibacteraceae > CADDZO01. The sequence continues at coordinate 14,438 of JAJPKS010000491.1, read as the reverse complement.
ACGCCATCCTCGACGCGGCCCGCGCCGGTGGCGCCCTCACCGCCCTCCACGTCTGTCGCGGCAACGCCAGCGGCGCCTGGCTGACCTCGGGCGGCTACGAGCCGATCGCCGAGCGGGTCTTCGGCGAGCTGCGCTGCGACCGGCTCCTCCTCGAGTACGACACCGAGCGTGGGGGTGGCTTCGGGCCCCTGCGGCTGGTGCCCGCGCCCAGAGTGGTCGTCCTGGGCCTGGTCACGACCAAGTACGGCCGGCTGGAATCCCGTGACGAGCTGTTGCGGCGGATCGAGGCGGCCACGGCCTTCCTGCCCGTCGAGCGGCTGGCGCTCAGCCCCCAGTGCGGCTTCGCCTCCAACTTCCGGGGCAACCCCCTCACCGAGGACGAGCAGTGGCGCAAACTCGAGCTGGTGGCCTCCGTCGCCCGTGAGGTGTGGGGTTGAGGGTGCCGGCGGTCCCTGGCTTCGCCGGCTCCTGAGAGCGCCCCGGCACGGGCCGGGGACGGCCGGAAGAACCCGTCCCGCCGGAGCAGGGGACTCAGGCTGCCTCGGGCCGGGACCGGAGCCCCTCCACCACTCGCTGCCGGCGCATCAGCAGGAAGAGGGCGCTCGCCGCCACCGCGACCGCCGCCAGTAGGAAGGGAGAGCGGGGCGACAGGTGCTCGGCCAGGATCCCGGCCAGCACCGGGGCTACGGCGGCCCCCGCCCACCGGAGCAGGTTGTAGCCCGCCGAGGCGATGGAGCGCGTGAACGGCGAGACCTCCATGGCCAGGCTGGTGAAGAGCGCGTTGTTGATGCCCAGCAGGGCGCCGGAGACGATCACGCCGGCGATCACCAGTGGCCGCGCCGCCAGCGCCATCAGGAGCAGGTCGGCGGTCAGCAGGACGAGCACCGCCAGCACCACCGCCATCGGGCCCAGCCGGGCCCGGAGCCAGGGAGCGACCAGCACCGAGAAGACGGCCACCAGCACCCCCCAGCAGGCGAAGATCAGGCCCAGGTCGCGCGGCGACATCCTGAGCAGGAGGGGCGTGTAGGCCAGCACGATGAAGAAGCCGAAGGCGTAGAGGAGGCCGCCCAGGGCGAGCGCGAACAGGGCGGGGTGGCGGAGGGCGCGAAAGGTGTCGGCCGCGCTCCGGCGCTGCTCGGGAGGCCCGGTGTCGCGGACCACGGTCGAGGTGAAGACGAAGGCGATGGCCATCAAGGTGGCGGTGCCGAAGAACGGATACCGCCAGCTCATGGAACCCAGGGCCGCGCCCAGGAGCGGGCCGCAGGAGACGCCCAGGCCCAGCGCCGCCTCGTAGAGGGTGATCGCATTGCCCAGCCCTCCGCTGGCCGCGCCCACGATGATCGACAGCGCGGTGGCGGTGAAGAGCGCGTTCCCGAACCCCCAGCCACCACGGACCGCGGCCAGCATCGTGATCGAGTTGCTGAGCCCGGAGAGGGAGGCGAAGACCACCACCACCAGCAATCCGGCGAGCATGGTCCGCCTCGCCCCGTACCGGGTGGCGATGGCCCCGGTGACGAACATGGCGCCGGCCATGACCGCGATGTAGGTGGTGAAGAGCAGCTCCACCTCCCAGGCCGAGGCCCGCAGCCCCCGGGCGATGGTGGGCAGGATGGGATCGACCAGGCCGATGCCCATGAAGGCCACACAGGCAGCAAAGGCGGTGGCCCAGACCGCCCGCGGCTGGCGGAGGAGCCCGCCGCCGACGCCCTCCCTCATGGCCACCCCTCCAGGAGGCGGTCCAGGGCGGGGATGGCGCCGGCCAGAGCCCGCCGCTCCCCGTCGCTCAGCCGTTCCAGGCGGTCCCTGAGCAGCTCGATGCGGCGCGCGATCACCTCCCCCGCCAGCCTCCGGCCGGCCTCGGTGATGGTCACCTCCACGCAACGACGATCGCGGACGTCCATCCGCCGCCGCACCCAGCCGTTCCGCTCCATCCGGGTGACGATCTCGGTCATGGTCGGCAGTGCCACCCCCTCGGCCTGGGCCAGCTCGCCCATCCGGTGCGGCCGGCCGTCCAGCAGGGTGCCCAGGACCAGCGTCTGCGACATGCTCAACGCCAACCCGGTCGTCTGCCGGCGCAGCAGGTGACTCAAGCGGGTGAGTCGCGGCCGCAGCTCGCGGGCCAGATCCTCGGTGGAGGGCCCGGCCTCGCCCGGGGTCGTGCTCGGACGGTGCTCGGTGGCCATCATTTCGTGACGCTAACACTTAGGGTAGCGAATGTTTTCCTCGCGCGGCGAGACGACCCGAGCGTGGAACCGGCACCGCGGCCCCGGGCGCCCCTCGGCCGCGGCCGCCGTCGCTCGCGGTCGATGGCGTCACGGCCGGACGGAAGGGAGGCCTGGAGCGTCGGCCGGGACCGTCCGGGCGCCGGTGCCGGCGACCCTCGCCCGGACGCCCGCCGGCGATGGGGCGGTGAAGGCCGCGACTCCGTCGGGCGTCCCCAGGCCGGTGGGACCGTCCCAGCCGCCGCCGGCCGTGCAGAGCAGGTTGCCGCAGTCCCCGTTGCTGCCGTCGGTCACGTCGTTCAGGTCCGCGGGGTGGGCGTAGGGATAGCCGGCCGGTTCGTCCCGGGCGCCCGGGGTGCCGGCCAGCGCGTACGCCGAGGCGATCAGCGGCGCCCCCACGCTGGTGCCCCCGAAGACATTCCAGCCGCCCAGCCCGCCGTAGGTGTCGTAGACGGCCACGCCGGTGGATGGATCGGCCACCGCCGAGACGTCGGCGACGGCGCGCTGCGCGCAGTCGGTGATGACGTCCTGCCAGGAGGGCCGGGCGACGAAGGACGAGCATCCGGAGCCGGCGCCCGGCCAGGCCGCCTCGGCCCAGCCCCGGGCGTTACCGGCCCGCACCAGCGTGGTGCCGCCGACCGCGGTCACGTATCGCGAGGTGGCCGGGTAGGCGGTGCCGTAGCCGCTGTCGCCGGTGCTGGCCGTGATCGCGACCCCGGGATGGTCGAAGCTCTGTTCGTCGGTGGTGACCTCTCCCGGGAACTCGGGCTCGCCGTAGCTGTTGGAGACGAACCTGGCCCCCATGGCCACGGCCGTGTTGACCCCGGTGAAGAGATCGGAGTCCTGGTTGGACGCGGCCTCGACCAGGAGGATGTGGCAGGCCGGGCAGACGGCCGAGACCATGTCCAGGTCGAGGGAGATCTCTCCCGCCCAGCCCGGGTCGGGCGCGGGCAGGGGGTCCGTCTGCCCGTACTGGTTCACCTTTCGGAAGCACCCGCCGGCGGTGGGGCAAGGGGGGAGACCGAACCGCTGCCGGTACACGGCGAGGTCGCTCTCGGCGTTGGGGTCGTCGTAGGCGTCGACGACGGCCACGGTCGCGCCGCCGCCGGAGCCGGAGGGCAGCCGGTAGGCGCTGCGCAGGTCGTCCGGACCGTAGCCGGCGGGCGTCTGGGGGTTGGCCAGGAGGAGCCGTATGGCGAAGCACCGGGCGTGATGAGGGAGGCTGGGCGTGGAACACAGGGCCTGGGCGTTGGGCTGGACGTAGCCGGCCGCCCGGGCGCTGCCGGACGTCGCCGTTCCGAGCAGGAGGACGAGACAAGCGCCGGCGAGGGTGCGCAGGACACGAGGGGTGGATGTGGACATGTCGTTCTCCGGAGACGTGAGCAGCGACGCGGGGCGCCTGGAGCGCCGGTGATGGAGGCGGTCACCTGGCGCCGGGCGCCGGACGCACCTCCGTGGGATGACTACGCGGTGGGCGCGGCCTTGGAGCAGTCCGGGAGTCCGGCCGGCATCCGGATCGGTGCCGGCCGGACCCCCGGCGCCCGCGGAGCGGCCACAATAGCCCTGTGAGCACCACGGCCGGCGCGACCATGGCGGAGCTGGACCCCTACGACCTCCTCGACCTGGAGGCGCTGCTCGACGACGAGGAGCGGCTGGTCCGCGACACCGTGCGCGACTTCGTGCGGGGGCGGGTCCTGCCCGGCATCGAGGAGTGGTTCGAGCGGGCGGTCTTCCCCCGCGAGCTGATCGGCGAGCTGGCCAGGCTCGGCCTGCTGGGCATGCACCTGCACGGCTACGGCTGCGCCGGGGCGGGGGCGGTGTCGTACGGGCTGGCCTGCATGGAGCTCGAGGCCGGCGACTCCGGCTTCCGCAGCTTCGTCTCCGTGCAGGGTTCGCTCTGCATGTTCCCCATCTGGCGTTTCGGCACCGAGGAGCAGAAGCAGGAGTGGCTGCCGCGCATGGCCCGGGGCGAGGTGATCGGCTGCTTCGGCCTCACCGAGCCGGACGCCGGCAGCGATCCCGGGAGCATGCGGACCAGCGCCCGTCGCCGCGGGCCGGACTGGGTCCTGAACGGGACCAAGCTCTGGATCACCAACGGGAGCCTCGCCGATCTGGCCATCGTGTGGGCGCGCACCGAGGAGGGCATCCGGGGCTTCATCGTGCCCACCTCGAGCCGCGGCTTCAGCGCCCGGGACATCCACCGCAAGCTCTCCCTGCGCGCCTCCGTGACCTCGGAGCTGGTGCTCGAGGACGTGGTCGTGCCGGACTCCGCCCTGCTGCCCGGGGCGGTCGGGCTTCGGGGACCGCTCTCCTGCCTGAACGAGGCCCGCTACGGCATCGTCTGGGGCGTCATGGGCGCCGCCCGGGCCTGCTACCAGGCGGCGCTCGAGTACGCGAAGACGCGGGTGCAGTTCGGACGTCCGATCGCGGCCTACCAGCTCACCCAGCGCAAGCTGGTGGAGATGGTCGTCCGGATCGGCAAGGGCACACTGCTGGCACTCCACCTGGGCCGGCTGAAGGAGCGGGACCGTCTCCGGCCGGAGCAGATCAGCCTGGGCAAGCTGGACAACGTGCGGGCCGCGCTGGAGATCGCGCGCGAGGCGCGCGGCGTGCTCGGGGCCAACGGCATCACCCTCGAGTACCCGGTGATCCGGCACCTGAACAACCTGGAGTCGGTCTTCACCTACGAGGGCACCCACGAGGTCCACACCCTGGCCATCGGCGAGGCCATCACCGGCCTCTCCGCCTTCCGCTGAGCCGGCGCAGGTCTTCTCGCCCTCCGCCAGCCGGGACCGACCCGCCCGAAAAACCATCACCCGGCCGTCGGCCGGTCCTGCCCCAGGAACCGATCGATGAACGCTCGTGGGGTGAGAACTGACAGCCCTCCTGTGCCCATCTGGACGAGATGGCCGTCGCCGGAGACGAGGGCGTCGGCACGGCTCACCAGCGTAAGCTCGATGAGGTAATCATCCTTGGGATCGGGGGTCAGCCTGGCCGGCTCGGCCTCGTCCTCAACGAGGCAGCCACGGCTGCGGAGATGAGCGACGAGGGTCTCGATCTCCTCGGTGGTGATCCAGCGCCGGAAGCGCGGCCGTCGAAGCACCCCGCCGAGTTCACCCAGGAGTCGGTCCGAGACGATCAGGTCGAGCCGCCCGCGATGTCAGGCGTCCAGGATCTCGGCGGGCGCGCCGTGCGGTGAGATGAGAGCCGAGATCAGGACGTTGGGATCGAGCACCGCCCTGAGCACGGGTCGCCTCAGGCGCAGGTGGTCGTCCGATCCTGTTCCTGTCGATAGGCCGAGAGCTCCTCGCGGGCGATCTCCATCGCCTCCTCCTCACCGAGCCCGGCCCTGGCCCGAACCCGTTCCACGACCTTCCAACCAAGGTAGTCGCGAATCGCCTCTTCGAAGACCTCGTACTCCCTTCGCCCGCTGCTCGCCGCCTCGACCTTGGCGGCGCGGAGGAGTCGCTCATCGATGTAAACGGTGGTCTTCCGGCGCATGACTGTTCAATTTAAATGGAGTTCTGTCTTTCCGTCATGCCGTCATGATCCCATCGGGCCGGAGGACAACGGCATCACCCTCGAACACCCGGCGATCCGGCACCTGAACAACCTGGAGTCGGTCTTCACCTACGAAGGCACCCACGAGGTCCACACCCCGGCCACCGGCGAGGCCATCACCGGCCTCTCCGTCTTCCGCTGAGCCGGCCGGTTACGACGCCCCGCCGCCCAGGTCGGCCTCCAGACCGGCCGCGAGCGCCCGGGCGATCCTCTCCTGCCCGGAGCCGGAGCCGGCCAGCTCGGCCTCGGCCGGCGCGGTGAGGAAGAGCGGCTCGACCAAGACGCCCGGCATCCGGCTCGGATGGTCGACGTAGCCGGACTGAGCGGGCCCGAGCAGGAGCAGGTGACCGTAGCTGTCGGCCCGATCGCTCAGGGTGTAGGCGTCGAGCTGATCGTCGGGGACCACGCCCCGGTCGGCCAGACCCAGGCGGGCGACCATGGCCCGCTGCAGGTCCCGGGCCAGACGCAGGCTCCGAGCCGAGAAGGGACGGGCGCCGTCGTAGACGGTCTCGGTCCCCCCCACCGAGGGATCGTCGAAGCCGTTGCAGTGGACGGAGACGAGCACGGTCGCCCGGGAGGCGTTCGCGCAGGCGATCCGCGCCAGCAGGTCGCGATGGATCCCGTCCGCGCTCGTGGCCGGCGGGTCCCCAGGGCCGAAGGTGGCCACCGTGCTGTCGCGGGTGCGCGAGAGGACGACCCGGTAGCCGTCACGGCGCAGGTGTGCGGTCAGATCCAGGGCGACGTCCAGGGCCACCGTCTTCTCCTCCACCCGCCGGCCGTCCGGGGTGACCCCGACCACGCCCGGATCGGGGCCGCCGTGCCCGGGGTCGATGAACACGGTCCGCCCGCGGTCGGGCCCGAGCGGCGCGAAGACCCGGCACGAGCCGGGGGTGAGGCCGGAGGGGAGCGCCGTCGAGATGACATCGCCCGCGCCACCGCCGACGATCGCGGCGCAGGCGCGACCGGCCAGGAAGAAGACCACGACGCAGGCCAGCAGGACGAGCGCCGCCGGCAGCCGGGGCGCCCCATCGGACCTGGGTCCGATGGGGACCCCCAGCCGGCGCGGGCGCCGCCGCGGCGGCCGCCGATATCGGAGCGGAACGTAGGGTGGGCGGTCGATCGGCGCGGCTCAGTCTAGCCGTGTGATCCCCCCTTCACCAAGTCCGTCCCTCCGGCGCTCAGGGCGGCGCCCAGCTCGGTCAACGGCGCCCAGATGCCGGCCTGGGCGGCGAGCTCTCGGGCCTGGGCCAGAGCCAACCGGTCCACCTCCCCAACTCCGGCCGAGCGCGTGGCCTCGCTGCGGCCCGTGCTGGCGTTGACGATGTCCAGCAGGCGGACGGGATCCAGTCCCTCGGCGTCGGCGATGCGCATCGCCTCGCGGGTCGCGATCAGGTTGAGACCGGCTAGGGCCCGGCACAGCACCTCGAGGGAGAAGCCCTCCCGCGAGCCCGGCCGGCTCACGCTCCTGGTCGCGATCACCGCGTGCACGCGGGTGAAGTCCGCCTGCGGCCCCATCTCCCGGGTCGCCTCCCTCCAGGTCTCGAGGGTCCCCGAGAGGAGGGGCGCCGGCACCGCGTGCGCGGCGGCGATGGCGAGCGCCGTGGCCACGTCCTTCTCCATCAGGCCGGCGCTGAAGCCCGCGGCGTAGCTGCGGGAGAGCACGTCGCGCGGGTACTTGACCTCGCTGTTCTGGCTCCTGGCCGGCCCCTGGTTGACCGCGCGCACCGCCTCTTCCTCGTCCACCCCGTAGGCGACGGCGGTGACCAGCAGCTCGGCCGTCCCCGTCAGTGAGACGGCCGAGAGGGCATTGTTGAGGGCCTTGGTGGCGTGACCGGCGCCCAGCGGTCCGGCCCAGCGGATGGTGGAGGCGAAGGCCGCCAGCACCGGTCTCACCCGCTCCAGCAGCTCCGGGTCCCCGCCGGCCATGGCGGTCAGGGTGCCGGCCCGGGCACCCGCCACGCCTCCGCTGAGCGGGCAGTCGATGAAGGCGACGCCCAGCGGGGCCAGCTCGGCCGCCATCCTTCGGGTCGTCCGGGGCAACGAGCTGGTGAGGTCCACCACCACCGGAGGACGCGCCTCGACCAGTCCGGACAGCGACGACTCGACGGCGGCGGCGTCGGGAAGTGAGAGAAGCACCACCTCCGCTTCCCGGGCGGCGGCGGCCAGGCTCTCCCTGACCTCCCCCCCAGGGGCGAGCACGGGATCGTAGAGGGATAGGCGGTGCCCGGCCGCACGCAGCCGCTCGGCGATGGCCGAGCCCATCCGGCCGACACCCGCGAGTGCGATCCGCATGCGCTCAGGGTACGCGCCGGTACCGCCCATCGAGTACGATCCCATGCCGTGGGGGAGCGGTCTCGGGAGAGATCAGGACGGTCGCCCGGCCGGCTGCGGGTGGCCCTCCTCACCTACCGGGGCAACCCACGCTCGGGGGGCCAGGGCGTCTACGTCCGCCGGCTCAGCCGGGCGCTGGCCGACCTCGGCCACGAGGTGGAGGTCCTGAGCGGGCCCCCCTATCCGGAGCTGGAGCCGGGGGAAGGGGTGCGCCTGACCCGGCTGCCCAGTCTGGACCTCTACCGGGCCGAGGCTCCCTTTCGGCCCCAACGGCCGATCCGGGGGCCGATCGACCTGCTGGAGTTCGGGATCATGTGCAGCGCCGGCTTCCCCGAGCCGCTCACCTTCAGCCTGCGAGCCTGGGCCGAGCTGCGGCGTCGGCGCCGGTCCGTCGACGTGGTGCACGACAACCAGTGCCTGGGCTACGGATTGCTCGGCATCGCGGCCTCGGGCCCGCCCGTGCTGGCCACCATCCACCATCCGATCCAGGTCGACCGCCGCCTGGAGCTGGCGCGCGCGCCCCGCAGCCGTCGCACCTCGCTCCGCCGCTGGTACGGGTTCGCCCGCATGCAGGCCCGGGTCGCGAGGCGCCTGGCGCACGTGATCACGGTGTCCGCCGCCGCCCGGGACGACATCGTGCGCGAGATGGGTGTGCGCCGGGAGCGGATCACCGTCGTCCCCAACGGCGTCGACGCCGACCTCTTCCGTCCGCTTCCCGATCGGCCACGCCGGCCCGGGCGGGTGGTCTCGATGGCCGGTCTCGACGCCCCCATCAAGGGCCTGGAGCCACTGTTACGGGCCTTCGCCCGCCTCCGGTCCCGCCGGCCGGCAGAGCTGGTGGTCGTGGGGCGCCCACGTCCGGACGGCCCCGCCGCCCGCCTGCTCGATGAGCTGCAGCTGAACGGCTCCGTGCGCTTCCTCGGCGGCCTGAGCGATCGGGCGCTGGTCGAGCTGTACGCCAGCGCGGAGGCGGCGGTGGTGCCCTCGCTGTACGAGGGCTTCTCGCTCCCCGCACTGGAGGCGATGGCCTGTGGCGTGCCCCTGGTGGCGAGCCGGGCCGGGGGCCTCCCCGAGGTCACGGGCGCCGACGGCGAGACCGCGCTCCTGGTCCCGCCCGATGACCCCGATGCCCTGGCCGCCGCGCTCCTGACCGTGCTCTCCGACCCTGGCCTCGGCCGGCGGCTCGGAGCTCGTGGCCGTGAGCGGGCCACCCGCCACTTCAGCTGGGAGGCGGCCGCCCGGGCCACGGTCGACGTCTATCGGGCGGTCCTGACCCGGGTGCCGGGGGACGGGGCCGCGTGCTGACCATCGACTTCGACCGCCTGGGCGTGCGGCCCGGGTCGAGGGTCCTCGACCTGGGCTGCGGATCGGGCCGCCACGCCTTCGAGGCCTTGCGTCGGGGGGCCAGGGTGACCTGCCTGGATCTGCTCGCGGACGACCTGCGGACGGCACTGGCCACGCTCATGGCCATGGCCGAGGTCGGCCAGGCCCCCGCCGGAGCCACCTTCGGCGCGGTTCGGGCGACGGCCCTCGCCCTGCCCTTCCCCGATCGGACCTTCGACCACGTGATCGCGGCCGAGGTGCTGGAGCACATCCCCCAGGACGAGGCCGCCATCCGGGAGATGGTCCGGGTGCTGAGGCCGGGTGGCACGCTGGCGGTGAGCGTGCCCCGCTGGTTCCCCGAGCGGGTCTGCTGGGCGCTCTCCACCGGCTACCACCGGCGGCCGGGCGGGCACGTCCGGATTTACCGGGGGCACGAGCTGCGCGCCCGGCTGGCCGCCGCCGGCCTGCGCGTGGTTGGAAGCGATCACGTCCACGCCCTGCACACGCCCTACTGGTGGCTGCGCTGCCTGGTCGGGCCCGACGACGACCGCGCCTGGCCGGTCCGCCAGTACCACCGTTTCCTGGTCTGGGACATCGTCCGCCGGCCCCGCGCCGTCCGCCGTTGCGAGCGGGCGCTCGATCCCATCCTGGGCAAGAGCCTGGTCCTCTACTGTGCCGCCTGAGGTTCCCGGCGTCCTGAGCGCCGCGGAGGCAGAGCAGACGGCCCGGGCCATCGCCGCCATCCAGCGTCCGGACGGGTGCATCCCCTGGGAGGATGGACGGCACGCCGATCCCTGGAACCACGTGGAGGCGGCCATGGCCCTGGACGCGGCCGGTCTCCACGCCGCGGCGGCCAGAGCTTACGAGTGGCTCGCCCGCCGGCAGCGGGCGGACGGGTCCTGGGCCGCCTCTTACCGGAACGGGCGCGTGGAGGACGCCTTCACCGACGCCAACTTCTGCGCCTACGCCGCCACCGGCATCTGGCACCACTTCCTGGCCACCGGCGACTTCGACTTCCTCTCCCGGCACTGGTCCACGGTGGAACCGGCCATCGAGTGCGTGCTCGGCCTCCAGCGGCCGGGAGGGGAGATCTGGTGGGCCCGGGACGCCAGGGGGCAGCCATGGCCGGGGGCGCTGGTGAGCTCCTGCAGCTCCATCCACAAGAGCCTGGAGTGCGCCATCGCGGCCGCCATCCGCCTCGGTCATCCCCGTCCCCGCTGGGAGCAGGCCCGCCGGGCGCTACGGGCCGCCCTCCGTGGCCGGCCGACGGCCTTCGAGCCCAAGGATCGCTGGGCGATGGACTGGTATTACCCGGTGCTGGGCGGGGCCATCCGAGGCCCGGACGCCGACGCGCGGCTGGCCGGGCGCTGGGGGGAGTTCGTGGTCGAGGGCCTGGGCGTACGCTGCGTGGCTGACCGGGACTGGATCACGGTGGCGGAATCCTGCGAGCTGGTGCTCACCCTCGACGCGCTCGGTCGATCCCGCGAGGCCCGGACCGTCTTCGGGTGGCTGCGCCGGCTTCGCGTCTCGACGGGCCTCTACTGGACCGGGGTCACCTTCCCGGACGGCGAGCGGTGGCCCCTGGAACGGCCCACCTGGACCTCAGCCGCCGTGCTCCTGGCCGCCGACGCCCTCTGCGGCGTCAGCCCGACCGCCGGTCTTTTCAAGCACCCGGAGCGAGCCCACGGCTGCCACCTCCTGGAACTGACCCGAGGCCAGGGCACGCCGGAACACGTGCCACGGCGCCTGCCCTCCCTGGGAGGGGTCAGGGAAGACGTCGTGGATGACGAGCAGGCCGCCAGTGCATAGCCAGGGCGTCCAGCCGGCGTAGTCGGCCTGGGCTGCCGCCTCCGAGTGACCGCCGTCGATGAAGACCAGGCCGAGCGGGCGACGCCAGTGGGCCGCCACCGTCGCCGAGTCCCCGACCACCGCGATCACGACCGGCTCCAGGCCCGCGCCGGCGATCGTCCGCCGGAAGGCGGGCAGCGTGTCGATGCGGCCGTCGGGCCCCAGGAAACGGGGGTCGAAGTAGGGCTGGCCCGGCTGTTGCTCCTCAGAGCCCCGGTGATGGTCGACGGAGAAGAGCACGGTGCCGGTCGCGAGCGCGGCCGCGCCCAGGTAGATGGCGGACTTCCCGCAGTACGAGCCGACCTCGAGCAGCGGCCCCCGGGCGCCGGCGCGCAGGCCGGCCCGGTAGAGCGCCAACCCCTCCTCCTCGGGCAAGAAGCCCGGCGCCTCACGCGCCGCACGTCGCAGGTGGGGCTCCAACGGCCGGCCGTGGTCGGGGTCGGGATTCAGCCCCGCCCCTCCCCGGCCAGCACCTCCAGCTGCCGTCGGATGTGCCGGTCGACGTCCTGGGCGCGCCGAGCCCAGATGCGGGCGTGCTCGGGCTGGCTCAAGATCAGGAACCGCTCCGCCTCCACCGCCTCCACCACCTTCGGGGCCAGTTCCTCCGGCGTCACCACCGCGTCCGGCATGCCCGCGGCCGTCTCCCCGTGGAGACGGGCCCGCTCCAGCAGGTTGGTCGCGACGTAGCCGGGACACAACACCGACACCCCGATGCCCCGAGGGCGCAGGTAGAGGGCGAGGCCGGCGGAGAAGCCGACCACGCCGTGCTTGGTGGTGTCGTACGGGATCGTCCGGGGGTTGTGGGGCACGAGCCCGGCGAAGGAGGCGGTGTTGACGATGTAGCCGCTCCCCCGCTCCAGCATGTGGGGCAGGAAGGCACGCACCCCCCGCACCGGGCCGAGGAGGTTGACGTCGACGATCCACTCCCAGTCGGACATCGGGATCTCCTCGAGCGGTCCCCCCACCACGACGCCCGCGTTGTTCATGAGGAGATCGACACGTCCCATCCCGCCCAGGGCCCGGGCCGCCAGCGCCTCCACGTCGGCATCCCGGGAGACGTCGCAGCGCACGCCCAGTGCCCGGCGCCCGATGGCCCGCACCTCACCCTCGACGGACGCCATCCGACGCTCGTCGAGATCGGCGATGACCACGTCGGCGCCCCGGCGAGCCATCTCCAGGGCGCACGCTCTCCCGATCCCGCTGGCGCCGCCGGTGATCACGGCCACGCGTCCCTCCAGCTTCACGAGACGATTCTGAAGGGGTGGACGGGGGCGGGGCCAGCCCTCCACACCCGCACCGGGATCTCGCCCCCTCGCCGCCGGGCGGCGACCGGGGAGGACCGCACGGCCGGACGGGCCGCGCGGTCCCTATCCCCCTACCCCACGATGGCCGAGCACTGCCACTGCCCGGGCCCGTCCCGGGCGTACAGCCACTCGGCGGCGTTGGCGTTGGCCACCGGATCGAACGGCGACTGGTTGTGCTCCGGGGTCGCCGCCCAGGTGGAGGGGAGGAACTGGAACAGGCCGGCGGCGCCGGTGGCGCGGTTGACCGCGTAGGGGTTGTAGCCCGACTCGCACTTGGCCACCCGCAACGCCCACTGCTGGGCGGCGGCCCCCAGCGGCGCGAACGCCTGCAAGATGATCTGCTGGATGGCGCTCGAGGCCACGGGCACCGGCGTCGAGGGCATCATCGGCGACACCGCCGGCGAGGGCTGGCTCAGGGCCACCAGCCGTCCGTACTCGCTCTGGAGCTTTTTCTGCAGCTGCACCTGCTGCTGGAGCTCGGACTGCAGCTCGGACTGCTGCTGAGACAGGTTGGCCAGGTCCTGGTCCAGCTGGCGCTTGGCCGCCGCCGCCCGGTCGCCGGCCGAGGTCAGGTCGGCCACCCTGATCAGGGCATCGGACAACGACGAGGACTCGAAGACCATGGCCAGCAGGGAGTCGGGCTGGGCATAGAGCACCCGGGCCAGCATCTTGACCTCGGCCCGCTCCTGGTCGATGCGCCGCTGGGTGTCGGCGAGCGACCGCTCGAGGTCGCCGATCTGCTGGTTGAGCTTCGTGATCTGCTGCGAGGCGCTGGCGAGCTGTTGCTGGATGCTCTGCAGGCTGGTGCCGTTGTCGGCCGCCTGGACGGGCTGAACCGTGGCCCAGCCAAGGACGAACGCGACCAGGCACTGGCCACCAATTCGGCGCATAGTGCGTCTACCCCCCTGCGGGCAGCCTGGATACCGTCTCGTGGCCGGCTGCCCAACGGCCGGTCACCATAGCAGACTGGCCCCGCCCCCGGCAAGCCGGGCCGCCGCCGGAGGGCGACGTCGGGGGCGCCGAGGATCGCTGCGCCGCCCACGCCACCCTCAGGCCGGCGCCTCGCCCCCGGTCCTCGGCTCCGGGTTCGGATTCGGGCAACAACACGACGGCCGGGATGTTTTGGGCGCTGACGACCGTGGTATGTTTTTTGGCGTCACCCAGGCGCTGGATCCCGCACGCCCCAGGGCAGGATCGAGCGGCGGGTGGTGCAAGGGACCTCGCCAACCCGGTCCTGGGGGTGTGGTCAGGAGTTGGGTGGTGTGGGCACCTTGACAACTGAAGAGCGGGAAGGACCTCTCCTGGAGTCAGGAACCGGTCCAGGAGACCTGGCCCCTGCCTTCGATCGAGAGCGCCGTGCTCTCGGTGTGAGGACGGAGAGTTTGATCCTGGCTCAGGGTGAACGCTGGCGGCGTGCCTAACCCATGCAAGTCGAGCGGGGGGTCGTCCCCACAAGGGGCGACTTCCGAGCGGCGAACGGCTGAGTAACGCGTGGGTAACCTACCCTCTGGTGGGGGATAGCCCCGGGAAACCGGGGGTAATACCGCATGTGGTCGCCGGCCGCATGGCAGGCGAAGAAAGACGTGGCTCTCGGCTGCGTCGTCAGAGGAGGGGCCCGCGTCCTATCAGCTTGTTGGCGGGGTAACGGCCCACCAAGGCGATGACGGGTAGCTGGTCTGAGAGGACGACCAGCCAGAGGGGGACTGAGACACGGCCCCCACTCCTACGGGAGGCAGCAGGGGGGAATCTTCCGCAATGGGCGAAAGCCCGACGGAGCGACGCCGCGTGCGGGATGAAGCCCTTCGGGGTGTAAACCGCTGTCGGAGGGGAAGAGCAAGGACGGTACCCT
>JAJPKS010000121.1 GCA_021323605.1 Bacillota bacterium | reverse complement strand
GATCAGGACCGCCGAGATCAACGAGATGACGACCATGAAGTAGAGCCCGAGCACGTACCCGGTGGCGCTGTGGTAGCCGCCGCCGGCGCCGATGAGGGCGCCGAGGATGAGCGGTGACACGCCACCGATGTACAGCATGAAGCACATGAACGAGTTGGCGGTGCCGATGCCGTTCTCGTAGGCCGAGTCAGAGGCGTAGGCGTAGAGCACGGGGTAGATGGCGTTGGTGGCGAGCCCGGCGAAGAGCTGCACCGCCACCAGGAGCGCCAGCCCCGCGGCCGTGAACTGCAGGAGGAAGATTCCGACTGCCAGCCAGCAGAAGGTGACCATCAGCGAGAGCTTGCGACCGAGGTGGTCGGAGATCATCCCCCAGGCGAACTGGCCGACACCCCCGGTGATGGTGAAGACGGCGCTGTACGCGGCCGCCTGCGCGTAGTTGTAGTGAGCGACGAAGGCCAGGTACTGCGGGAGCCAGAAGCTGATACCGGTATAGGTCATGATGCCGAAGCAGGAGGCGATCGCCGGCACCAGGATGTTGGGGTTGGTCACCGTTCTCCGAAAGGTGCCGGGCGGAGCCTTGACCGCGCCCTCGGATGTCCCGCCAGCCAGGGGCAGGGTCAGCCCCATTTCTCGGGCCTCTTGTTCGAAACGCCGGTAGCGCCGATGCGTCGCGTAGAGCCAGTACAGGATCCAGATCGGGATCATCGCCAGGGGGATGATCAAGAACACGTAACGCCAGTTCTGGCTGCCGAAGCCGGCCAGGATCGCGCCCGTGGCGATGGCACCGAGGAGCGTTCCCCAGGGATAGGCGGTGTGCTGCCAGCCGAGCGCGAAGCCGAACCGCTCCTTGGGGAACCACTCCGCGGCCGAGGTCACCTCGACCCCTTCGCCCGCACCTCCGAAGGCGTTCTTGATGCCCTGCAAGACGACCACGTTCCAGATCGAATGCGTGAGCGCTCCGATCCCGGTCAGGATGGAGAAGATGAAGTAACCGGCGGCGACGATCCCGTTCCGGTACTTTCGCGCCCAACCGTGGCCGCCCTGATCGAACCACGGTCCCGCCGGCAGGGCCAGGAGCGAGACGCACACCGTGACCAGGCTGGAGACGATGCCGATCGTGGTGGGGTCGACCTTGAACTCGCTGACGATGGGGGGGATGACGTAGTAGAAGATCTGGCGGGTGTTGGCGTCCATGGCGTAGACCAGCCAGAGGCAGACCAGCGCACCCAGCGAGGTCAGCGGTAGGCGGGCCCTCCTCAACGCCCCACGCCGCGCCGGTCGAGTTTCGCTGACGCTGCTCATCGAATTCCTCCTGGGACAGGGATGGACGACGGCCGGGTGCCGTACGGGGCCAGTGCCTCGGAGGCCATGGCGGCCGCCTTGATCACGCTCCGCCGAAGGTGCTGGAAGGACTCCCGAAAGCGAATCTCGGGCAGGCAGACCGCCATGGCGGCCGCCGGCTCGCCCTCCAGGCCCCAGCGCACCAGCGCCGCGACACCGGAGACGCCGTCGCGCCAGCCTTCCCGGTTGACGGCGTAGCCCTGAGCGCGGATCTTGCGGACCTCCTTCCACAGCTGGTCTCGTCCGTTGAGCGTGCGATCGGTGAAGCTGGCCAGATGCCCGTCGATCAGCCGTTCGACCTCGTCGTCGGGTCGGCTGGAGAGCAGGACCTTCCCGCCCGAGACGGCGTGAAGCGGAAGGATGCGTCCCAGGGACGACGCCGCCAGCACCGGACGTGGACTGTCCAGTTTGTCGACCACCACCGCCTGGGCGCCCTCGTAGACGGCGAGATAGACCGTCTCCTCGGTCGTCCGCCAGAGCCAGCGTAGGGCTTCCGAGCAGGAGGCGGACAGATTGACCGCGGCTCGCGCCGCCAGCGTCAACTGGGCACAGGCCGGTCCGAACGCGTAGCGACGCGAGAAGGGATCCTGGATCACGTACCCCCGACGTCTCAGTGTCGCCAGGATCCGGTAAGCCCTCGCCTTGGTGAGTCCGAGTTCACGACTGAGGGCGCCCAGGGTCTGTGGACCCGGCGCATGGGCCAGATACTCCAGAACGGCCAGCGCTTCATCAGCGGTCTGCAGGCGCATCACTCTTCCTCTAAACCAGGCCGGCTGAGCCGTCAACGTTGTTTCGCTCAGCGAAACGAAACGACTCCCACAGCGCTTCACATCCGTGAAGGATCGAACCGACCAGAGAACGCGAAGGGAGGCAGTCGAGCTGGGCGTACGTGGCTTCCCGGGCCAGCGTTTCCGTCCGGGTCGTCGGTGACCGTGTACGCACCGAAGGTGACGGTTGCAGGTGCCGGGCGGCCCCGCTCCCCCTCGGAGGCCGGGCTGAAGGCGACGCCGCCTCCCTGGCGACGGCTCACCGTCCCCGCCGGACGGTGGAGGCGGCCGCGCACGCCCAGCTCAGCAGGGCGGCGACGGCGGCGACGGCGAAGGCCAGAGGGACGCCGCCCCAGGCCGCGAGCCAGGCCACGGCGACCGGAGCGACGAGGCCGGCCAGCCCCCAGCCGGTGAAGACCAGCCCGTAGGCGCGGCCGTAGCGGTGGGCGGGGACGACGCGGGCCGTGGCCGCCGGGACCAGCGCCGACAGAGCGCCGTACTGGACCCCCAGGAGGAGAAGGGCGACCAGCGCGGTCGCGCTCCCGCCCAGGGTCAGCAGCAGGCAGGCGACCGTGAGCAGCGCGAGGTCGCCGTGCAGGGCGATGGAGGGGCCGGTGCGATCCGAGAGCGGCCCGGCCACCAGCCGGCCGCCCAGGTTGCCGGCAGAGAGGAGGGCGACGGCCAGGGCGGCGCGGTCGGAGCCGCCCGCGATCGCGCCGGCGTGGGCGAAGGCCCCCAGCGCCGGGGCGCTGCCGAGGGCGAAGACCAGCCACAGCGGCCCCACCCGCCGGAGCCGCCCGGGGGACGACGCCCTTCCCGGCTCGGACCCACCCCCGCGGGGCCGGGTCCAGGGCAGCAGCGCCGCGGCGCCCAGCGCGCAGCCGACGACCAGGGCGGCCAGCGCCGCCAGGGTCCACCGCCAGCCCACCGCCTGGAGGAGCGCCCCGGCCACCGGGGCCATCACCACCGTGCCTCCGGCGTAGGCGCCGACCACCAGCCCCAGCGCCAGCCCCCGGCGCGAAGCCACCGTGCCCACCGTCCGCAGCGCGGTGGCGTAGCCGAGGCCGGTCGCCCCGCCCAGGACCGTGAAGCCGAGCGCCAGCGTCCACAGGGCGCCGGCGAGGGCCGCCACCAGCAGTCCGGCCCCGGCCCCGGCGGCGGTGACCGACGCCAGCCGGCCCGGGACCACCGCGTCCGCGACCCTGCCCCCCGCCAGGACTCCCACGGTGAAGGCGGCCAGACCACTCGAGAAGACCAGCCCCAGGCCGGTCCCCCCGACCCCGAACTCACTGCCGGCGGCGGGGGCGAGCACCCCCCAGACGAACAGTGGGCTCAGGGCGAGGTCGAGCAGGACCGCTCCGGCGACGGTCCTCCCCGACCACGGACGCGCGATCACGGGCTCGGGCAAGCGCCGGTGGCCGGGCACGCCGTCCGTCCCCGGGACCGTCCTCCTCCCACCCCCGGCCGGCGGCCCCCGACCGAGTCCGGACGCCGGCGCCGTGGAGAGGCCCCGGCCGGGGACGGGATCGCCCGGGTCAGGAGCCGGGCAGGTAGCCGGTGAGCAACAGGTAGGCGGGGATCCAGCAGGTCGTGACCGCCACGAAGACCGTGACCGCTCCCACCAGCCGGGCAATCGGTCGCTGCAGCGCGAGCAAGACCCAGAAGAGGAACCACAGCACCGCCCAGGCCGCCCAGTCGGCCCCGAGCCAGATCGGCCAGGTGTGGCCCCGGGAGGCGAGGAGCGTGATGATGGCGGTCGGCACGGCGGTGATGGCGACGAAGAGGCAGTACCAGCCCAGGGCCCGACCGTCTGCGTTCAAGAACTGGTTGATGCCCACATAGAGGTAGGTGAAGGCGAAGAGCAGGACGAAGGCCCCGAACTCGAACTCGGCCGCACCGATGTTGGCCGGACCGACCCGGACCACCGCGAACATCGCCAGCAGGAAGCCGAGGACGCCGACGAAGAGGTTCATGACGCCGACCTCTCGGTTGCTCAGCGCCAGGTAGGTGGCCCCGCCGGCGCCCGAGGCGGTGCCCGAGGCGGCCTGTGCCTGCACCCTTCGCTGGGACGTCTCGGCGATCGCCGAGCCGAGGATCCAGACGCCGTTCAGCAAGAGAACCGCGCCCACGTAGAGCAGCATCACCGCGATCATGGTTCGCCCTCCTTCTTCTCCGCCGTCGAAGACGTCTCCGTGCCCATCGGGATCAGGTCCCGAGCTCGATCGACGCCCGGTACCGGTGCTCGTCGAGCAGCCGCTCCCAGGCCCCCTCGGTCAGCCTCACCTCCACCAGCCAGCCCCTCCCGTAGGGATCCATGCGAACCAGCATGGGATCCGCCAGCACCTCGGGGTTCGTCCCCAGGACGTCCAGGGAACAGGGGGCCGAGACCGTGATCGTGACCTTCTGGGACTCGATCGTGGCCAGCTCCGCGCCCTGGTCGAGGTGGGCGCCGGGGTCGGGCAGCTCCACCGACGTGACCAGGGTGAGGATGCGGCTGATCCGGTCGGTGACGCCGACGACCACCCCCTCGCCTCGGCGGCGCAACCAGAGATGGTCGGCGGTGTAGCGCAGCCCGGACTCGGGAGGCCGGAACTCATCCACGGTCCCCTCCCCGCCCCGCCCGCCCGCGGTCGAGCACCACGGGCAGCAGGAGCAACGCCTGGGCGAGGTCGAGATCGACCTGGTCGATGATCTCCGGGTAGGGGACCGGGTAGGCCGAGCGCCGGACCCCGAATCGCTCCTGGAGCTCGGCGAAGAGGCTCCTCCGGACCGCGACCCGGCGAACGCAGCCGGGATGCTCGATCACGTGCTCCATCACCATGGCCACCAGGTCCCGGGCCGCGTTGGGCACCTGGGTCAGGTCTCGGCAGTACGGATGCTCGGGGTCGCCGTAGACGCGATCCAGCCGTCGCAGCAGGGGGACCACGTCCTGCATGTCGATCCAGACCCGGAGGTGGTCCTCGCCCCCCGGCGTCCGCACCGGGAGCAGGAACTCGTACCAGCCGGTGGTGGCGTAGCGGCTCACGACGGCCCCTGGCCCAGGCGGTCCGGCAGCCGGCGCCGGAACCGCACCGCCTCGACCGGCACGCCGTAGCGCGCCGCCAGCTCCTCGTCGGGCCACCCCCGACGCGGCTCGAACTCCTCCACCCCCATCACCAGGTAGGCCGCATACCTCCACACCTCCTGGTTCGACCACTGGGGGCGCTCGCCGATGCCGATGGCCAGCGCCGTCGCCCAGCGCCGATCGGCCTCGTCGAGGTCGGGGGCCAGCTGCACCCGCTGCGCCGGCTCCCACTCGACCACGCCGTAGACCCGGTCCCGGAAGGCGATCAACCGTTGCGCGTTGCGGGGGACGGTCACGTCCCAGGGCGGCAGGGAGAGCCCGTGCTGGGTCAGCCACTCCCGGCTCGCGGGGTGGAGGTCGGCCAGCTCGGTGGCGGCCAGGACGGCCACGTGCACCATCGAGCGAAGGACGTCGTCGGAGGCCTGGTCCAGGGCCGCCGCCGTGCGCGGGCCGAACCAGGCCCGATGGGCGGCGAAGAAACCGTGCAGGGCGGAGGCATCATGGAGCCAGGGATCGGGCCCGACCAGGGTCCGGAGGTCGGCCAGGAAGCGCCGGTAGCGAGCGTCATCGAGGGGAAGCGGCCGTGGCACCTCTTCCTTCCCTCACCCCCGCACCAGCCGGGAGAAGACCACCAGCTCGGCGCCCTTCATCTCCAGCTTCACGATCCGGCCCGTGCGACCGCCCCGCACCTCCTCGTCGCCCACGTGCAGGTGAGCGATCTGCACGGGGTGGGCGGCTGTGGCCTCGATGTCGTCCTCGGGGCAGCGCCAGCGCACCGGCTTGCCCCGGACGCCGGCCGTCGACAGCACCTCGGCCACGCTCATCGCCCGGCCACAGCCGGGACAGACCGGTGGGGATCCCTCGTGCATGACCTCATCTCCTATCCCGCCGCTCGGCGCTCTCGGCCGCGACGTCCAGGGCGGCGTCGACGGCCCGGCGCAGCGAGCGAGCGCTGACCCGGAACCCCTGCGGGTCGGGGTCCGATCCGCTCGCCGCGAAAGCACGCAGCTCGGTCAGGAACGCCCGCTGGCAGATGCCGGCGATGTCCGCCCCCGACAGCCCCTCGAGTTCGGCCGCCAGCCCGGCCAGGTCCACGTCCTCGGCCAGCGGCACCCGGCGCAGGTGGATGGCCAGGATCTGCTCGCGCTCGCGGGCGGTGGGGAGGCCGACCCGGATGGTGAAGCCGAAACGGCCCGGCCGGAGCAGCGCGGAATCGAGCAGCTCGGGCCGGTGGGTCGCCCCGAGCAGGATCACGGTGCCCAGCTCGCCGAGCCGGTCGAGCTCGGCGTAGAGCTGACTGGCCAGCCGATCGTAAGCCTCCGACTCCTCGACCCCCCGGCTCCGGCGGGCGGGCGCGAGCGCCTCCAGGTTGTCGAAGAAGAGCACGCAGGGCGCGGCCTGCTTGGCCTTCTTGCACACCTGCTGGATGGCCTTCTCCGACTCGCCGACCCACTTGGAGAAGACCAGGGCCGGGTCCACGGTGAT
>JAJPKS010000166.1 GCA_021323605.1 Bacillota bacterium | reverse complement strand
TCACCACCGATCTCATGGCGACCGCGGAGCAGGTGATCCGGGCCGAACGCCGATCGGTGGGCGATCGAGGAGACCCACCGGAGCGGCAAGCAGTTCTTGGGAGCGGACCAGGAGTCCCAGGAGCGAATCCCGACAGAGGCTCCCGAAGAAGCCTCGGAAGTCGACCCCTACCATCCGTCGCGTTTCTCGGCGCCGACCTCCTTCCGGATCGGCTCCAACGCCTGGTGGGCGCCGCCCTCGCCCTCGGTCAGCGGCTCGATGGCGACGCAGCGGCCGACATCCGCTTCCTCTCCTCTCTTCCCCTTTTCCTGTTCCTCCCTGGTCTCGGTGGCAGCCGCGGCGCCCTCCTCGACGAGTCCATGCGGCGCCGCGTGCGCCGTTGGGAGCAGCCTGCGGCCACCTTCGCCGACCACTCCCGCCCCCTCAACGGCAACCTGGAGGCGGCCTGACCAGGTTCGTCACCCGCCGGGCGCGGGACCTTCGACCGGTTCCCGGAACGTTTCGTGTGCGCGGCACGGGCTTCGGTGGGCGCGGGCGTGCATGCGGGCGGGGTCGCCCGAAGCGTCACCCCGGCGCCGGGCCTCGGCTCGTCGGGCGCGCCGGGTGTGGCTCGCGCCTCGATCCAGTGTCCTCGATCTCAGCCGCCCTCAGCTCGTCCAGGTTCGCGAACGACAGCCCTCTCCGCCCCGCTTCCGCTTCCTTGATCAGTTGCCTCAGGCGCCTCAAGAGCGGTACCGCCACGCCGCGCGCCTTTGCCCGTGCGATCACGGGCCCGATGATGTGGTCGACCTCGGTGGCCCGGTGGTGGACGGCCAGGTCACGCCAGACCCCGGTTCGCCGCTGGAGGTGCGCCGCCCAGTAGCGGTACTGGGCCTGCCAGGACGGCTCCGTGTCGCCGTCGCCCATGAAGGCCAGCGGGTCGAACCCGTCGATGACCTCACAGCGAACTCCCTCGGCCTCCGCGACGCGAACCACCTCTGCCACCAGCCGGCCGAAGAGCGGCCGGTACTCCAGGCGGTCGAGGATTCGGAGAACGTCCTCGTCGACCAGCGCGGTCGCGAAGTAGTAGGCGCCGAGCGCGGTCTTCCCCCAGAGGAAGCCGAAGATGTTGCCGGTCACCTCGACGGGATGAAAGGCCGCGGTCAGAGTCTCCGCGAGCCCCTCTATGCGGTCGGTTCGCCTCCCGTCCAGCTCTCCGAGCCTGAACGACCCGGGGCCGCCGTACACGACCTCGCCCGGCGAGGCGTAGTTGCCGCCGAACGTCAAGAACGCCCCCACCGTCCGGTGCGCCCCCACCCAGCGCGCGACCTCATGCACCTCCAGGCCGTTCTGGAGGGAAACGACGCAGCCGCCCGGCAGCAGGCGCGGCGCGACCACGGACACAGCCGCCTCCGTGTCCTTCGACTTGACCGCCAGCAGCACCACGTCGAGGTCACCGCTGATGGCGTCCGGCGGCTGCACCGGCACCTGCACGGTGAAGTCCACCTGGCCGCTGATGTGCAGTCCCCGCTCACGGATGGCCTCGACGTGGTCGAGGTTGGCCTCGACGAAGCGGACCCGGTGACCGGCCCGGGCGAGGTGGGCGCCCACCACACCCCCGATCCCGCCCGCTCCGATCACGGTGAGCTCCCGGCCGCCGTCGGACGTCACGCGGAACCTCCCGTGACCTCGAGTGTGGTCGCGTTGGCGTCACCGTTGTCCACGACACCGCGGTACCCGGTGGCGTGGTGGCCGATCAAGGGGGCCAGCGGCCCGTTTGGGGTCGCCTTCTGCGGGCTCAACTCGGGAAGCTCTCGTCCGTCAACCGTGCCGTGGAGACCGCCGCCACGGCCCGGGCGAGGGTGACCGGCATCACACGGTCTCGGCGCCGGCGCCGTCGGCGACCATGAACCCGTAGTCGCCCGGCTCGACCTTGGTGAAGCGCTGCCGGGTGAGGACCATGATCGAGGGGTCGAATGGCGCCCGCACTTCCTCCAGCGTTTCGAAGGTGTAGGGGCTGACCACCCGCCCCAGCAGCGTCCCCACGGGGACGGCCTGGCCCAGGCGCTCGACGCCGATCTCGGACAGCATCATGCCGCCGTGGTGCGGCCGCAGGATCCGGATGTCGTGCACGATCGTCTGCCGATCCGGCAGCTCCGGCCGGCCGGGGAGCATGCCCAGGTGCCTCATGACGTTGACGATCCCGCGCACCCCCCGACCGATGAAGCGCTCGTTGTCGGCCTGCCCTCCCCCCAGCTCGCTGACCACGGTGGGGATGCCGTTCTGCCGCGCGTGGTTCCCGAGAGAACCGGCATAGGACGGACCCTTGAAGAGCAGGTCCAGCCCGAAGACGCGGGAGAGATCGGCGCCTTCGTCATGGATGTAGGCATAGTCGACGGTCGGCCAGATGCCTCCGGAATGGAGGTCGACGAGTGCGTCCAGGCCGGGCAAGAAGTGCGAGCAGATGACGTGGGCGAGCTGCTCCGAGAGCATCCCGTCCGGGTCGCCGGGGAAGATCCGGTTCAGGTTGCTCATGTCGAGCGGGAGGTTGCGCGTCGAGGACTGGTAGGCATAGGGATTGGCGACCGGCAGGGCGCGGATGCGGCCGCGAAGCCGGCTCAGGTCGACCTCCTGCAGCAGGCGCCGCACGATCTCGATCGAGAGCGGCTCGTCGCCATGGATGGTGGCGATCACACCGAGCGTCGGCCCCGGCCGCCCGCTCTCCATCTCGTGCACGTGGAGCACGAGCTGGTGACCGTTGGCGAGCGTGTGGACGGGGATGGTCCTGAGGCGTGAGCGATGATCAGGCATCGGCTTCTCCTGGAATGACCGGCTGTCTCTGTGCCCGCCCGACCATCTCGGAGAGCCCCGAGATGCCGAAGGAACGGAGCAGGAGAACCGCCAGCAGCAGGGTGGCCGCGACCAGGATGGTCGAGAGGGCGGCCAGTGTGGGGTCCTGGTACTTCTGCATGTAGTTGTACATCGCCACCGGCAGCGTCGGGTCAGCATGGGAGACCATGAAGATCGAGGCGTCGACCTCGTCGAAGCTGACGACGAAGCTGAGCACAGCTGCCGCCACCAGCGCTCTCCTCAGCTGGGGAAGGGCGACGGTCAGGAAGGCGCGCGCCGGCGAGGCGCCCAGGTCCTGAGCGGCCTGCTCCAGCTCCGGCCTGACCCGGAGCAGAGCGCCCGAGATGATGGTCACCGCGAAGGGCAGGATCAGGGCGGTGTGGGCGATCATCAGAGTCCAGAGCGTCCCGTAGACGTGTAGCCTGACGAAGAGCGTGAAGGCCGCCATACCGATCGCGACCTTGGGCACGACCATGGGCGCGAGCAACAGCCCGTTGATCGCCGCCTTGCCCGGGAACCGGAACCTGACCAGGGCCAGCGAGGCGAGCGTCCCCGCGACCAGGGCAAGGGCCGTGGCCACCGCACCGACCACCAGGCTGCGCACGGCGGCGTCCCCGAAGTCGGTCTGCTGCGAGAGATTGACATACCACCTGAGCGAATAGCCAGGCGGTGGCCAGGCCCCATAGGGGACGCTGTTGAACGAGTTGACGATCACGATCGCGATCGGTGCCAGCATGAACGCGGCGACGGCACCCAGCAACAGCCCCAGGATTCGGTGGCCGGAGGAGGTCATGTCGCCCCCCGGCTCCGGGCCACGGGGCCACGCAACAGAAGGGTGAAGATCCCTATCACGGCCAGGGCGAGCACGAGCAGCGCGTAGGACTCGACCGCCGCCAGCGGCCAGTTGAGCCCGCCCACCTCGTTGTAGATCAGCGCCGGCAGCACCTGGACACGCCCGCCCCCGAGCAACGACGGGGTTGCGAAGGCGCTGATGGAGAGAGCGAAGACCAGCTCGCAGCCGACGACCAGGCCCTGGACCGTGAGCGGCAGGGTCACTCGGAAGAAGGTCTGGAGGCGATTGGCGCCCAGGTCGGCCGAGGCCAGCTTCAGCGCCGGATCGAGCTGACCGAGCACACTGACCACCGGGAAAACCATGAAGGGCAGGAGGATGTGGACAAGAGCGATCACCACACCGGAGAACTCATAGAGCATCGGCACCGGTGTCCGGACGACGTGCAGCGAGAGCAGGATCTGGTTGATGAACCCGTGATCCCCGAGGAGGAGCGACCATCCGTAGGAGCGAACGATCACGCTCGTGAGCAGGGGCGCGAAAAGTGCGAAGTAGCCCAGGTTGCGCACCAGCGGCCGCCGCATGGCGTTGAGCGCGTAGGCCGTCGGATAGCCGATGAGGGCGCAGAGGAAGGTCGTGACCGTACCCAGCTTCACCGTGGTCGCGATCACGCTCCAGTAGTAATGACCGCCCAGGAAGGTCGTGAAGTTCCCGGTCGTCGTCCCCGGCAGGAATCGGCCTCCGACGAAGCGCTCGAAGCTGAAGCTCAGGAGCACGGCCATGGCCGCGAGGAAGAACAGTACCAGCACGGACAGGGCCGGCAGCAGGAACAGGTAGCCATCCGGCCGCCAGCCGGCAGGCCGTCGCGCCGGAGCCCGCACCGACGGGTCGGTCGAGGTCTCGGGCCTCGATCCGCTCAGATGTTCGCCTTGATGTCCTGATCCCACTTCTGGCGCCAGTCGGCATTGTTCCTGGCGACCACCGTCCAGTCGACGGTCTGGAGCTTTTCCACCGTCGCTCTCTGGAACGCCGGCAGCGAGCGCATGGCATCCGGGAGCTGCACCTTCTGATTGGTGGGCACCTCGACCGACGTGACCGCCCACTGCTGGTTCCACTTCGGTGACAGCATTTGGTTGATGATGTCGGTCACGACCTCGTTCTGGTCATTGGTGTTGCCCTGCACCGACTGCAGGTACACCGGGACGCTGATCGCACCCTCTCTGGGTGGCACGTACTCGAGTGGCGCACCCCCTCCCTTCCACTGCAGCGCCGTGCCGTTGAAGTATGAGGTCAAGGGAGCGGTGCCGTTGCTGAGCACGTCCAGGTATTGCGGGTTGGATGTGACGATGGTGCGGATCTGCTTGGCGTGGGCCTTCCAGAAGTCCCAGCCGGGCTGCATGTTCTGCAGGCCGCCACCGTTCATCTTGGCCGCGATGTAGACGGGGTA
>JAJPKS010000188.1 GCA_021323605.1 Bacillota bacterium | reverse complement strand
GCCCTGGAGGCCGCCTTCGCGGCCGAGCGGCCCGCCCCATCCACCTGAGCCAGGGCCGCGACCAGCCCCGACGGGGACCGCTGCCCCATGGCCGACGTCGTCGCTGGCCACGAGGGCCCGGGCATCGAGACTAGCCGGGCGTCCCGTCCGAAGCCGGTCTCCATCTCCGCCGGGGCCCCCGCTCACCTCCAGGTGCCCCTGCCCACGGTACGCATGCCAGCGCGCGGTCGCGCGCTCAGAATGGCGGCAGCCGCGGCCGGGTGGCCTCCAGCGAGCGTGCGCAGGAGGCGAGCAGCCGGCGCAGCATCTCCGCCTCGCTAGGAGCGAGGTTGGCCAGCATGTCGGCCTCGATCACATCCATGGAGCGATCGCAGGCCTCGAGCGTGGCAAGCCCTTTGGGGGTGAGGCTCGTGCGAAGCACGCGCCCGTGGTTGGGATCCTTGCAGCGTCGGACCAGCTGGCGCTTCTCCAGCGCTGACACGACCAGGTTCATCGCCTGAGGGGTGACGAACGCCCAGCGGGCCAGCTGGGCACACGACATCCCGTCCCGGTGACGCAGCACGCTCAGCGTGACGTACTCGGTGGTGGTCACACCGTGGGCACGAACGGCCTCGTCGAGGCGCGCCCGCAGCCGGCGCTCGACGCGGTAGACGAGGTAGGCGACACGGGAATGAGGCGTCTGCTGGGCCGGGCCGGGCTCGGGCTTCGCCGCTCGTCTCACTGGAACAGATTTTCGCCGTCAGAGAGCAAGTCCGGTCAAGCAGCGCGCAAGCAACCACCATATCGTCGGTGACGGCTCGCTGGCCGGCGGGGGTCCGGCACCGCCCCGGCCGGTGATCACGACCCAGGTGGGCGCAGGGGACCCCACGCCAGGTGGCGGCCACCATCCACTCGCCGTGCTCCTCGGCCAGGACCGCTCCGAGCGGACGGATGATCGCTCCCGGCTGGGGAAGCCCCCGACCACGGCGGCGCACCTCCCGTGCCGGCGAGATCTCTGAGGGAGGAGCGGTGGCCATCCTCCCCAGCGGTCCGACCTTGCCTCGTCCAACCGCTCCATGGACCTTGGCCGGCGAGAACCCGCCAGCGAGCGTCTGCCCGGGCAGGCGCTCAGGGCATGACAAGCTTATTGACAAGTTACTTTAGTCGTCCTTAGATTCATCGTGCAGGCGAGGCTCGGCCCTCCCCATGGACGGGAAGCGGCACGGTGAGGAGAGGTGAGGAGAAGTGAAGGAGGAGGGGTATCGATGCTCGGGTGCGTGAGATGCCTCGGCGCGGCTACCGTGGCTCTCATCCTAGGCGCGCTGGTGGCGGTTCCCCCGGTGCAGGCGGCTGGCTTCACCAGCTACTCCGGAAGCACCTCTGATGGAGGAACCTGGGTCGCGGACGTGCCCACGCCCTGGAACGGGACGTTGCTGCTCTACAGCCACGGCTTCGGTCCCCCACAGGCTGCCGACGCCCCGGACTCGGCCACCAGGCAGGCGCTGCTCAACATGGGCTACGCGCTGGTGGGTTCCTCCTACGATCCGCACGGCTCCTGGTGGGCCCTGGGCAGCGCCCTACGCGACCAGCTCGAGGCGCTCCGGGACGTCCGGGCCGACCTGCCCGCGGCACCCGAGCACGTGATCGCCCTGGGCACCTCCATGGGCGGATTGATCAGCGCGCTCGAGGCCGAGGACGCGAACGGCCAGATCGCGGGCGCGCTGAGCACCTGCGGGCTCGTGGCCGGGGCCATCCAGCTCAACAACTACCAGCTCGATGGCGAGTACGCGATGGCCAGGCTCCTGGCCTCTGACACCCCGATCAAGCTGGTGCGCTTCTCCGGCCCGGACGAGGGTCTGGCCACCGGCAAGGCGCTGGACGCCGCTGCCCAACGAGCCCAGGCCACCGCGGCGGGCCGCGCCCGACTGGCGTTGGCGATGGCCTTCTTGAACGTCGCCACCTGGGCCCCGGGCGAGCCGATGCCCGGTCGCCATGACTATGAGCAGCAGGAACGGGAGCAGTACGACGTCGAGTTCGCGGTACCGGCCCAGGGACCGCCCCTGTCGGCCATGGACTTCATAGAGTTCGCGCGCTGGTACATCGAGGCGGCCGCCGGCGGTAATGGATCCTGGACCGATGGCGTGGACTTCGCTCACCTGCTCGATCGGTCGCCCTATGCGCCGGAGGTGAGGGCACTCTACCGCGAGGCCGGCCTCGACCTCGACCACGACCTGGCCGTGCTCACTGCCGGCGCGCACATCCAGGCCGACCCGAACGCCATCCGATGGCTGCAGCAGACCTCGGTCCCGACTGGCCACCTGCAGGTTCCCGAACTCACCCTGCACACGATCTCGGACCAGCTCGTCCCGGTGCAGCAGGAGAACTTCTACGCGCACGTGGTCAGAGAGGCCGGAGCAGACCGGCTCCTGCGCCAGGCCTACGTCGAGCGTCAGGGCCACTGCAACTTTACCCCGGCCGAGCTCGTGGCCGGGGTTCTGGCAATCCAGCACCGCGTCGACACGGGGCGGTGGGACGACGTCGCCACCCCCCGGAGCCTGGAGGCCACTGCCCAGAGGCTTGGCCTGGGAGAGGCTCGGTTCATCCCCTATGAGCCAGTGGCCCTTTCTGGCAACAACGGCCCATTCGCAGCCGGAGGAGTCACGTACGCCACGCCTGACTGATGCCGTCCGAGCGGGGGCCGAACCGTGCCCTCCACCGAAGCTTGTCACGGTGCGTTCATGTTCCCCTGCCCACCCCATCGCCTTCGTCGCCCTCACCGAACGGGGTCGAAACGGGAGCGGTGGCCGCGGCAAGGGGCCCCCGCTAAAATCAGGCCACCTCCGTCGGTCCCGACCGGAGGCCTTGAGCCACCGGGGGCGGCGGATTCAGGGAGGGAGCATCATCCAGGGAGTTCCTGAGGAGGAGAGGAGGCCATGAACTGGAGAGGCCACCTGACCAGGTTGCCCGGCCTGCTCGTCGCCGCGCTGCTCGCGGCCAGCGCCTGCGCCGGCGGCGCCGGCCAGCAGGCGGCGCCCAAGGGTCCGATCAAGATCGGCCTGCTCACCTCGCTGACCGGCAACTACGCGCCCCTGGGCAAGAACGACAAGCTCGCCGCCGAGCAGATGGTCAACCAGATCAACGCCCGAGGCGGTATCAACGGCCGCAAGATCCAGCTCATCGAGATGGACGACGCCTCCGACCCCAACCAGAGCGTGATCGACTACGGCAAGTTGGTCGACCAGGGCGTGGTGGCCATCGAGGGGCCGCCTCAGTCCACCTCCGAGCTGGCCATGATCCCCCAGGTGGACATCAAAAAGATCCCCGACGTCTCGGTGGCGGCCTCGGACCAGCAGGTCATCCCCGTCCACCCCTACGTGTGGATGACCACCCCCACCTCGAAGCAGGTGGCGGCCACCTGCCTGAAGTTCATGCAGCAGCAGGGCTGGACCAAGCTGGCCATGCTCACCGACACCAAGAACGCGTACGCCGTGGCTGGCCACGACGAGACCAAGCAGCTGGCCTCCAGCTACGGCGTGAGCGTAATCGACGATGAGACCTTCGAGCTCGGCCAGACCGACTTCGCGCCCCAGATCGCCCGCATCCAGGCTGCCCATCCGGACGTCCTCCTGACCTGGGCCACGGGCGCGCCGCCGGTCGTCATCACCAAGCAGTGGGCGGCGGCCAAGACCGGCATCCCGCTGATGATGACCGCGGCTGAGGCCTCCAGCCTCTACCTGCAGCCGAGCGGCGCGGCGGCCGAGGGCGTCTACGTCGAGGCCTCGATGGGGGTGGTGGGCGCCTCCCTCCCCGCCAGCAACAAGTACAAGAAGCTGATCGACGACTTCGCCGGTCCCTTCCAGAAGGCCAACGGCTACTACCCGCCCCAGTTCGCCTGGGACTCCATGATCGCGATGACGTTCATCTTCGACGCCATCAAGCGCAAGGGCGCGACCCCCGAGGGCATCCGGGCGGGCCTGGACAGCATCAACCTGGACACCCCGCAGGGTCACTATCGGTTCACCAGCCAGAAGCACTGGGGGATGCCGGACTCGGCCAGCCTGATGTCGGTGGTGAGGAACGGGCAGTTCGTGCCCGTCGGGCTCACCGAGCAGCAGCTCGCCCAGGCCGGTAAGTGACGGAGCGATGCTGGAGGCGCGGGGCCTGACGCGCCGGTTCGGCGGGGTGGTGGCGGTGGACGACGTCTCGGTGGGGGTGGCGGCCGGCGAACTCGCCGGCGTCATCGGCCCCAACGGGGCGGGCAAGTCCACCCTCTTCCACCTCATCGCCGGCCACCTGCGGCCCCACGGCGGCCGGGTCTCGTTCGCGGGCCGGGACATCACCCGTGAGCCGCCCGACCGGCGGGCCCGGCTCGGCATCGCCATCGCCTTCCAGGCGGTACGGCTCTTCCGGGGCATGACCGTGCTGGAAAACGTCATGGTGGGGGCGCACGCCTGGACCCATCACGGCTTCTGGGAGGCGTTCCTCCGCCTTCCCCGGCACCGCCGGGAGGAAGGGGAGATCCTGGCCCGCGCCGAGCGGGCACTGGAGCGGGCGGGTCTCGGGGAGGCGGCCGACCGCCTGGCCGAGTCGCTCCCCCTCGGCCAGCAGCGGACGGTGCAGATCGCCCGCGCCCTCTGCGCCGATCCCCGCCTCCTGCTCCTCGACGAACCGGCCTCCGGCCTGCGGGCGGGTGAGCGGGAGCGGCTGGCCGACCTCCTGCGGGGCCTCAAGGAGGAGGGGCTGTCGATGCTGCTGGTCGAGCACGACGTGGCCTTCGTGACCCGCCTGGCCAGCCGGATCACGGTGCTGGACCATGGACGCGTGATCGCCGAGGGACCGGCGGAGCAGATCCGCGACGATCCGGCGGTGATCGCCGCCTACCTCGGCCGGAGCCGGGAGCGCGCCGACGGTGCTTGAGGTCGAGGACCTCGTGGTCCGCTACGGGCAGGCCACCGCCCTGGACGGCGTCGGCCTGCGGGTCGAGCGGGGCGAGATGGTGGCCCTGGTCGGTCCCAACGGGGCGGGCAAGACCACACTGCTCAACACCATCTCGGGGCTGATCCCACCCGCGGCCGGCCGCTATCGATTGGAGGGCCGGCTGGCCCAGGTCCCGGAGGGACGCCAGCTCTTCGCCGGCATGACCGTCGAGGACAACCTGCGGCTGGGTGCGTGGCGGGTCCGGGATCGGGACTGCCGGCGTATCTACGACCTCTTCCCCCAGCTCGGGCCCCTCCGCCGGCGCCTGGCCGGCACCCTCTCCGGAGGGGAGCAACAGATGGTGGCCGTGGGCCGGGCGCTGATGGCCCAGCCCGACCTGCTGGCCGTGGACGAGCTTTCCCTGGGCCTGGCCCCGCTGGTGGTGGACGCGCTGGCGGAGCACCTGGTCCGGCTCAACCGGGAGACGGGGATGGCCATCCTGCTGGTCGAGCAGAACGCCCGCCTCGCCCTCGAGCTGTGTCCCCGGGCCTACGTGCTGGAGGCGGGCCGGATCGCCGCCAGCGGGAGCTCCGAGGAGCTGAGCCGGACGGCGGCGGTGCGGGCGGCCTACCTGGGCGGGGCGGCCGACGAAGCCGCAGCCACGGGGATTGGGTCGTGAGGGGAGAGCGGGGCCGCTCTGGACTGGGGCCATGACCCTCTTCCTCCAGTACGCGGTCAGCGGGATCGCCACCGGCTGCACGTTCGCCCTGGTGGCCACCGGCTTCGTCGTCATCTACCGCGTCTCGCGGGTGGTCAACTTCGCCCAGGGCGTCTTCGCCGTCGTCGCCGGGATGGCCGTCTCCTCCTTCCTCTCCCGGGGCCTGCCCCACGGCCCGGCGGAGGTCCTGGCCGTGGCCCTGGCGGCCCTGGCCGGGCTGGTGGTGGGGGTGATCGCGATCGGGCGCCGGGGCACGCCCCCGCTGGCCTCTTTGATCATCACCCTCGGCCTCGGCATCGGCTCCTACGCGGTGATCATCCTGATCTGGGGCGACCAGCCGGTCTCGTTCACCGGGCTGGCGGGCCTGGCCCGAATGGGCGGGATCAGCGTCCAGTACCAGTTCCTGCTGGTGGTGGCGGTCACCGCCGTCACCTTCGGCCTGCTGAGCCTGTTCTTCGACCACACCTACCTGGGCAAGGCCCTCACCGCCTGCTCCAGCAACCCCTACGCGGCACGACTGGTGGGCATCGACGTCCGCCGCATGGGACTGCTGGCCTTCACCCTGGGGGGCGCGCTGGGAGGGCTGGCCGGGGTGCTCATCACGCCCCTCCAGCCCGTCTCCTTCGATTCCGACGTGGGCATCGCCATCAACGGCTTCGCGGCGGCCATCTTCGGCGGGCTCCTGCGGCCGGGCACGGCCCTGGTCGGGGCACTGGTGCTGGGGGTGGCCGAGGCCCTGGTGGCCGGCTACTACCGGGCCTCGTTCGAGAGCGGCGTGGCCCTGGTGGTGATGCTCGGGCTCATGGTCTGGCAGGCCGGCCGGCGCTCCCCGGCGGCCGAGGAGGGAGCGTGAACCGCCTTCGGCGCCGGCCCCTCGCCTTCTGGGCCGGTCTGGCCGCGGCCGTGCTCTCGCTCCTCGTGCCCATCGCCCTGAACGACTCCCAGCTCACCGTGTACGTCTTCATCGGCCTGTCCGTGATCGTGGTGGCGGGTCTTTCCCTGCTCATGGGCTTCGCCGGCCAGGTCTCGCTGGGACAGGCCGCCTTCTACGCCATCGGCGCCTACACCGCGGCCATCCTCACCCGGGCGCTGGAGGTGCCCCCGCTCCTCTCCCTGGCCGCGGCCACCGCCTTCACCGCCGTGGTGGCGGTGGCGGTCGGCCTGCCCCTGCTCCGGCTGCGCGGCCACTACCTGGCCTTCGCCACCCTGGCCTTCCAGCTCATCGTGCTCTCGGTGATCGGCGAGGCCCGCGGCCTGACCGGGGGCGACACGGGCATGCCGGGCATCCCGACCCTCTCCATCGGCCCCCTCGCCATCCAGGGGCAGTACCGGACGTTCATCTACGCCTACGTCACCTGGGTCCTGGTGGCGGCAGTCCTGCTCTTCAACCGCAACCTGGTGCGCTCGCGTCCGGGTCGAGGGCTGCGGGCGCTGGCCACCAGCGAGGCGGGGGCCCTGGCCGCCGGCGTGCCCGTGGTCCGCTACAAGCTCCAGGTCTTCGCCCTCTCGGCCGCCTACGCCGGGCTCGCGGGCGGCGTCTACGCGTTCTTCGTGAGCTACATCGCCCCCGGCTCGTTCCCGGTGCTGCTCTCGGTCCAGTTCCTGATCATGGCCGCGGTCGGCGGCCTGGGCTCGATCTGGGGATCGGCGGTGGGGGCCACCGTCGTCTACCTCCTGGTCCAGCTCCTGCAGAGCCTCGGCACCGGGCCCGGCCTCCCGCCCCAGCTCCCCGCCATCCTCTCCTACGCCGTCTACGGCCTGGTGCTGGTGCTGATCATGCTCTTCCTCCCCCAGGGCCTCCTGCCCGCCATCCAGGGCCGGATCTCGGCCCGGCGGGCCGTCTCCGCGGTCGAATCCCCGGCGCGCCTGGCCCGGCTGGACTGAGCCACGGGCCGCCCCGTCCCCACGGCCGGGAGCCGGCGCGGGACGGCCCACCCGGCCACCGGCCTCACGACGGAAGCCACGACCGACGGACCCCTCCGGGGCAGCCCGGTGGGCGGGACGCCGACGTCCGGCCCTGCCGGGGGCCGGGCCGCCCTCGCCGTCCCGATGGCGGTGGCGACGACCCGGGCCGGCCGCGCCCGGCGTGGGGCGCCGGCCGAGCGCGGCCATCCCCCCGGCCACCAGCCGAGGCGGTCGCGGTCGTCGAGGAGGCGCGAGTCGGCGCCCAGGACGAGGGCGAGCGGACCCACGAGGACGAGGAAGAGCAGCACGACGGTGGTCACCATTCGGTCATGATGGGGGCGGGCCATTGATGCAAGCAACGCATCATTCCTCATAATCCAATCGGGATGTTCGATCACTGGGCCGACCTCCAGCTGCGCCACCTGCTGGCTCTGCAGGCGGTGGCGCGAGGAGGCTCGTTCTGGGCGGCGGCCGACCTGCTCGACTGCAGTCAGTCCACCGTCAGCCAGCGCATCGCCAGCCTGGAGCGGATCGTCGGCGAACGGCTGGTGGAGCGCTCCCGGGGGCGCCGGCCGGTGGGCCTGACCGAGGCCGGCCGGCGCTTCCTGCCCCACGCCGAATGCATCCTGGCCCGGGCCCAGGCGGCCCGGGCCGACTTCGCCGCCCTCTCGGGCGGCGTGGCGGGGCGGCTGCGGGTGGGCATCTACCAGAGCGCGGGGGCCAGGATCCTTCCCGCCCTGCTCCGGGAGTACACCGTCGCCTGGCCGGCGGTGGAGATCGGGTTCACCGAGACCTGGCTGGACGACCAGCTCCTGGAAGACGTGGAACGGGGCGAGCTGGACCTGGCCTTCGCCTTCTATCCCCTCCCCCCGGGTCCTTTCGCCTCCGTCTCCCTGCTCGAGGACCCCTACGTCCTCCTGGTGCCGGCCAACTCGGAGCTGGCGGCGCGGCCGCCCTCACCCCGTGAGCTCCAGGACCTTCCCCTGATCGGATTCCGGCGCTGCCGCGTCACCCAGCACATGGAGGGCCAGCTGCGGGCCCATGGGGTGGAGCCGGACTTCGTCTTCCGCTCCGACGACAACGCCACCGTCCAGGCCATGGTGGCGGCCGGCCGTGGTGTGGCCGTGGTCCCCCTGCTGACCGTGGAGCGGGACGACCCCGGGGTCAAGGTCCTCCGCCCCTCCCTGCCCATCGCCCCCCGGATCGTCGTCCTGGCCTGGCATCGGGACCGGCACCAGTCCCCCGCCGCCCGGGCCTTCGTGGAGACGGCGAGTCGGGTCTGCGCCGAGCTGCAGCCCGCGCTCCTGTCGGCCTTGCCGGCGGAGCCGTGAGCCCGCGGCGAGCGAGCCCGAGGAGGCCGGGGCCCGGGCGGGGAGCGGCAGCGCGGGAGCGGGGCTGACGGCACCGCCCCCGACGCCCCGCCGATGGGCCGGTCCCGGGCCCCGCCTGGTGGGCACGGTGCTGCTCGGCACCCTGCTCAACCCCCTCAACTCCTCGATGATCGCGGTGGCCCTGGTCCAGCTCCATCGGGACTTCGGGATCAGCCTGGACGCGGCCTCCTGGCTGGTCTCCGGCTTCTACCTGGCCGCCGCCGTGGGACAGCCCGTCACCGGACGCCTGGCCGACCTCTTCGGGGCCCGACGGGTCTTCTGCGCCGGCCTGATGCTCGGCGGCACAACCAGCGTCCTGGCCTCCCTGACCCCGAGCTTCGGCTGGCTGGTGGCGGCGCGGGTGGTGCAGGCCATCGGCACCTCGGCCGCCTTCCCGGCCGGGTTGGCGCTGATCCGGAGGGGCGAGGGACGGGGAAGGGTGCCGGCCGGGGCGCTGGCCGCGCTCTCCGTCGCCTCCAACGTCAGCGCCGCCCTGGGCCCGGCCCTGGGCGGCCTCCTGGTCGGCTCTGGCAGCTGGCGGGCCATCTTCCTGGTCAACGTGCCCATCACCCTGGCCGGCCTGATCCTGGCCGGACGCTGGCTGCCGGCCGACCCCCCGCGCCCGGAGCCGCCGGCCGGGGTGGCGCGATCGGCCGCCCGGGCGGCGCTGGGCCGGGTGGACCTGCCCGGCGTGATCCTGTTCGCCGGCCTGCTCACCGCCCTGCTGGCCTTCCTGCTCTCGATCCCGGAATGGATCGCCTGGCCACTGCTGCCCACCGCCGCCCTGGCCGCGGGCCTGCTCTGGTGGCGCGAGCTGCGCGCCTCGGAGCCGTTCCTGGACCTGCGCATGCTCGCCGCCCACCCCCGGCTGATCGGTGTGTACGCGCAGTTCGCCGTGGTCAACTTGGTCTTCTACTCCATCTTCCTCGGCCTGGCGGTCTGGTTCGAGCAGGTGCGGGGGCTGGACCCGGGGCGGACCGGCCTGATCATGCTGCCCCTCACCGCCCTGGCCGTGCTGGTCAGCCCCCTGGCCGCGGGCTTGATCCGGAGGACCGGCCCTCGGTCCTCGCTGGTCCTGGGCTCCTCGACGCTCACCCTGGGCTGCCTGCTCCTGCTCCTGTTCGGGCCCTCGACCCCGATCGCCGTCCTGCTGGGCGTGGGGGCGGTGCTCGGCATCCCCACCGGCCTCAACAACCTCGGGCTCCAGGCGGCCCTCTACGAGGCGGCGCCGGCCGAGGCCATGGGCACCGCCGGCGGCCAGTTCCAGACCTTCCGCTACGTCGGCGCCATCCTCTCCACCAGCCTGCTCGGCTTGGTCTTCGGCCAGACCGGGGCCGGTTCGCGGCTGCACCTGCTGGCCCTGGCCCTGGCCGCGGTCAGCCTCGGTCTGGTGGCGGCCTCGATCCGCTCCCCCGGGCACCGGCGCCGGGAGGCCGCTCCCCGCGGCTGAGGGCCGGGAGCGCCTCAACCCCCGGCTCGGCACCTACACTGCCTTCGTGACCTACCGTATCGCGTGCCTGAGCCCGTACTCGGAGGAGGTGGTGCGCTCGCTCCTGCCCGGCGACGCCGAGGTCGAGGTGGCACTGGCGCCGCCTCCGCCCGCCCCCGAGGCACTGCCCGAGCTGTTGCGGGACGCCGACCTGGTCCTCGGAGACAAGCGCCACCGGCACCGGCTCGACCGCTCCGTCCTGGCCGTCATGACCCGCTGCCGGTTGATCCAGCAGCCCGCGGCCGGCTTCGACACCATCGACCACCGGGCCGCGGCCGAGCTGGGCATCCCGGTCGCCAACGCCGCCGGCTACAACCGCGATTCGGTCGCCGACTGGGTGATCATGGCCGTGCTCACGCTGGTTCGGCATGGCGTCGAGGCGGACCGCCGGATGCGGCGCGGCGAGTGGCCGCCCGGCGAGCTGGTCGGCCGGGAGCTGGGCTCCCTGACGGTGGGGATCGTGGGCCTGGGGAACATCGGGGGGGCGGTCGCGACCCGGCTGCAGGCTTTCGGCTGTCGCATCCTCTTCGCCGACGACATCCCGCGCAGCCTGCCCGGGGCGGAGGCAGTGGAGCTGGACCGGCTGCTGGCCGAGTCCGACGTGGTCACCGTCCACGTGCCCCTGGACGACCGCACCCGGGGCTTCATCGACGCCCGCCGCCTGGCCGAGATGAAGCCGGGGGCGTTCTTGGTCAACGCCAGCCGGGGACCGGTCGTGGACGAGACGGCGCTGATCGAGGCGCTGGAGGGAGGCCACCTGGGCGGGGCGGCGCTGGACGTGTTCGAGCAGGAGCCGCTGTCGCCCGACTCGCCCCTCCGGCGCATGGAGAACGTGTTCCTGACGCCGCACATCGCCGGCCTCACCGCCGAGGCCGAGGCCCGGCTGCTGGAGGTGTGCGCCGCCAACTTCCGACGGGTTCTGGAGGGCCGGGAGCCCTTCAACGTGGTCAACGGGGTGACGAGGAGAGCATGACGACGCTGCGCGAGATCTGGGAGCGCGACGGCATCAAGCTGGGCGGCTGGTGTACGACGCCCAGCTCCTTCTCGGCCGAGGTCATGGGCCGAGCCGGCTTCGACTGGGTCTGCGTCGACACCCAGCACGGCCTGATCGGGTACGACCAGATGGCGGTGATGCTGCAGGCCCTGGCCATCACCGGCACGCCGGCCTTCGTGCGCGTGCGCTGGAACGAGCCGGGCGAGATCATGAAGGCCCTCGACGCGGGGGCCCAGGGCGTGATCGTGCCCATGATCAACTCGGCCGAGGAGGCACGGCAGGCGGTCGGAGCCTCCCGGTATCCGCCCGAGGGCTACCGCAGCTGGGGACCGATCCGGGCCGCCCTGGACGTGCCCGGCTACACCCCCGCCTCGGCCAACCGCCGGACGGTGGTGGCGATCATGATCGAGACCCCGGAGGGGGTGGCCCGCGCCGACCAGATCCTGGCCGTGCCCGGGATCGACGCCGTCTACGTCGGCCCGGCCGACCTGGCCGTGGGCCTGGGCCTGACCCCGCCCGCCGACGACCCCGAGCACGCGCGCTCGGTCGAGGCCGTGGCCGCCGCCTGCCGGCGTCACGGGGTGGTGGCCGGCATCCACTGCGGGAGCGTGGAGGAGGCCCGGCACTGGCGCGAGCGCGGCTTCCAGATGCTCAACGTGGGCTCGGACGCGGTCCTGCTCCGGGGCGCGGCGCGGTCGGTGGTGCAGGCCCTGAAGGAGGAAGCGCCGGCCCGGCCGGCCGAGGCCGCGGCGGAGGGCGTATGAACGTCACCGCCCTGCCGCCGGAGGTGCTCGAGCGCCTCCGGCGCTATGACACGCCGACCCTGGCCAACGCCATCGAGACCTTCGACGTCCGCCCCCGCGACGAGGGTTTCGCCGGCCTGGAGATCCGGTGCATGTTCCCCGAGCTGGGCCCGATGGTCGGCTACGCCGCCACCGCCACCATCCGGGCCCGGGGACGGGCGGACGTCGACCCCGACCACCGCCCGCTCTGGGAGCTGGTGCGCTCCCTGCCCGAGCCCCGGGTGGTGGTGATGCAGGACCTGGACGACCCGCCCGCCCACGGCGCCTTCTGGGGCGAGGTCCAGGCCAACCTCTTCCGGGCGCTGGGGTGCGTGGGCGCCGTCACCGACGGCTCCGTGCGCGACCTGAACGAGGTCCGGGAGCTGGGCTTCCACTTCTTCGCCCGGGGGCCGGCGGTGTCCCACGCCTACGTGCGCCTGGAGTCGGTCGGGGAGCCGGTCACCGTGGCCGGTCTTTCGGTCGGTACGGGCGACCTCCTCCACGCCGACCAGCACGGCGTGCTGCTGGTGCCGCACCGGATCGCGGCCGAGCTGCCCGCCGCCGCCGACCGCATCGTCGAGCGGGAGCAGGCCTTCATCCGCTGGCTGCGCTCGCCCGACTTCGACCCCGAGCGGCTGGCCGAGATGCGCCGGGCCCGGCATTGACCGGGCCCAGCGCCGATGGCGCTCCCTGCGGCTGCCGAGCGCACGCTCACAGTTCCCATGCATACGTAGAGCCCGGCCGGTCGAGCCAGATGAACTGACGGCCGCTGGGCTCGACCTCCAGACCATAGCGGCCCAGGCCGGGACTCCCGAGTCGCAGGTACTGCGCATACGATTCCTCCACCAGGTCCCACAGTCGGCGTGGCCCCCCCTGGAGGACGACGTTCGGAAACGTTCTTCGGGGACGCCTGATCACCCGAGCCCAGGACCCATCGGGTGCGGCCGCGGCCGGAGCCCTGGGTTCTCCGTGCGGACCGGAGAGCCAGAACCACTCCCAGTCATCCCGCTCATGGAGCCGGAGGAAGAAGTACGGCGACAGGCCGTCATCGGTTCCCTCGAGCCAGGCCGGGATCGTACAGGGCCGCTCCTCGCCATCAGTCCCCTGCGCGAGTGAACGCAACCGCTCGCGAGACGCGGGCATGGGCATCTCTGGCCCCTTCCGCATGGGCATGAAGGCCGCTCCCCGTGGGTGCAGCCGTCCGGTCAACGAGCCGTCGTCACGACGGCGAAGACCGACCAACCCCGCTGCTTCGAAACGCCCACCCCTCAGCGGGGCGACGATCACCCCGCCCGGCCGGAGCTGCTCGATCCAGGCCTCAGGGATACGGGGAACCGCACAGGTGGCGATGATGCGGTCATAGGGGGCCCGCGGCGCGTACCCCTGCCATCCATCGGCGACGGCCAGGGTGGGAGTGTAGCCGCATGCTGCCAGGCGAGGTCCGGCCGCCTCCACCAGCTCCGCGTCGATGTCGATGCTGGTCACGTGCTCGGAACCAAGCCGATGACAGAGGATGGCGGCGTTGTATCCACTCCCGGTACCGATCTCCAGGACGACACCCCCATCGTGCACATCGAGGAGCTCGAGAAATCGAGCCATGACGCTCGGCATGCTGCTCGAAGACCGACGTGAACCGTCGTTGACGATGAAGAGCAGCCGGTCCGAGTACACCAGCTCCAGCCAGAGATCGGAGTGGCTCTGCCGGTCGACGGTGATCTCGGTGTCACTGGAGAACGGAGGCCAGCAGCCGACGATCCGTGGAACGAAGACGTGTCGCGGTACCTGCTCGAACGCCATCCTCCATCCAGGTGATGTGAGGTCTCCCGACTCCACGATCCGCCGAGCAAGCCGACGACGAAGCGCCCCGGCCTCGGTCATTCCCATGGTGGACAGTCCCGCCTGGGCGGACAGCCGTGAGGATCACCGTCGCCCTGCTTGGGCGGACACTGAAACCGCGGCTCACAGTTGGGATGACAGGGCCGGCAGTAGGGTTCGCATCGACCCGGTCGAGCGCGATCACGCAGCCCGAACCGCCGCCGGAGCTCGGCCCGGATCGGTGCGGCTGCCATATCGATCTCCCTGAGGGTGGTAGAACGCACGTTGCCGACGGTCAGCCAGCGGCTGAACACACATGGCCACACGTCCCCTGACGGCGAGATGGCCAGGCATCCATCAGCGCACCTCCCGCACAGCTGTTCGACATCAGGCCCACCCCCACGCACCCCGCGCCCGACCTGGCGAAGATGATCGACCCCGACCTCCTCGACCCCCATCGCCCGTAGCTCGGCCACCGCATCGTCCACACCCTGCCTTTCCTGTACATCGACCACCCCGACCCTGATCGGGATCCCCCGCCGCAGCGCCTCCCGGAGGTTGCGCAGGGTCCGATCGTGGCTTCGACGCCCGGTGATCGCATCGTGCTCGATCGCTCTGGACGAGTAGTAGCTGGTCGCCAGGCATACCCCGTGGAGCTCGAAGGTCTCCCAGAGCGCTTCCGGCACACGGACCAGATTCGAAAACACCTCCACCTCGATCCCCCGGCGCCGGGCGTGGCGGACCAGGTCGGGGAGGGCGGGATGCAGCGTCGGCTCACCACCGATGAACTGGACGTGGCCGACACCCAGCCTGGCTGCCTCGTCGATCACCCGTTTCCAGTCCTCCCCGGTCATGCTGCCATGGGTGCCGCGAGGACCGCTGTCCGCATAACAGTGTCGGCAGGTGAGCTGACACCGGCCGGTGATCTCCCGCCAGAGAAACGAGAGTTGATCGGTCCTGTCCGATCTTGCAGGACGTTCCTCGAGAGGCATGGCTCGATGGTCCGCGACACGCCGATCAGCGGCAATGCCATCCGTCGGCCATGTCGCATCCGGCGACCGAGGCTGTTGTCGATACCCATGGAGTGTCGACATCCATGGAGCCACAACCGGATGCCGATCGGCCGGGTTGGTCGACGTCGTTACGAACCTCCCTGAACGAAGCACCTTGCCGGAGCCGGCGACGCTCACGGGGGCCGGTGTCATAGCCTGGTGGCTGGCTGTCGTCGGGCAGAAACCTGGAGCCGGCTGACGGGGTGGTCGCCGGGCGTCGGCACCGGCCGTCCGAGTCCGGGACCGAGGGGGGTCCGGGAGGTCACCCGATCTGGCGCCGCACCCAGTCCACGAAGCGGGCCGCCGCCGGGGTGAGCGTCCGGCCGCGCTCCGTGACCAGGTAGAGGCGGCGGCGCAGGCTCAGCCCGCGGATGCGGGCCACGGCCACCCGGCCGGGGGCGCGCCGGGCGAGGGCGAGCGAGCTCACCAGCCCGACCCCGCAGCCGTCCTGGACGGCCGAGACCACCGCCTCGGTGCTGCTCAGCGTCATCGCCACCTCGAACCGGGGCGGGGACAACCCCCGGCGGGCCAGCTCCACCTCGAACGTGGCCCGCGTGCCCGACCCCGTCTCCCGGGCCACGAACCGCTCCCCGTCCAGCTCTCTGAGGCCGACCCTCCCCCGTCCGGCCAGGCGGTGACCGGCGGGCACCACCAGGACCACCTCGTCCTCGCCGATGGCCTCGTGCAGGTAGCGCTCGTCGTCCGCGGACGAACCCACGAACCCGACCTCGACCGCCCCGGCCGAGAGCCGTCGTCGCACCTCGTCCGAGTCCACGATCGCGACCTCGGCCTCCACCGCCCGGTACACGGCGGTGAAGGAGGACACCAGCCCCGGTACCACGAACTCGCCCGGGGTAGTGCTGGCGGCCACCCGCAGCCGGCCGGACACGTCCTCGACCGGGGCCGCCAGCTCCTCTCGCATCGCCCGGTAACGCTCGAGCGTGCTCTCGGCCCAGAGCAGGAAGCGATGCCCGGCCGGGGTCAGCGAGACGGAACGGCCACGGCGGTGCAGGAGGCGCGCCCCCACCTCCCGCTCCAGGCGCTGCACCGCGCGGCTGACGGTCGACTGGGCCAGGCCCAGCTCGTCGCCGGCGGCGGTCAGGCTGGAGCAGCGGGCCACGACGATGAAGGCACGCAGCCCGGCGAGATCCATTCCATGCAAATTCTGCATGAATCGTCGCTTTCCATGCTTGTTATGCTGGCCATCGGTCGCGCCAGGACGACGACGTGGGAGGTGGAGCTTTGAGCGCAGTGGAGCTGGACGGAGCCACGGAGGCGGCCGGGACCGCGAGGCGGACGGCGGTGGCCGGGCTGGTCGCCTTCCTGGTCATCGCCGTGGCCGGCATCTCCTGGGCCAAGTGGGACCCCTACTTCCACAAGGCCTTCGTGGTCGCCGCCACCCACCGGCTGGGCGTCTCCATCCTCTCCGGTGCCCGGCCGGCGCCGCCGGAGCCGTCGCTCGGCGCTGCCGTCGGCTACGCGCTGACCTACTTCCAGGCCATCTGGACGGCCCTGGTCGCCGGCCTCCTGGTCGCGGCCGCGGCCGAGGCCCTGCTCCCCCGCCGGTGGCTGCTGCGGGTGATGTCGGGACGGGGCCGGCTCGGCGCCGTGGCCGGGGGACTGCTGGCGCTCCCCTGCATGATGTGCACCTGCTGCTCGGCGCCGGCGGCGGTGAGCCTGCGCCGGGCCGGGGTGCCGGTGGGTCCCGCCCTCGCCTGGTGGGTGGGGAACCCGGCCATCAACCCGGCCGTGATCCTGTTCGCCGCCTTCGTCCTGCCCTGGCCATGGGTCGTCCTCCGGCTGGCGGCGGGCCTGGTGCTGGTGTTCGTGGTCGTGGCCCTGGTCGCACGCCTGGCGCCCTCCGCCCGGGCCGGGGCGGTGGAGGCCGGGGAGGGTGCCGACGACCCCGGTCCCCGCGGCTGGGGGGACGCCGCCGTCCGTTACCTGCGGTCGCTCGGCCGGCTCTCGCTGACGCTGCTGCCGGAGTACCTGGTCATCGTGCTCCTCCTGGGGGCGTTCCGGGGCTGGCTGTTCCCGGTGGCCCACGGGCTCGGCGCCTGGGGGCCGCTGGCCGTGGTCCTCTTCGCCGTCGCCGGCACGCTCTTCGTGATCCCGACCGCGGGCGAGATCCCCATCGTCCAGGGCATGCTCGGGGCCGGGCTCGGGGTGGCGGCGCCGGCCGCGCTCCTGATCACGCTGCCCGCGGTCAGCCTGCCCTCGCTGGCCATGGTCTGGCGGTCCTTCCCCCCGCGCGTCTCGATCGCGCTGGCCGGATCGGTGGCGCTCCTGGGCGTGCTCACCGCCCTCGCGGCGAGCCTCCTCCTCCGGACCTGAGCAGGAGGGGCTGGCGCCGCTCCTCCCTCCTCCGATTGACGGGGCCCTCGGCCATCCCCCAGACTGCCACCGCACCACGACCGAACCTTCAGGAGACCTGGATGAGCGATCTTCGCCGCTACAGCCGCACCCTCTACGAGGGCCTCTCGCGCGCCTCGGCGCGCTCCTATCTGCTCAACATCGGTTTCTCCCACGAGGACCTGGAGCGGCCGATCGTGGGCGTCAACCACGCCTGGATCGGCACCATGCCCTGCAACTTCAACCACCGTCAGCTCGCCGCCTGGGCGGCCGAGGGCGTTCGCGCCGCCGGGGCCACGCCCATGGAGGTCAACACCGTCTCCATCTCCGACGGCATCTCCATGGGCACCGAGGGCATGAAGACCTCGCTGGTCTCCCGCGAGCTGATCGCCGACTCGGTCGAGCTGGTGGCGCGGGGCCACTACTTCGACGCCCTGCTCTGCATCACCGGCTGCGACAAGACCGTGCCCGCCATGGCCATGGCCATGGC
>JAJPKS010000390.1 GCA_021323605.1 Bacillota bacterium | reverse complement strand
TGCGTTTCATCGGCAACTACTCCAGCGGCAAGATGGGCTACGCTGTGGCGG
Organism: Bacillota bacterium; assembly: GCA_021323605.1. Classification (GTDB taxonomy): domain Bacteria; phylum Chloroflexota; class Dormibacteria; order Dormibacterales; family Dormibacteraceae; genus CADDZO01. The sequence goes on along the minus strand of JAJPKS010000390.1, from coordinate 8,013 downwards.
TGGCTGCCGCGGATCGGGGCGCAGAGGCCGTGCTGGTCACCACCGCCGACCACCCCCCGCATCCGGGCGTGCGCGTCCGGGCGGTACGAACGGCCGGGGAGATGCTCCGAGCGCTGCGCGAGGAGGCGCCCGGCGCCGACCTGCTGGTGATGGCCGCGGCGGTGGCCGACTTTCGACCCGTCCGTCGCTCCGACACCAAGATCCGGCGCGAGGAGCGGGACCGGCTGGTCCTGGAGCTGGAGAGGAACGTGGACGTCCTGGCCGAGCTGGGACGGGAGCCGGGGATGGAACGCGTGTTCCGATTGGGGTTCGCCGCCGAGGACGCGGAGCTGGCGGACAGGGCGGCCGCGAAGCTCGAGGCAAAGGGATTGGACGCCGTCTTCGCCAACGACATCAGCCGTCCCGACATCGGCTTCGGATCGGAGTACAACGCGGGGTTGCTGGTCTTCCGCGACGGGACCAGCGTCCAGGTGGAGCGGGCCACCAAGCGAGCGGTGGCCGACCGGCTGCTGGACGCGGTCCGGCCCAGGTTGGGACCATGAGGCGGCTGCTGGCAGTGTCGTTGCTGGCCGCCGGGCTGGTGACCGCCTGTGGCCTCCCGCTCCCGGCGGCGACCGACCAGCGGACCGAGGCCAGGACCATCGCCGCCGCCATCCAGTCGCTGGAGCGGCACGGCGCCACCTTCGACCTGGACCAGACCGTGCGGCTCACCGGCGGTCAGATCCCGAGCGGCCAGGAGCTGCAGCAGCAGATGACGGTCACCGGCGGCCACCTCCGGGACGACGACGCCAGCTTCCGTTTCCGGCTGAGCGTGGGCGGCCAGCACGCCGACCTCGACATGGTGATCGCGGATCAGCAGCTGTTCGCCCGCTCGCCCGGGGCCGCCTGGCGGACCACCCCGCTGTCCTACGTGACCGTCCTCTTCCCGGCCCTGCGCCTGGACCTGCTCCGTGAGACGGCGTTGCTCTCGCCCTCGGTGTCGCCGGCCGGGCTCGGCCACGTCGACGCCGGCTTCGCCCGCCGTTTCGCCGTCTCGGCCGCGCCGGAGCAGCTGGAGGAGCTGGAGGCCATCCCGGTGGTGGGCGCGGCCGAGACGGCCTTCCTCCGGACGGCCCGGGCGGAGGTGGACGTGTACCTGCTGATCCCGGGCGGCCAGCTGGGCGGGGTGGAGCTCCACCTGACCGGAACCGACCCCGCGAGCGGCATCCATCAGCAGATCGACAGCCGTCTGAACGTCCAGGCGGCGCGGGTGCCGAAGATCTCGCCCCCGGCCCAGGCGCAGCTCGTCGATCCCGGCGCCATCCTGACCGGCTGAGCGCAGCCGGAGTCGAACGCGGTGTCGCAGCCTCGATGCCTCCACGAGCCCGACTCGGCGCACCCCCGGCCGATGCGTCGTCCCGGCGGGGCGGGGATCGATGGCCGAGGGATCGCGGTGGGGGGCGGGGGAGTCCCGGGTGCTCGCCCCCCGCTCGAGGTGAGGACGGGAGGGCGGTGAGGGGTGCTCTACGCCGAGGTCGCGGTCGAGGCCGGACGCGCGCTGGAACGGGAGACGTACACCTACGCGGTGCCGGCCGGCCTGGACGTGGTGCCCGGTCACCGTGTCTGGGTTCCCTTCGGAAAGCGGCGTTCCCTGGGCTACGTCACCGAGCTCCACACCCGTGACCCGGAGCGGGAGGTCAAGGAGATCGAGCGCGCCGACCCGGAGCCGCTGCTGCTGCCACACCAGGTGGAGGTGGCGCGGGCGGTCGCGGAGCACTATTGGGCGCCGCTCATCGACTGCCTCCGCGCCATGCTGCCGCCCCGGGTGCGGGGCGGACGGCGCTCGACCGGCGCCGGCCCCTCGCCCCGCCAGACACGGCACAGCCGGCTCCTGGAGGCCACGCGGCCCGGCGGTCCGCCGGAGCCGGGCCCGGAGCTGACGCCGGAACAGTCGCGGGCGCTGGAGACGATCAGGGGCGGACGGCCCGTGCTGCTGCACGGGGTCACCGCGAGTGGGAAGACCGAGGTCTACATGGCCGCCGCCGCCGAGGTCCTCGCCGCCGGGCTGCGGGCGCTGGTGCTGGTGCCGGAGATCGCGCTCACGCCACAGCTCGTGGAGCGCTTCTCCCGACGCCTGGGCGTCTCCCTGGCCGTCCTCCACAGCCGGCTGACCGACCTGGAGCGGGCACAGCAGTGGTGGCGCGTGCGCCGCGGCGAGGTGCCGCTGGTGATCGGCAGCCGCTCGGCCGTCTTCGCTCCCCTCCCGCGGCTGGGCCTGATCTGCGTCGACGAGGAGGGGTCGCCCGCCTTCAAGCAGGACCGGACCCCTCGCTACGAGACGGGATGGGTGGCCCGGCGGCTGGCCGAGGCCACCGGCGCTCGCCTCGTGCTCGGCTCGGCCACCCCCAGCGTGGTCGCCTACAGCGAGGCCCGGAGCGGGCTCCTGGCCCTGGCCGAGCTGCCCCGCCGGGTGCGGGGGGTGCGGGCCGAGGTCGAGCTGGTGGACATGTGCGAGGAGTTCCGGCGGGGCAACCGGCGTCCCCTGAGCCGGCGTCTGGCCGAGCTGGTGGACGGCGCCCTCCAGCGCGAAGAGCAGGTGATCCTCTTCCTGAACCGGCGGGGGGCGGCCACCTTCTTTTCCTGCCGTGACTGCGGCCGATCGATCGAGTGCCCGGGCTGCTCGGTCTCGATGGTGCAGCACCTGGAGCTGGCCGGCCTCTCCTGTCACTACTGCGGCTACACCAGGCCATTGCCCGCCTTCTGCCCGACCTGTGGATCGCGCGCGATCCGTGGCCTGGGGGTGGGGACCCAGCGTCTGGAGGGGATGGTCCGGCGGACCTGGCCCGCTGCCCGGGTGTTGCGGTTGGACCGAGACGCGCTCCGCGGCCCCGACGCCTACCAGGAGATCTTCGAGACCTTCGCCTCCGGTCGCGCCGACATCCTGGTGGGCACCCAGCTGGTGGCCCGCGGCCTCGACCTGGAGAACGTCACCACGGTCGGGGTGGTCGACGCCGACCTGCCCCTCCACTTCCCCGACTACCGCTCGGCCGAGATGGCCTTCGCGCTGGTCATCCAGGCGGCGGGCCGGGCCGGCCGGCGCGAGCGCCCGGCCCGGGTCGTGGTCCAGACCTCCAATCCCGACCACTACAGCCTTCGCCGGGCCCGCGACGGGGACTACCTCGGCTTCTACCTGGACGAGATCCCCGCCCGACAGGCGTTCTCCTTCCCGCCCTACGCGCAGCTGGCCGTCCTCACCTATTCGCATCCGGACCCGGAGCGGGCGGCGAGCGTGGCCCGCGAGGTGGCGGAGCGGATGGCCTCGGCGCTGGTGGGCGAGGGCATCACCGACATCCGGCTGCAGGGACCGTCACCTGCCTTCATCCATCGCCTCCGGGGGGAATACCGATGGCAGATCACGCTGCGCGGCGATCGCCTGGAACGGGCACGCCACCTGGCCCCCCGGGGCCGTGGCTGGTCGTGCGACGTCGACCCCGTCACCTGATCAGCGCTCGGGCGTCGGCGAGGATACCGGGCCCGGCCGGGGTCCGGGGGCCGGCGACCCGCCGGCACCGCACCCGACCCTGCGCCCCGGCGCTGGTGGCGTCCGGGAGCGGGCCGGCCTTCCCTTCGGTGATGCCGCCGGTCCGCGCCGCCGTGCCGTGGCCGGGGATGGAAGTCGGCCCTCCGTGACCGCGGCCGACCTGCTGACGCTGGCCCGCGCCGGCCTCTCCTTGCCGGCCTGGGTGACGATCCTCTCCGGTCGGGCGCGGCCGATCGCCTTCTGGACGACCCTCCTGGCCAGCACCCTTCTCGACTGGCTGGACGGTTCCCTGGCCAGGTGCATCGGCCCCACGCCACTGGGCGCCGTCCTCGACATCGAGGTGGACAGCTGGCTCACGCTCTCCGCCGTCCTGGCCGGCGTGCGACTGGGCCGCCTCCCCCGGCCGTGCGCGATCCCGCCCGTGGCCCGGTACGCGCTCGCCCCCGGGCCGGCCGTGGACCACAGGCGCTGGCACCACCTCGCCGGTCGTGCCCAGATGGCGGTCCTGATCGCCGCCCTCTCCCGCCGGCCGCCGCCTCCCCGGCTCGCGCTCGCGCTCGCAGCCCTGCAGCTGGCGGCGTTGCTCGACGTGGCCCGACGGCGCGACGAGACGCCTCGCCTCCCGTGGCCGCGCCGCCGGCCCGGTTAGTCTCTTGGCAGAGATGCTGGCCGCCGGTCGAACGCCCGAGCCGATGCGGGTCCCGGCTTGAGGACGGAGCGGGCCTGGAACGTCGCCACCGCCTGGGGACGGCTGGTGGCGAGCTGTCCCTGGGCCTTCCTCGCCGCCTGGCTGGCGCTGGCCGGGAGCATGGCCGTCCTGGCCTCGGGCACTCCCCGCCTGCTCTCGCCCTCCATCTCGGAGAGCGCCACCGAGTCCTCACGGGCGGCCGATCTCCTCCGCGCCCAGTTCCCCCAGCGCCGGTCCACGGCGCTCTTCGTGGTCTTCCGGTCGGAACGCGCCACCGTATCCGACCCCGCCTACCAACGGCAGCTCGCGGCCTGGGGAGGCGACCTGCGGCGTTTGCTCCCGGAGCCAGGCGACGCGGTTCAGGGTCCCCTGGTGGGCCGGGACGGGCGAACCGCGGCCCTGCTCGTGGTCTCCGGGCAGACGCCCGACCGCTTCGTCGACCTGGCCCGGCAGGTGGAGCGCATCCACCACCCCGGACCTGCCCGCACGTACGTCGGGGGCACGGCCGCCGTCTACGACCACCTGATCGCGCGTTCCGAGCAGGACCTCCAGCAATCGGAGCGGCTCTCGCTTCCCATCGCCCTGGTCCTGCTCCTGCTCGCCTTCGGCGGTCCCGTGGCCGCCCTGCTGCCGGTGCTCACCGGCCTGGCCGCGGTGACGGCGGCGGTGGCCCTGCTGGGCGTCGCCGCCCGTCTGCACACGGTGTCGGTGTTCGCCCTCAACGTCAGCTCGGCCCTGGGCCTGGGGCTCGGCATCGACTACTCGCTGCTGGTGGTCAACCGGTTCCGCGAGGAGCTGCGGCGGGGGCTGGACGTCCGCGACGCGGTGGCGGTGACGGCGGGCAGCGCCGGGCTGGCCACCCTGGTCTCGGGGGCCACGGTGGCGATCGGCTTCGGCGCCCTCATGCTCTCGCACGTCAACGTGCTCTGGTCGATCGGGCTGGGCGGCGCCATCGTGGTCGGGGTGTCGGTGCTGGCCTCCCTGACCCTGATCCCGGCCCTGCTCGCCGCCTTCGGACGCCACGTCTCCCGCTTCGCCCTGCCCCTGAGCTCGGCCCAGGAGACGGCCCGCTTCTGGCGCCGTCTGGCCGGGGCGGTGATGAGCAGGCCGGGTCGTTTCATCGCCCTCAGTCTGGCCCTGGTCCTGCTCCTGGCCGCGCCGGCCCGGGACCTGCGCCTGGGGGTGGTCGGGGCGGAGTCGCTGCCGCCCGAGGACGAGGCGGCCCGGGCCGACCGGATCGCCCAGGCCGACCTCGGGCTCCCCGCCCACGGCCCGGTCCTGGTGGTGGCCGAGGGGGTCCCCGACCTGGCCACGGCGGTGAGGCTGGAGGGACGGCTGCGGGCCGTGGCCGAGGGCCAGCCGGTTCGTGGCCCGGCCGATGTGCCCGCGCCCGAGCTGCCGCTCTACTTCCACCCCGGCTGGGCGGTCTACGAGCTGGAGCAGCCGGCGGGAGACAACGACCAGCGCACCCACCGCTGGCTGGACCGGCTCCGCTCCGACTTCCGGCCTCCGGGGGTGACCGTGCGCCTGGGCGGCGAGGCGCCCGCCTACCAGGACTACCTCCGTCTGCTGACCGGAGACTTCCCCATGATCGTCGGCACCGTCCTCGCCCTCACCTTCGTCTTCCTCGCCGTCGCCTTCCGCTCGCTGGTGTTGCCCCTCAAGGCCGTGCTCATGAACCTGCTCTCGGTGGGCGCCGCCATGGGGGTGCTGACCTGGGGTTTCCAGCAGGGGCACCTGGCCTCGGTCCTCGACTTCCAGGCGGTCGGCTTCACCGACTCCACCATCCCCCTGATCATCTTCGCCGGCCTCTTCGGCCTCTCCATGGACTACGAGGTCTTCCTGCTCAGTCGCGTGCGCGAGGAGTGGGTGAGGGGCCGCTCCAACAGCGACGCCGTCGCCCTGGGCCTGGAGCGGACCGGCCAGGTCATCACCTCGGCGGCGCTGATCCTGATGCTGGTGGTGGGCACCCTCGGCCTCAGCCATCTCTCCCTCAACAAGGCCCTGGGCGTCACCTTCGCCGTGGCCGTCCTGCTCGACGCGACCGTGATCCGGCTCCTGCTGGTCCCGGCCATGATGCGCGTGCTCGGCGACCTCAACTGGTGGCCCGGCCGCCGGGCGGCCGGGGAAGGGTGACCGGCCCCGGCCGGCGCCAGGGCAGGCGCCGCCGGCCTCAGCGAGGGGGTGGACCGACCGTGGTGGCGAAGATGAGGAGCCCGACCGCGATCCCGATCGCCGGCACCGCGATCAGCACGACCAGGGCCAGCCTCCGTCGGCTGGCGAGGAGGGCGGACGGGCCGGAGGTGAGCACGAGGGGGGCGCCTCAGCCGGCGCGCTCGCGGCGCAGGGCCGACCGCAGCTCGTCGAGGTGGCTGTCCTCGTGCTCGAGCACGTAGGGGATGGCGGTGCGAATGGTCCGGGCCGGCCAGCCGGGCCAGCGGATGGGGAGGTCGAGGTCCTCGTCACGCATGGCGAGGAAGGTCTGGCGCAGCTCCTCCCGGGCCTCGGCCAGCTCCCGACGGATCCGGGCCAGGTCCCAGTCGGGCGGGCCGGACGGCCGCTCGACCAGCCGCACCGGCCGGGCGTCGCCGCCCAGGGCCTGACGGATGCCGGCGCTGATCTCGTGTTCGCGATCGATCAGGTGGTAGAGCAGCTGACGAACGGTGCGACCGTCGCCACGCACGACGACGTCCAGGTCGGCGTCCACCAGCGTGTCGAGGAGCCGAAGGGTCTCCTCGCGTTGCCCCTCGAGGGGCTTCAGTAAGTCGGCCGGGGCCATCTGGGATACGGCTAGAGCTTAGCCCAAATCCCGTCGCACGCCGCCGCGCCGGGCGGCCGACGCCCTGAAGGACCGCCATCCGGCTCGAGGGCGGGGGGGCGGCGGGCGGCTCCGGGTAGAATCGCTTGCTGGTGGCAGTTCGACCGATCCTCACCCAGGAACATCCCATCCTTCGTCAGAAGGCCAGGAAGGTGGCCAGGGTCGACGCCTCGATCGTGCGTCTGCTCGACGACTTGGCCGAGACCATGTACGCGGCGCCCGGGGCCGGCCTGGCCGCGCCCCAGATCGGGGTGGGGCTGCGCGTGTGCGTGGTCAAGGGCGACGAGAACCAGCACTACGGGCTGGTCAACCCGGTGATCGTCAAGGCCGAGGGCAGTCAGGTCGGTTACGAGGGCTGCCTCAGCATCCCGGGCTGGGTGGGGGAGGTCGAGCGCTACGAGACGGTGGTGGTCAAGGGACTGAACCGTCGGGGCAAGGAGGTCAGGATCAAGGCCAGCGGCTTCACCGCCCGGGCCTTCCAGCACGAGATCGACCACCTCGACGGCATCCTGTTCACCGACCGGCTCACCAGCCTGAGCACGCTCCGGCGTGTGGAGGAGCTCGAGGCCGAGGAGGAACGGTCGGTGGCCGAGGCGGTCCAGGCCTGAGGCTGATCTTCGTGGGCACGGCCGCCTTTGCCGTGCCCTCGCTCCGAGCGCTGCACGCGGCCCACCACCGCATCGAGCTGGTGGTGACCCAGCCGGATCGGCCGGGGCATCGGCTGCGCGTCACCCCGCCCCCGGTCAAGGTCGCGGCCCTGGAGCTCGGGCTGGAGGTCTTCCAGCCGGAGCGCATCAAGGCCGAGGAGAGCGTGGCCCGGATCGCGTCGATCGCCCCCGAGCTGATCGTGGTCGTGGCCTACGGGCAGATCATCCCCCGTTCCATCCTGGAGATCCCGCCCCGGGGGGTCCTGAACGTGCACGCCTCGCTGCTCCCCCGCCACCGGGGGGCGGCCCCGATCAACCGGGCCATCCTGGCCGGGGATCG
>JAJPKS010000182.1 GCA_021323605.1 Bacillota bacterium | reverse complement strand
GAGCTGGCGACCTCGGAGAAGACCCCCAACCTGATCCTCACCGGCTGGACCTGCGACCAGCCCTCGCTCCCCTTCGGCACCTACGTCTACCAGAAGCTGGGCTACCACCACATCACCACCATCGGGCTGGACTTCGCCTTCGGCTGGCAGGTGGTGGGCGGCTTCCTCAAGACCTTCGAGGCGGCCGGGGGCACGGTCGACAAGCAGCTCTGGAACCCGATCACGACCGCCGACTTCAGCCCCTACGTGGCCCAGATCCCGCCGGACACCCAGGCCGTCTTCGCCCTGGAGTCGGGCTCGACCGCGGTCAAGTTCCTGCAGGCCTACCAGCAGTTCGGGCTGAAGAGCAAGATCCCCCTCATCGGCGGCGGCACGCTCACCGACTACTCCTCGCTGCGATCGGACTCCCCGGACGCCGTCCTGGGCGTGATCACGCCGCTCATGTACGCGGACGGGCTCGACACCCCGGAGAACCGGCGCTTCGTCGACGAGTACCACGCTGCCACCGGCAAGTACCCCTCGTACTACGCGGAGAGCGCCTACGCCGGGGCCAAGCTGGTGGTGGCCGCCCTGCGCAAGCTGCACGGCGACGTGAGCAACCCCCACCAGGTGCTCCAGGCCCTGCGGTCGACGCAGATCGTCGCCCCCAGGGGGCCGGTGAAGCTCTCCTCCCAGACCAACTCACCGATCCAGAACGTGTACGTGCGCAAGGTCGAGCTGGTGGACGGCGTGCTCCGCAACGTGCCCATCGACACCTTCCGTAACGTGTCCCCATGGGGTTCCCTGCCCCGGCAGCAGTGGGAGCAGGAGGCGGCGCACTACACGCGGAGCAGCGGGTGAGCGAGGCCCCGGCCGTGCCCGGCTTCTCGACCGCCGAGCGCGACCGCCGCTACCGGATCGCCCGCGAGCTGATGGACGAGCAGGGCCTGGACGCGCTGCTCGCCTACGGCGAGCGCGGGGAGGCGGGTCCCCCGCAGTTCACCCCCGACACCTACTTCACCAACGACCGGCCGGGGGCGACCGTGATCTTCCCCCGCCGGGGGGAGCCGGTGGCCCTGGTCTGGTCCTCGGCCGTGATCGGCGATCACCTGGAGGCGACGGGGCGGGGCGAGGCCACCTGGCTGCGGCCCTCCCAGATCCGGACCGGTCGCGGCGCTGACGCCATCGTCCGCACGCTCCGCGAGGAGGGCCTGGCGCGGGGCCGGATCGGCGTCCTGGGCCTCGAGCCCCATCCGCCCTTCTTCCCCGAGGGCCTGATCCCCTACGTCACCTGGCAGCGGGTGCTGGAAGCGCTGCCCGAGGCCACCTTCGTCCCCGTGCAGCGCCGCTTCAGCGAGCTGACCATGGCCCGCAGTCCCGAGGAGGTGGAGGTGCTGCGCTGGTCGGCCCGGGCCGGCGAGCGCATGTGCGAGGCGATGGTGGCGGCGGCCCATCCCGGGGCCCGGGAGAGCGACCTCTACGCCGCCGCCGCGGCCGCCTGCTTCGCCAGCGTGGCCAACTGCTACTGGCTGATCCTGCTCTCAGGGCCCGGCACCCTGGCCTGGGGGCCGCCTCCCTGGACCTACCGGCCGCAGCCCCCGAGGGAGATCCGGGAGGGCGACCTGGTGCTGGCCGAGCTCTTCGTGACCGCGGGGATGCTGGAGAGCCAGCAGCAGCTCACGATCGCGGTGGGAAACGTCCCTCCGGAGGCCGAGGTCTGCGCCCGGGCCGCCCGCGAGGCCTACGAGGTCGGGCTCCGGGAGCTGAGGGCGGGGGCGCGCTTCGGCGAGGTGGTGGAGGCGATGGACGAGCCCATCCGACGCGTCGGGGGCTGGAACCTCACCCCTCACATCCACAGCCTCAACCCGTTCGGGGCCATCGGACGCTGCGGCCAGGGGTTCCCGACCCAGCCGGGGCTGGATGCCTATCGGGAGGTGGGGGCGCTGGAGACGACCATGCCCGACCTGGTCCTCCGTCCGGGCATGGGCTTCGCCTTCGAGCCGAATTGCGTGCTGGGACGGTGCCGGGTCAACATCGGGGGCACGGTCGTGGTGGGCGAGGACGGCCCCATCGAGCTGAACCGGATCTGCAACCGCATGGTCCGTGTCTGAGCGGGCCCCCGGTGGGCCCGGGCGCCCGGCGAGGAGGCTCCGGGCCGGGGCCGTCTCCCATGACCCTCGACGCCCGGTTGCCGGCCTCGGGGTTGGAGCCGGTGCGTCGCCGGCCCCCGGCCGGGGCGGGGCGTGGGCCGGCCCGGCCGGATGCCGCCTTTCCCATTCGGTCCTACCCTCCCTGACCCGGGAGGTATCGAGGAGGTCCATATGAAGCTCGGCATCGGGCTCCCCAACTCGCTTCCCTATGGTCTCGACCGCCGCCTCTTCCTCGACTGGGCCCGGGCGGCCGACGCGGCCGGGTTCCACTGTCTCGCCACCCTGGACCGGCCCAACTACGACATGTGGGATCCGCTGGCGACGCTGGCGGCCGCGGCGGCCGTGACCGAGCGGGCCCGCCTGGTCACGGCGGTGATGCAGCTCCCCAACCGCAACGAGGTGCTGGTGGCCAAGCAGGCGGCGGTGATCGACCGGATCTCCGGGGGGCGGCTGGACCTGGGGGTGGCCCTGGGCGGTCGGGCCGACGACTACCAGGTGTTCGGTGCGGACATGGGGCATCGGGTCTCCCGCTTCCGGCGGCAGGTGCGGCGCATGTGCGAGATCTGGGAGGAGGCGTGGAGGACGACCGGGGAGGGCTTCGGTCCGCCAGGACCGGCGCCGGTGCAGGAGCGGATCCCGATCTGGATCGGGGCCAACCCCAACAACGAGCCCGGCCAGCGGCGGGCGGTCGAGCTGGGGGACGGGTTCATCGTGGGGGCCGCGGTCGAGCCCGAGCCGGCGGCGGCGCTCGTCGAGCGGATCCGGGCCTGGGCCCGGGAGCGGGGCAAGCAGCGGTTCACGGTGGCCCGCATCGCCTACGTGGCGGTGGGGGGGAAGGACGAGCTGGAGGAGGCGGTGCGGCAGACCAGGCGCTACTATCCGGCGGGCACGGTGCGGCCGCCCGAGGAGATGATCAAGCACGGGCCGCCCGAGACGGTGGCGGAGTGGGTGGGAAGGAACGCCGAGGCCGGCTTCGACCTCACCATCCTGTTGCCCCAGGTTCCGAGCCTGGAGCAAGTACGGCTCCTGGCCGAGCACGTGCTGCCGGCGTACCGTTGATGGCAGCCGGACCCATGCGCCTGGAACTGGTCGCCATCCCCACCGGGGAGGAGCCGCTGCACGGGCTCTACTACGAGCCCACCGCCGCCCCGGTCGATGGGGCGGCGTTGATCTTCCACGGCAACCAGTCCAACTTCTACGTGGGCCCCCCCGCCTTCCTGCCGCCCCATCTGGCCGAGATGGGGCTGGCCTGCCTCGCCTTCAACCGGCGCGGCCACGACGTCGTGGCCACCTATCGCGGCCGGGACCCGGTGGGCGGGGCCTTCCAGACCACCGCTCAGGCGATCGAGGACAACGAGCTGGCGGGGCGCCACCTCCGCCAGCGAGGTCACCCGACCCCGGTCGTGATCGGGCACAGCAACGGGGGCACGCTGGCCGTCCGGTACGTGGCCGATCACCCCGAGACGCCGGCTTTGGTGTTGCTCTCGGCCCATTGCGGTGGGGGCAGGGTCCACCGCAAGATCAGCCAGCTGGGGCTGTTCGCGGGCGCCCGCCTCCAGGAGCTGACGGAACGGGCACGGGAGCTGGTGGCGGCGGGGCGAGGTCGGGAGCTGATGCTGCTCCCCGGCTGGTGGCACGTGATCTCGGCCGAGAGCTTCCTGGACTACCTGGCCGGCCCCCCGGACCTGCTGGAGCTGGCACCCAGCGTCCGCTGTCCGGTCCTCTTCCTCCGTGGCGCCGACGAGGACCGGGAACTGTACCCGGCCGACGCCTTCGCGCGTCGGGCCGGCGGTCCCTGCCAGGTGATCGACCTGGAGGGCTGCGACCACTGGTACAACGGCCGCGACGAGGAGGTGGGGCGGTTGGTGACGCGCTGGCTGTCCGGCGTGCTGCGGCGGGAGATCCCGGCATGAGCCGCGTCCTCACCGTGCCACCGCGCCACGCCAACTGGTTCGCCTACTTCCCCGAGGACTACCGATGGTCGGCGGGTCTGGCTTTCGTGCTCAGCACCGCGGGCCAGGGCGGCGCGGAGGTGGCCGAGGTCGACCGGGTCGGGCGCCGGCTGCGCGATCGGGTAGGAGACGATACCGCCTGGTTCGAGGAGTGGCGTGCCGAGGCCGTCCGCCTCCGGGACCTGGCCGAGGCCGCCCGATCCTCGGGGCGGCGTCTGACCGCGGCCGGCCTGTACCTCAGAGCCTGCGCCTACCTCCAGATCGGGGAGCGGTTCCGAATCCCGAAGGACGAGGCGGCCCTGGACGCCTACCGGACCGCGGTCGAGTGTTTCCGCGGCTACGCGGAGCTGACCGATGCGCCCCGCATCGAGGTGGTGGAGGTGCCCTATCAGGGCACGTCCCTGCCGGCGTACCTCGTCCACGCCGAGAACACCGACGACCCCCGGCCGCCCTGCGTCGTGTACTTCGACGGCCTGGACGTCACCAAGGAGCTGTGCTACCTGCGCGGGGCGCGCGACCTCACCCGCCGGGGCATGGCCTGCCTGGTCGTCGACGGCCCGGGGAACGGGGAGTCGATCCGTTTCCGGGGCCTCCCCCTTCGCCACGACTACGAGCTGGCGGGGAGCGCGGCCCTGGACTACCTGGAGCGCCGGGGCGACGTGGACGCCGGTCGGGCCGCCGTGCTGGCGATCAGCCTGGGCGGCTACTACGCGTCCCGCGTCGCGGCCATGGAGCCGCGGTACCGGGCCTGCGTCGCCTGGGGCGCCATCTGGGACTACCACGCCACCTGGGAGCGCCGGCTGCGCTCGGGGTTCCAGACCCAGCTCTCGGTCCCCGCCCACCACATCCAGTGGGTGCTCGGGGTGGAGGGGATCGAGGCCGCTCTGGCCAGGCTGGAGGGCTTTCGGCTGGAGGGCGTGGCCCAGCGGATCCGGTGTCCCTTCCTGCTGCTCCACGGTCAGGAGGACGAGCAGGTGCCGCTCGACGACGCCAGGGCGCTCTTCGAGGCGGTGGGGTCGCCCGACAAGACCATGCGGGTCTTCAGCGCCGAGGAGGGCGGGGCACAGCACTGTCAGCACGACTACCTGAGCATCGCCAGTACCGCCTTCGCGGACTGGCTGGCCGAGAAGCTGGGGGCGGGGAGGAGCCCGTAGCCGAGACGGCGGGATCATGAGCGGGACGAAGCCCGGGGCGGCCGAGCCGGGGCCGGGCGATGCGGCGGAGACGGAGGGCACCGGCCGGCCCCGGGTGGTGATCGTCGGGGCCGGGTTCGGCGGGCTGGCCTGTGCCCGTAAGCTGAACCGGCAGCCGGTGGACGTGCTCCTCCTCGACCGGCGGAACTACCATCTCTTCACCCCCCTCCTCTACCAGGTGGCGACGTCGCTGTTGAACCCGAGCGACATCGCCTACCCCCTGCGGGCGGTCTTCCGTCGCTCCCCCAACGTTCGCTTCCACCAGGCCGAGGTCGCCTCGGTGGACTGGGTGGGCCGGAGGGTGATCACCGCCGGCGGCCAGTCGTTCCCCTATGACTACCTGGTGCTGGCCACGGGCAGCAGCGACAACTACTTCGGCAACGAGCCCGTGGCCCGGGCCGCGATCGGCTTCAAGGGCCTGGAGCGGGCGCAGCGCCTCCGCAACCACGTCCTGGCCTGCCTCGAGCGGGCGGCTGCGGTTCGTGAGCCGGCCGAGCGCACGCGCCTGCTGACCTTCGTGGTGGTGGGGGGCGGCCCGACCGGCGTGGAGTACGCGGGGGCGCTGTGCGAGCTGCTCCACCTGGTGGCGGGAAAGGATTACCCCACCCTCTCGCGGAGCGAGCTCCGCGTCGTGCTGCTCGAAGGTCGTGACCGTCTCCTGGGGATGTTCGCGGCACCGCTCGGGATCTACGCCGAGCGGGCGCTTCGACGCCGCGGGGTCGAGGTCCGGACCGGCGCCATGGTCGCCTCCGCCGACGAACGGACGGTGAGGCTGAGCGACGGCTCTGCCATCCCGACCGCGACCATCGTGTGGTCGGCGGGTGTCGCCCCCGACGACCCCCTCGGCGACACCGTGCCGAGGAGCCGGAGCCGCCGGGTCGAGGTGGGTCCGGACCTCCGCATCCGCGGTCGGCCGGACGCCTTCGCGATCGGCGACGTGGCCTCGGTGGCCTGGGGGGGCGTGGAGCTGCCGATGCTGTCACCGCCGGCGATGCAGGCCGGTCGCTACGTGGCCCGGGCCATCCTCCGCTCGGTGCGGGGCGCGTCCCCCCCGCCTCCCTTCCGCTACATCGACAAGGGGACCATGGCCACGATCGGACGCAACGCCGCCGTCGCCAGCTTCGCCGGCCTCCGGCTGACCGGTTTCGTGGCCTGGCTGGCCTGGATCTTCGTCCACATCTACTACCTGATCGGCTTCCGCAACCGGCTGGCGGCGCTGATGTCCTGGGCCTGGAACTACCTGCGCTGGGATCGTCCCATTCGGATCATCGTCGAGGCCGAGCCCGACCCGGTGGTCGAAGCCCTGGGAGCCGGGCCCCCCCGTCCCCACCGCTGACGGGTCACGGGGGGGTGGGGGCGGTTGCGGCGGGGGTCACTCGCGCCACGCAGAGGGAGGGAGTGACGAAGGGGTCCAGGCGGGTGACGTCGACCCCGGCCGCCAGCTCCCGCAGGGCTCCCTGCATCAGGCCCTGATGGACGGCGCAGGTGATCTCGGGGCGGCGGACGGCCAGGTCGTGGAACGGGCACCGGTGGAGCAGGACGCGGACGGCGTCCCCCTCGCTCTCGACCTCGGGCTCGAAGCCGAGATCCGCCAGCAGCCGGCACACGCGGCCCAGGGCCTGGTCACGGTCCAGCCGCTCGAAGGGGGAGGGGCGCTCCACCAGAAACCGTCCCCAGGCCCGGCCCGCCTCGGCGGCCGCGGCCCGCGGGTCGGCGGCGGAGCCGGCGAGGTAGCTGGCCAGGACCTCGGCCAGGAGACGGTAGCCGGCGGCGTCGTCGGTCGAGGCGACCGGCGTGGGCCGGTAGACGGTGCGCGGGCGGCCGGGAAGGGTACGCCGCTCCGGACGGCCGGCGACGAGGCCGGCGCGCTCCAGCACCTCCAGGTGGGCGCGGACGGTGTTGTGGTGCAGCCCCAGGCGTTCGGCCAGCTGGTTGACGTCCATCGGCGTCGGGCTGCGGCTCAGCTCCTCCAGGATGCGAACCCGGCTCGCCTCGGACAACGCCCGGTGGACGCGCGTGTCGGCGCGCGGCGGGCGAGCAGTGTTTTCATTGGCCATATCGTGAATATAGGTCGAGGGGCCCGGCCGGGACACGGCCAGGGAGGGAGGCGGGGAAGAATAGGGGCTCGATGGCCTCTCGGACGGTGCGACCGGGGCGAGGCGCCGGTCAAGGCCTGATCCTGGACCTCTACGGGCTCTACGTCCGCCGGCTGGGGGGCTGGCTGGCGGTCTCCGATCTCGTGAGCCTGGCGAGCAGGCTGGGGGCCGACGACCAGGCGGTGCGGTCGGCCGTCTCGCGCATGGTCCGGGGGGGTCTACTGGTCCCCGAACGCCGAGGCTCGCGTCGTGGCTACCGCCTGACCGCGATCGCCGACCGACTCCTGGAGGAGGCGGATCGTCGGATCTCCTCGGCGGTGGAGCCGGCCGAACTGGCCGATGGGTGGGTGCTGGTGTCGTTCTCGGTGCCCGAGAGCGAGCGCCACAAGCGTCATCTGCTCCGCTCGCGGCTGACCTGGCTCGGCTTCGGTCGCCTCTCCGGCGCCCTCTGGATCGCGCCCACGCGTTCTCTCCCCACCTTTCGCGAGGTCGTGCGTGAGCTCGGCTTCGAGCGGTACGTCGACGCCTTCATCGCCCATTACCGCGGGTTCGGATCCCCCACGGGGATGGTCAGGCGGTCGTGGGACCTGGAGCGGCTGGAGGAGCGGTACCGGGCGTTCATCCGGGAGCACGAGCCCGTGCTGGCGCGGGACCGGGGGCAGCGGGAGCCCGAGGCCTGTTTTGTCGACTACACCTTGACCGTGCACGCCTGGCGGCGGTTGCCCCACCTCGACCCCGGGCTGCCGCCCGAGCTGCTTCCTCCGGGCTGGGCGGGGCGGGCGGCGGCGGACCTCCTCCAGACCATCCGGCTGAAGCTGGAGGTGCCCGCCACCCGGTACGTGGAGGGGATGGTGGCGGGTGCCGAGGACGATCCTGGCTGGGAGCTTCCCTACCGGCTGGAGGGCGGGGACCGGTGAGGCCGGCGCCGATCCCGGCCGCGCCGGCTCCGGGCGTGCCTCAGGGGGCGTCGTAGGGCAGTTCGAAGGGATCGTAGGGCAGGGGGGGCTGGGAGGGGATCGGCCTCGGCACGGGGACGAACCGGCTGCAGAAGAACCCGAGCGCGTCGCCCTCCTCGTAGCCCAGGGCGACGACGCGGCCCAGGTAGAGCGTATGGTCGCCTCCCTCGTAGGCGCGCCAGGGCTCGCACTCCAGGTAGGCGAGCACGCCGGACAGGCGAGGGCCCACGCCGCCCCGGCACCACGGCATGTGGGAGTGATCGTCGCCGCCGCTGGCGAAGTGCCGGGCGATCGCCTCCTGCTCCGGCCTCAGGATGTTGACGGTGAAGGGGCGGCCGGCCATGGCGTCGTGACTGCGCGACGTGCGCGCCACCGAGACCAAGACCAGCGGCGGCTTCAACGAGACCGAGGTGAAGGCGTTGACGGTGATGCCACGCGGTCCCTGTGGGCCCTCGTAGGTGACCACCGTGACCCCGCTGGCGAAGTGTGCGAGGCAGTTCCTCAGCTCGGTCTCGTCGACCTCGGCGCCCGGGACCGCGACGCGCTCCGATGTGCGCTCAGACATCCGGCACCTCCGCCACCTCCTCTCCGGCCCGGCCGGTTCCGCTCTCGCATCTCCTCTTTCCAGTGTGGGTCCTCCGGGCCGATCGTGCATGGCGGCGGAGAGCCCCCGGCCGTCCTCCCTTCCCATCGTGCCGTCTCCGTATCCTGCACGGTCGTGCGCATCGAGGTGAGGGCCCATCCGGGGGCGAGGCGTGAACGTCTGCTCTGGGACGGCGGCAGGCTCCACGTGTGGGTCACGGCCCCGGCCGCGGAGGGGGCCGCCAACCGCGCCATCACCCGGGCCCTGGCCCGCGCCCTCGGCCTCCCACCGTCGGCCGTGGTCCTGGTGGCCGGGGAGCGCGCCCGCGACAAGGTGCTCGAGGTGGCGGGGGTCGAGGCGGGGCGCCTCGCCGAGCTGGGCGCCCGACCCGCCCCCTGACGCCCGGCGGCCACACCGGCCAGCCCGTCATCCACCGGAGGCCGCGAATCCACCCCTACACCTGACAGCCACGACAGAAGTTGAAGGGCTCCCGGCCGGGCCCCCGGCCCGATCCCAGCTGGCTGATCCGGTGGCCGCAGCGGGGGCAGGTCCGGCCCCCCTTGCCGTGGACGTTCATGAAGTGGCGATCCTGCTTCGATTCCTGGTAGCCGGGATGGTCGAGGATGGCCCGGACCGAGCGCTCGAGGACGGTCTGGATGGCGCCGAAGAGGGCCTCCTCCTCCTCGGCCGTCAAGGTGGCGCGGCGGCGCAGGGGGAGCAACCTCGCCTCCCACAGGATCTCGTCCGAGTAGGCGTTCCCGAGCCCGGCCAGGAAGGCCTGGTTGCGGAGCAGGTCCTTGAGCTCGTCCCGGTACCGCCGGAGACGGCGGCGGAAGCCTCCCAGCCCGAGCTCGGGCAGGCGATCGGCGTCGGGCCCCATCGCCGTCCAGGCGGGCACGTCGCGGGCCGGATCCGGCGTCCAGTAGACCCGCGACATGGCGGCGGCGTCGAGGAAGCGAAGCTCGCCACCGCCCTCGAGCCGGAGGGAGAAGACCAGGGTGGCTGGCGGCGGCTGGCCGCCACCGGTGAGGTGGAAGCGCCCTCCCAGCATGGGGTTGACCACCAGGTGCCGGAGGTCGCCGCCTCCGCCCAGCTCCAGGTCGAAGAGCAGGTGCTTGCCCCGCCGCCAGGTGCGGACGAACCTCCGGTAGGGGAGTTCGTGGGCGAAGCTCTCGGGCGGATACCGGAGCAGGTGGGCCCGCCGGGGGCTCACCTCGGCCGCCGTTACCAGCTGCCCCTCGAGTCGGGGACCCAGCCTGACCCTCAACGCCTCCAGCTCGGGCAGCTCGGGCATGGTTGAAATGGTGCCGCAGGGGGAATCAAGAGGATGCACATGCGACTGGATCGATTCACCGAGAAAGCACAGGAGGCCCTGCAGCGCGCCGCCGAGACGGCCCGCGAGCACGGGCAGCAAGCCGTCGAGCCCGAGCACCTGATGCTGGCCCTGGTGCGCGAGAACGAGGGCATCGCCCGCCCCCTGCTGGAGGCGGCGGGCGCGTCGCTGCCGGCCCTGGAGGCCGCACTGGTGTCCGAGGTGGAGCGCTTCCCCCGGGTCCAGGGCGCGGTCCGGCCGTATCTGGCCGCCGACCTGGAGGCGGTCCTGGAGCAGGCCGAGCGGGAGGCGCAGAGGCTGAAGGACGAGTACATCTCAACCGAGCACCTGCTGCTGGCCCTGGTCGAGCGGCCGATCCTGAAGCGAGAGGGGATCACCCACGCCGCCCTGCTGGAGGCCCTGCGCGAGGTGCGCGGCCACCAGCGCGTGACCGACCCCAACCCCGAGTCCAAGTACCAGGCACTGGAGCGCTACGGGCGGGACCTCACCCGGCTCGCGGCCCAGGGCAAGCTGGACCCGGTGATCGGCCGCGACGAGGAGATCCGGCGGGTGATCCAGGTGCTGTCGCGGCGGACCAAGAACAACCCGGTCCTGATCGGGGAGCCGGGGGTGGGCAAGACCGCGATCGCGGAGGGGCTGGCCCAGCGGATCGCGGCCGGGGACGTGCCCGAGGGACTGAAGCACAAGCGGGTGATCGCGCTCGACCTGGGGGCGTTGGTGGCCGGGACCAAGTTCCGGGGGGAGTTCGAGGACCGGCTGAAGGCGGTGCTCAAGGAGGTCACCTCCAGCGAGGGGCAGGTCATCCTGTTCATCGACGAGCTCCACACGCTGGTGGGGGCGGGGGCTGCAGAGGGGGCGATCGACGCCGCCAACCTGCTCAAACCGGCGCTGGCGCGGGGTGAGCTGCGCGCCATCGGCGCCACCACCCTGGACGAGTACCGCAAGCACGTCGAGAAGGACGCGGCGCTGGAGCGGCGGTTCCAGCCGGTGTTCGTGGACCAGCCCGGCGTGGAGGACACCATCTCCATCCTGCGCGGCCTACGCGAGCGCTACGAGGTCCACCACGGGGTGCGCATCAAGGACGCGGCGCTGGTGGCCGCGGCGGTGCTCTCCAACCGCTACATCAGCGACCGCTTCCTGCCCGACAAGGCCATCGACCTGGTCGACGAGGCGGCGGCCCGGCTGCGCATGGAGATCGACTCCATGCCGGTCGAGCTGGACGAGATCGAGCGCCAGATCCGGCAGCTGGAGATCGAGCGCCAGGCCCTGCGCAAGGAGCAGGACGCGGCCTCCCGGGAGCGCCTGGCCGCCCTGGAACGCAATCTCGCCGGGCTCAACGAGGAGCGCAACGCCCTGCGGGCGCGCTGGGAGCGCGAGAAGGAGGTCATCGGGCGCATCCGCACGCTGAAGGCACGCATCGAGGAGGTGCGGCACGAGGCAGAGGTGGCCGAGCGCGCGGCCGACTTCGAGCGAGCCGCCCGGTTGCGCTACGGCGAGGCGGTGGAGCTGCAACGGCAGCTGGACCAGGCCAGGACGGAGCTGGCCGAGATCCAGCGGTCGGGGGCGCTCCTCAAGGAGGAGGTCGACGAGGACGACATCGCCCAGATCGTCTCCAAGTGGACCGGCATCCCCGTCTCGCGCCTGATGGAGGGCGAGATCCAGAAGCTGATCCACATGGAGGAGCGCATCCACGAGCGGGTCGTGGGCCAGGACGAGGCCGTCGAGGCGGTGGCCAACGCCGTCCGCCGCTCGCGCTCGGGCCTGTCAGATCCCAACCGGCCCGTCGGCTCGTTCATCTTCCTGGGGCCGACCGGCGTCGGGAAGACGGAGCTGGCCCGAGCCCTGGCCGAGTTCCTCTTCGACGATGAGCAGGCCCTGGTCAGGCTCGACATGTCCGAGTACCAGGAGCGCCACGCGGTGGCGCGCATGATCGGGGCCCCGCCCGGCTACGTCGGCTACGAGGAGGGGGGCCAGCTCACCGAGGCGGTGCGGCGGCGTCCGTTCTCGGTGATCCTCCTGGACGAGATCGAAAAGGCGCATCCGGACGTCTTCAACGTCCTGCTGCAGCTGCTCGACGACGGTCGGTTGACCGACGGCCAGGGGCGCACCGTGGACTTCCGCAACACGGTGCTGATCATGACCTCGAACCTGGGCAGCCAGTTGATCCAGGAGATGTACGGGCGGCGACCCTGGGCGGACGTGCAGGAGGCCGTGATCCAGGTGTTGCGGCAGAGCTTCCGGCCCGAGTTCCTGAACCGGGTGGACGAGATCATCGTCTTCCGGCCCCTGAGCGAGGAGCAGCTGAAGGCCATCGTGGGCATCCAGCTGGCGCGACTGCAGCGACGGCTGGCCGAGCGGAAGATCGGTCTCCAGGTCACCGAGGCGGCCAGGGAGCTGCTGGCGGAGCGTGGCTGGGATCCCGTCTACGGGGCGCGACCGCTGAAGCGCACGATCCAACGCCTGGTCCAGGACGAGCTCGCCATGCGTCTCCTGCGCGGTGAGTTCAGCGAGGGGGACACGGTCGAGGTGGACGCGCGCGACGGTCGGCTGACGTTCACGCCCGCCCGGGAACCGGCGGAAACCGCGGCCTCCTGAGGCGGCGGCGACACGTGGGGCGCTCGGTGCGGTGCCGGACGCCCCACGTCGCGGCGGAGGAGATCGCTCCGCTTCAGACGCCGAGCAGTGCCTCCTCGAGTTCCCGGTCGATCCAGCGGATCATCGCCTTGCGAGTTTGACTGTGACCGTTCAGGTACTCCCGAAGCACGGGGAGCGCCTCCGTCCAGGCCTCGTCGTCCTCGCTCTTGCCGAACAGCACGTGCCTCGCCCGCTGCAGTTGCTCTACGGAGATCGTCCGGCGACGTCGCGCCGGCCGTCCCTGGATCACCTCGACCAGCCGGCTGGTCTCGGCGTCGCCGAGCACCCGGCGAACGTCCTCGATCCTGAGTCGTTTGGGTGCTCGCTGGTGATTGCTGACCGGCAGCACTCTCGATCCTCCTTGTCCTGGCTGTACGTGCGACGCGTGCTCACCTCGCACCCGTTACCCGGCCACCCCGTTCCTGAATCAGTGGTGCGAAGGATCGCACGGTAGCGGCTGGGATGCTCGCCGATTTCTGAAGGGCTCGATCCCGACAGCAGGCATGCCCAAGGGACACACCGCGATACAATCACGGGCCCCTGACGCCATGACTGACTCAGTAAGGATACGGCTTTGTGTCCGACGCGTGCCGGATCGGTTCGTGGTGGGCCCACGGCCGCCCCGGGCCCGAACCCCGCCGGGGAACGGCCCTCGAGCGTCAGGGCGTCGCCGGGCGGGCGGCGTCACGGTCGCTGGGAGCGCCACCGGGCGAGCCCTCCCTGCCCCCGCGGCATCCCGCCGGACTTTCGTCTCAATCGGAGATCACGCCCGGCTTCGCCGCGCGCGGGCGCTGCTCCCGCTCGCACCGGGCGTCGACCAGGGCGGCGTAGCTCCCCACCAGGTCGCCGCCGGAGATGGCTCGCAACGCCTCCTCGGCCGGCGCACGCACCGCCAGCAGGTAGGCCAGGGCCGTCTCGCCGGCGAGGACCGTGTGCTCCGCCACCGCCTCGGCCAGCGGCTCGAGGTCCGGCCAGACCCGGTCCAGGACGTGCTCGGCGAGCCGGCACGCCCGTCGCGCTCCTGAGGCGGTCAGGCCTAGGGCGGCGAACTGCTCCCGGTCCTCCTCCGTCCCGAGCGTCTCCGGCACCCCGAGCCGGCGTTGCGCCAGGCCGCCGGCCAGGATCACCGCTCCCCAGGCGGTGGGCGAGAGGGGGCGAGCTCTGGTGCCGGTCCGGACCAGCCCGCTCCGCATCAGTGTCCCGACGTCGATCCCGATCGACGCCGGCAGGTGACCGAGGTAGGCCGCGACCAGGAAGTGACCGGCCTCGTGAGCCGCGACCCATCGTCGCCTCCACCCGTGGACGACCGGCACCAGCTCTCGGGCCTGCCGTCGCAGGGTCGGGTCGTGCCAGGGCGATCGGTCTCTCATCCGCTCCTTCGAAGCGAGCGCCGCCGGACGCCGGCTCGCCGCCGGTCATTCCGGCCCCGAGCCAGCCGAACCGGATGCGCCCCATCCTGTTCTACACCGCTTCGACGCCGGGCGGGCGGTGGGGAGGCAACCGACGCGGGTGGAGGGGTGGGAGCGACCGTCACGGGCCGGCCGAGGTCGATCTCAGCCCGGAGCCGCGGGCTCGCCACCCGACGCTGGCGTGGCGCTGTCATCGGGAGTGCCGATGGAAACAAGCGGATATTCCGATGGAGCCAACGGATTGACTTGATCATGGAGTGGCCACAAAAGTCATAATGAGGGTAGGGTAAAACGCGTGAGTTGACCGGAGGTAGGAGAGTGGAGAGGAGATGTCGTTGTTTCACCCAACCGGGCCCCGCGTAGGGAGTCTGCTGTCCGGCTCGATCAGGCAGGCCGCGATGACCGTGGCTCGCCGCGACCACGGAACGCCATCGGAGAGCGATGGGGCGCCTGCCTCTACCGTCGTTGAGGCCAGGACCAGTGGCCCCTCGGCGGCGCCTTCGCTGGGACCCTCCTTCCGCTCCTCCGAGGTGATCCGTGTCGAGCATCTCGCCGTCTCCTACCGCCGCTCGGACGGCGCCGAGGTGCGGGCCGTCGAGGATGTCAGCTTCTCGGTGCGCGAGGGAGAGTTCGTCACCTTGATCGGTCCCTCCGGCTGCGGTAAGACCTCTCTTCTTCGCGTCATGGGTGGTTTACTCCGGCCGGCGGCGGGGCAGGTGTACGTGAACGACGTTCTCGTCAAAGGCCCGATGCCGGACGCGATCGCATACGTCTTCCAGGACTTCGCTCTGTTCCCCTGGCGCACGGCCCGCGCCAACGTCGAGATCGCTCTGCAGCTCAAGCGCGTGCCCCGCGGCGAACGTCGGAGGAGGGCGCTGGACGCGCTCGACATGGTCGGTCTGGCCGAGGTCGCCGATCGTTTTCCCCGGGAACTCTCGGGTGGAATGCAGCAACGGCTGGCCGTGGCTCGGGCGCTGGTTTCCAATTGCGGCATCCTGCTGCTCGACGAGCCCTTCGGGGCTCTGGACGAGCAGACCCGTCTGGTTCTCGGCGTGCAGCTGTCACAGCTGCTGGAGTCCGCCGGGCGAACCATCGTCTTCGTCACACACAGCCTCCAGGAGGCGGTGTTCCTGTCGGATCGGATCCTGGTCCTTTCCCATCAGCCGTGCCGCATCAAGAAGACGGTCGAGGTTCCCCTGCCCCGTCCGCGCGGGCCAGATCAGGTGAAGTCCCCGGCCGGTCAGCGGATCGAGGCGGAGCTGTTCCAGTTGCTGTACCGCGAGTCCCTGGTGTGAGCGTTCCGAGAGTGACCATCGGCACGCGGTTGATGGGGAGCAGGGTCTTCATCGGCCTGGGGCTGCTCTGTGTGTGCGTGGCGGTGTGGCAGGTGGTGACGGCGGTGGGCGGTGTCAACTCCTTTCTGGTGCCATCTCCGGCTGCGGTCGCCCTCGTCCTCGTCTCCGTGTTGACGACGGGGACGACGTACTCCGCCCTGGGCACCACGATCGTCGAGATCGTGGCCGCGCTGGTGCTCGCCGGCGGCTTCGCGCTCGCCATCGGCATCCCGGTGGGCTGGCACCGCCTGACCCAGCATGCCTACGAGCCGCTGCTCGCCAACCTCGCCGCCATCCCCCTGGTGATCCTCTATCCGGTGTTCGCGGTCATCTTCGGCATCGGTCCCCTGTCCAAGGTGGCGTTCGGGGCTGCGACCGCCTTCTTCCCCGTGGTCCTGGCGGTGGTGAGCGGGGTGGCGGCGACCAACCAGTCGTTGATCGTGTCGGCACGGTCCATGGGAGCCAGGGGGCTGACCCTGCTCCTGATCACGGCCATTCCCAGCGCGTTGCCGGTGATCGTCAGCGGCCTGCGCCTGGGCCTGACCCTGGCCACGCTGGCCGTGGTCGGGGGAGAGTTCATCGCCGGCACCCAGGGACTCGGGTACCTGCTCGCCTCGGCCGGTGAGGCCTTCGAGACGAAGAAGGTGTACGCCTACGTCGTGTTGACCCTGCTGCTGGCGATCGGGCTGAACGTGGCGTTCGGTCTGCTCGTGTGGCTCAGTCGGAAGGTGGAGGAGAGATGATGGCTCTGGGCTGGTGGCGCTCGACGAGACACCCTCATAGTGTGGCACGTATCCTGGCGCCGGTTGCGGCCATTGCCCTTCTCATGGGATGCGGAGGGGCGGCGAGTAGCGCCAACCATGGCGGTACGATCACGCACGTCAACTTCGGCCTCAACGTCCCCACGGACTTCGACCTCGTGCTCCCGCAGTACGTGGCCAGAGACCGCGGCTTCTTCCGCCAGGAGGGGCTGGACGTGAAGACGGTCAGCTTCCAGGGCGGCGCGGACGCGATCAAGGCGATGCTGGCGGGCAGCATCGACATCGACGGCGCCACCGGCCTGGACGCTCCGGCGGCGGTGGCCAAGGGAGCACAGGTGGAGGAGTTCGCCAGCGGGGGCGTGTCGAAGAGCACGTTCCGCCTCCTCGCCAACAACCGCAGCGGCATCAACTCGCTCGCCGACCTCAAGGGCAAGAAGATCGGTATCACCCGCTTCGGCTCGCTGACCGACTTCGTCGCCAGGCTGGAGGGTCACGCCGCCGGCCTCGAGGCGGGCAAGGACTTCACCGAGGTACCGGTCGGCGCCAGCGCCGCCCAGACGGCGCTCCTCAGCGGTGAGATCGACGCCACCAACGCCAACCCGGTCGACGCCTTTCCTCTTCTCGACACGGGCAAGGTCCACGTGGTCACCGACTTCTCCAAGGTCGACCCCAACACGCAGTTCACGGCCCTGGTCGCCACCCCGACCTACCTGCAGCAGCACGGGGCCGTCGTCCGTGCCTTCCTCCGCGCCTACTTCCGCGCCATCGACTACTTGAAGAAGCACCGTGACTACGGGATCAAGGCGACTGCGACCGCGCTCCACGTGGACACGGCCCTGGCGACGCGGCTGTACGACTTCCTGGCCCACGACATGAGCACAGATGGGAGGATGAACCTCACAGGAGTGAAGACGTACGCGCAGTACCTTCCGGTGCTGGGGATCGCGGACAACGTCCCCAGTCTCGACCGGTACTACACGAGCAAGTTCATCCCGGTCAAGATCGGCTGAACCGAGATGCGGATTCGCCCGGCATCGCTGGCTGAGGCGTACGTCGAGGTTGGCCCCGTCCGGCGGGCGCCCTGGTGGTCGCCCGCCGGCGGCCGGGCTCGCCTGCGCGGCGCCCTGCGCGGCCGGCGCCTCCGTGTCTTCCTCCTTCGCTGGGCGACGGTCCTGGCCCTGATCGGGGTGTACGAGGCGATCACGCGCCTCTTCTTCGCCGGCAGCCTGTTCCTGCCCCCGGCCAGTGAGATCTTCACCCGGGGCATGGGCGTGTTCGTCGAAGAGGGGGTCCCCGAGGCGCTGCAAACGACCGCCGTCGAGTACGGCATCGCCTTCGCAGTGGCGACGCTGATCGGCCTGAGTTGCGGGGCCGCGCTGGGAGCCATTCCCGGGGCACGAGGCGTCGGGCGCGACCTGCTCCAGGTGCTGATGGCGCTCCCTCAGATCGCCATCTACCCGATCATCATCCTCTTCTTCGGGATCGGGCCCGGCGCCAAGATCGTGTTCGGCGTGACACACGGCGTCTTCCCCATCATGTTGAGCACCATGAGCGGGGTGGGGGAGGTCGAGGAGACGTTGCCCCGGGCGATACGGGCCATGGGCGGGGGATGGGTGGCGGTGACGTGGCGGGCGGTGCTCCCTTCGGCCCTCCCCTCCGTGCTGACCGGGTTGCGGGTGGGGGCGAAGACGTGCCTGCTCGGCGTCCTGCTGGCCGAGCTGCTGAGCTCGGTCAACGGTACCGGCGCGCTGGTGATGATGTACTCGGCCAACGGCCGGATCCCGCAGCTGTACGCGCTCACCCTGGGCATCTGTGTGGGCGCGTTCGCGGTGAACACACTGATGACGGTGGTGGAGCGGCGCCTGACCCGGTGGCGGGGCTGACCCCGGGAGCGGTCGTGGCCCGTTCCGGCTCGGAGTCCGAGGTCGGCCCGGGCTGACCGGGGCCGGCCACGGGATCGGGAGGGACGCCGGGGTGAGCCGGCACTTCCGTTTCGACGTCGTGTCCCTGCCTGCGTTCGGTGGCGGCCGTGCACGGCCATCGGACGGAGGGGAGGGCCGGGGCGGTAACGCCGCCGTCCCGCTCGGGGGCTGAACGTCACGCGGGGCGGCCCGATGCCCATCTCTAGAAGAGGGCCTCGACGAGGTCGAGCGCGGGCAGGCGCTCCGGCCTCGGCGGCTGGTCTGGACCCGGAGGTGAGGCGATGAGGTTGCTGAAGGTGGTGAGGGCGAGGGGGAGGCGGACGTGCGCCGCACCGGCCCTCTCCCATGCGCCGGGCCGCGGACTCGCCGGAGGACGGGCGGGGGAGGGCCGGCCGTGATCGGCCAGATGGTGCTGGCGGGGTGCCTGGTCGCCGCGGGCATCGGCTGGGGGGTTCGTCGCTGGGTCCACCGGGCCCCGGTTCCGCCCACGGCGCTCCGGTGCCTGCAGTGCCCGGTCCTCGCCCGCCGCGTCCGGTGGATGTGGGTGAGCCTGATGGCGAGCTGGCTCTTCGCGGTGGGGCTGATGGTGGCGGAGTACCGGTTGCTGCGGGGACGGTAGCGGGGCCGCCCGGGACCGGGGCGCGGCCGGGCGGTGTCGCCCCGGCACCGGCTCCGTGAACGGCGCTGCTCCGGCACCGGCTCCGTGGAACGGAACCGGGAAGGGGCGGCGCCGCGCCCGCGGCCTCAGCGGCCGACGGCGTAGCCCTGCATCCCCCTGGGGTTGGCCGCCGCCCGCAGCAGGCCGCGGGCGGGGTCGCGGGCCACGGCCGAGATGCGTCCCAGCGACCACGCCCCGGACAGGGTCACCTCGTGGCCCCGGCGCCGCAGCTCGGACACGACCTCGGGGGGCAGCCTGTCCTCCACCACCAGCGAGCTCGGCACCGACTCGTGTGGGGAGAAGGAACGGGGAAAGGCGTTGGTGTGCCACATGGGCGCGTCGATCGCCTCCTGGAGGTTCATCTCCGAGTTGACGAGCGTGACGAAGAAGTTCAGCGACCACTGGTCCTGCTGATCGGCGCCCGGGGTGCCGAAGGCCAGCCAGGGCTCCCCATCGCGGTAGGCGAGAGAGGGGCTGAGGGTGGTGCGGGGGCGCTTACGGGGGGCGAGGGCGTTGGGATGTCCGGGATGGAGGTTGAAGATCTGGGCGCGCGTGCCCAGGCACCAGCCCAGGTCGGGGATGGCGGGGGAGCTCTGCAGCCAGCCCCCGGAGGGGGTGCAGGCGACCAGGTTGCCCCAGCGGTCGGCGACGTCCACGTGGCAGGTGTCGCCCCTCGGGCCCAGGGTGGGATCCCCCGTCCCGGCGGGGCCGCCGGCGCTCGTCGCCCCGAAGGGCCAGGGTACGAGCGGCTCGCGGCCGGCGACCCGGCCCGGCCGCAGCTCGGGTGACGCCGTCGCCCCGACCAGGCGCCGGCGGCCGGCCGCATAGTCGGGGTCGAGGAGGGCTTCCAGGGGGACCTCCTCGACGTCCCCGTAGTACGCCTCCCGGTCCGCGAAGGCGAGCTTGGCCGCCTCCACCACGGTGTGGATGAAGTCGGCCGAGCGGACGCCCATCGCCCGCAGGTCGAATCCCTCGAGCAAGGCCAGCTGCTGCAGGAACACCGGGCCCTGGCTCCAGGGACCCGCCTTGAACACCCGGTAACGGCCGTAGTCCCGGCTGGCGGGAGCCTCGAGGGTGGCCTGCCAGGTGGCCAGGTCCTGGGCCGTGATCAGCCCGTGGTGGCGCCGTCCGGTCGCGTCCATGCGCTCCGTGGCCCGGGCGAAGCGGTCGATCGCCTCGGCCACGAACCCCTCGTACCAGGCCCGGCGCGCCGCCTCGATCTCCGCCTCGCGCCCCCCGCCGGCGGCCTCCGCCTCTTTCAGCAGCCGGGCGTAGGTTCCGGCCAGGGCCCGGTTGCGGAACCTGCTCCCCGGCGCCGGCACCCCCTGCTCGAGCCAGATGGCGGCGGACTCGGGCCATTCCGTCCGGAAGAGGTGCTCCACGCTCGCGATCGCCGCGCAGACGCCGGGCACCAGCGGGAAGCCGCCGCCGGCGTACTCGATGGCGGGCTCGAGCACGTCGCGCAGTCGCATCGTCCCGAACTCCCGGAGGAGCAGTAGCCAGGCTCCGAAGGCGCCGGGCACGCAGGCCGCGAGCAGGCCGGTGCCGGGCACCATGTCCAGGCCGAGCTGGCGGAAGCGCTCGATGGTGGCGGCCTCGGGCGCGCTCCCCTGGCCGCAGACCACCTGTACCGCGTCTCGCTCGGCGCTGTAGAGGACCACGGGCAGGTCGCCGCCGGGGCCGTTCAGGTGCGGCTCGACGACCTGGAGCACGAAGCCGGCGCAGACGGCGGCGTCGAAGGCGTTTCCGCCTCGCTCCAGCGCCGACATCCCGGCTGCGCTGGCGAGCCAGTGGGTGGAGGCCACCATGCCGAAGGTGCCCAGCAGCTCGGGCCTGGTCGTGAAGGCGGGGGACGCGTTCATGCTCACGATCATGCCCGGCCGGCCCACCGGGGTGGCCCGGCGGGGGGCCACGATGGGGCCCCGGGCGTGGCGGGAAGGGAGGGATTCGAACCCTCGAGGGAGCTCAACACCCCCTACCCGCTTAGCAGGCGGGCGCTTTCGACCGCTCAGCCACCTCCCCGCGACCGGGCGCGGGAACCCGTGCCGTCGAGAGGGTACCAAACCCCGGCGCGATCGAAGAAACTCTACATTCCTGTGACGTGCTACCGTGCAGGCGATCCTGGAGCCCGGCGTGTCGGGGACGTGGCAGAGTGGGGAAGGAGCGAGCCGTGTCGGCGACGGTGGTGAGGGGCAGAAAGCTGGAGGGCGGGCCGCCCGGCGACGACGACCTCCGACGGCGTCTGGGCGGCCGGGACGGGGGCTGCTAGGTGCGCGCTCCCGGTGCTCCCGGGGTGTCGCCGGGATGGGGCCCGGGGCGCAAGCAGGGCTTCGGCGCCGCCCCCGGTCCCGCCAGCCGGGTCTGGTTCACGATCGCGCAGGGCAACCTGAGCGAGGTCTTCTATCCCACCCTGGACCGTCCCGTCCTGCACGGGCTTCGCTTCCTCGTCGCCTCGCCCGGCGTGCCCCCGCTCGACGACAGCGTCGACGCCGAGCACTCGGTCCGATGGGTGCAGCCCGGGCTGCCCTGCTTCCGGGTGGAGAGCCGGCACGCCGAGTACTCGCTCGAGGCCGAGTACCTCCCCGACCCGGAGGCCGACGCGCTCCTCGTCTCGGCGCTGTTCCGGCCCGAGCTCCCCGACGTCCGGCTCTACCTGCAGGCCGCGCCCCACGACGTGGCCGACGCCGTGGTCCTGGACCGGGAGCCGCCGATCTTGATCGCGCGTCAGGGACAGACCTGGATCGCGCTCGTGGGTCCGTTCGCCCGCTGCAGCACCGGTTACCTCCAGAGTTCGGACCTGTTCGTGGACCTCCACGACAACGACGGGCTCATGACGGCCGAGTACACCAGCGCCGCCCGCGGTCACGTCGCGCTTGGGGCCGAGCTGGGGTTGTCCGGAGGCGCCTTCCAGCTCGGGCTGGGCTTCGGCGTGAGCCGGGACGCCGCCGAGGAGGCGGCGCACGACGTGGTCGGTCGGGGCGCGAGCGCGGTCAGGGAGGCGCTGGTCCGGGCCTGGCGGGCGAAACCGGTGCCGGATGGCAACGTGCGCCGGGTGGCGGGAGACAACGGCGCGCTCGCGCTCGCCTCCATGGCCGTGCTGCACTGCCTGGAGGACAAACAGCGCCCGGGCGCGTTCGTCTCGGCGCCGGCGGCGGCCTGGGGCGACCCCGCGCAACCGTACACCCTGGTCTGCAACCGGGACCTCTTCCACATCGCCACCGCGTTGTTGGACGCCGGCGACCACGAGACCCCGCGGCGGACCCTGACCTATCTCGAGAGCACCCAGCGCGAGGACGGCTCCTGGCCGGTCAGGTACCGGATCACGGGCGCCTCCCAGGCCGACGGCGTGGCCCTCGACCAGGTCGCCTACCCCATCCTCCTGGCGTGGCGACTCGGGGTGATGGAGGCCCTGGACCACGATCCCTATCCCCGCTTGGTGCGGCGGGCGGCGTCCTACCTCGTGAACTGCGGTCCGGCCACCGACGCCGACCGCTGGCTGGAAGGGGGAGGCTACTCCCCGTCGGCGCTGGCGGCGGCGGTGGCGGCGCTGGTGGTGGCGGCGGAGTTCGCCGACGACGCCCGGGAGACGGCGGCCGCCGAGCACCTGCGGACGGTCGCCGACTACTGGCAGGAGCAGATCGATCGCTGGACCTACGACCAGGCGGCGGGCCGATACGTGCGTCTGGCCCCGGATCGCGAGGCCGGCGTCCGGCCCGAGGACCCGCTGGGCGTGGAGTTCCTGGAGCTGGTCCGCCGCGGTCTGCGTGGGCCGTCCGACCCCCGCATCCTGAACGGCCTGGCCGCCGCCGACGCCGAGCTGCGCGTCTTCCTCCCCGGCGGCGAGGCCTGGCGGCGGTTCTCGGACGACGTCTACGGGGAAACCGATGACGGGGTTCCCCCCTGGCAGGCGACCCGCCCGGGCCGCGGTCGGCCCTGGCCGCTGCTGATCGGGGAGCGGGCCCACCACGCCCTGGCGGCGGGCGAGTCGGCGGTCGAGTACGTCCGCCGCATGGAGGCCTGCGCCGGTCCCGAGCTCCTGCTTCCGGAGCAGGTCTGGGACGCCGGTGACGTCCCCGAGCGCGGCCTCTTCACCGGCCGTGCCACCGGGAGCGTGGCCCCGCTGGGATGGGCCCACGCCGAGTACCTCCGGCTGCTGGCGGCGATCGCCGGATCGCGGCTGCCCGACCTCCTCGAGCCGGTCAGGCGTCGCTATCTCGAAGGACCGGCTCGGCGGCCACCGTTCGTGTGGAGCCACGCCCACCGTATCCGGACCTTCCCCCAGGGCCGCGCGGTTCGGATCCAGCTCCGGCGACGGGCCATCGTCCTCTGGACGCTGGACGGTTGGAACACCTCACAGGTGGTCCAGGCACACGACACCGGCCTGGGCTGCTGGGTGGCGGACCTCCCCACCGAGAAGGTGCCCCCGGATGGGGTGGTCGAGTGGACGGCGAGCTACGCCGACGGACGCTGGGAGGGCAGCGACTACCAGCTTCGGGCCACGGCGGAGCCGATGTCGACGGCCGGGGACGAGCGCCGGTAGGGTCCGGGCCCGCTCACCCGCCTTCCCCGTCCCGCGCCTCCCGGCGCCGAGAGGTCCGGAAAGCCGGGCCGGCCGCCGGGGTCAGTCGTCGTCGCGGAGATCCATCCGCAGCTCTTCGCCCGGGTTCTCGTCGAACTGGCTGTGCAGCTCGCCGCAGTCGGCACAACGGTAGAACTCGCCCACGAACCCCTTCTGCCAGACGGAGTAGGTCAGGACGCCGGGGTCCTCGACCAGGAGCTCCTGCTCCAGCTTCCAGATCACCTGCTCCCAGGTGCCGCGCTCGCCCGAGAGCTGCCCGTCCAGCACGATCAGGCAGTAGGGATGGGGATCGCCCCAGACCACGACGATCTCCCCCAGCCGCTCGTCCTCGTCGTTGACGATCGACCATTGCTCGCCGCTGGGGCCCCGCGTGGCCCGGACCAGACGCAGGCCGGTCCAGAACCGCTCGGCGGCCTCGCGCTGCGCCTTGTCGTGCTCCGCCTGGGCCTCCTGGAAGGCACCCCACATGCGCATGAGGTGGTTGCGAAAGCGATGGTAGATGGGGAGCAGACGGGGCTGGGTCTTGGGCGAGCCCAGGATCTGCTCGAAGGCGTGCTCGAAGGCGGCCTCGACGCGCTCCTGCCGGTCCACGAGCTCCGGGGCCCAGTTCTCGTCCTCGGAGAGCCGCATGGACTCGTTGAGCAACACCTCGAAGTCCAACCAGTCCTCGCCGAACTCGGGCACGAACACGTTCTCGACGATGTCGGCCAGGTGGTGCTCCTCCAGCAGCGCCGGGGTGATGCGCGTGCGGGCCTCGGGCCATCCCTTCCAGCCCATCACGTTGTGGATCCAGTAGTCGAAGACGGTCACCGCGTACTGCAGCGCTGCCGGCGAGCTCCACATCCCCGCCGGCCAGGTCTTTCGCCCCGTCCGCACCCGGTTGTAGAGGGCGATGACCTGCTCATCGTCCATGTATTCCTGTTCCATGGTCTTGGGCCATTGTAGGAACGTGGCGGTGGCGTCTTCGGGGCGGTGCTGGTCACGTCGGCACCCGGCCCAGGAATAGCCGACCACGAAGCGCAAGTAGTATGCACACGTGGCACAGATGGCTTTCACGCCCGACCAGGTCCAGCGCTACGCGCGTCACCTGATCCTTCCCGAGGTGGGCGGCGCCGGGCAGCGCAAGCTCCTGGGCAGCAGCGTGTTGCTCCTGGGCGCGGGTGGGTTGGGCTCGCCCGCGGCCATGTACCTGGCGGCGGCCGGGGTGGGCCGGATCGGCATCGTGGACTTCGACGACGTCGATGCCAGCAACCTCCAGCGCCAGATCCTGCACGGCACCGGTGACCTGGGCCGGCCCAAGGTGGACTCCGCCGAGGACGCCATCCGGTCGCTGAATCCCGACGTCGAGGTCGTCAAGCATCGAATCCACCTGAACTCGGAGAACGCGCTCGACGTCTTCCGTCCCTACGACATCGTCCTGGACGGGACCGACAACTTCCCCACCCGCTACCTCAGCAACGACGCGGCCTACTTCACCGACAAACCTCTCGTCTACGGCGCCATCTATCGTTTCGAGGGACAGCTCGCGCTGTTCGAGCCGGCCAGGGGGACGGGCTGCTACCGATGCCTCTTCCCGACCCCGCCGCCGCCGGGAGCCGTGCCCAGCTGCGCCGAGGCCGGCGTGTTCGGGGTCCTGCCCGGCATCATCGGCTCGCTCATGGCCTTCGAGACGATCAAACACCTCCTGGGCATCGGGGAGCCGCTGATCGGCCGGCTGCTCATCTTCGAGGGCCTGGACATGAGCTTTCGCAGCTTGAACCTGAAACGGAACCCGGCCTGCCCGCTCTGCGGCGATCGGCCCACCGTGACCGGCCTGATCGACTACGAGCAGTTCTGCGGGGTGCCGGCGGCCGAGCCCTCGCAGACCCCGGCGGGGATCGCGGGGCAGTAGCCCGAGTTCCCGGCCGGTCCGGGAGTCGGCTAGGCTGAGCGGCAGGGCCGTGATCATCGACATCGATCGTCATCGTCCGGAGCAACTGGAGAAGGCGCGGGAGCTGATTCGCCAGCTGGGGTCGGTGCTGGTCGCCTTCTCGGGTGGCGTCGATTCCAGCCTCCTCCTCCGGCTGGCGCTGGACGAGCTGGGCGCCGAGCGAGCCGTGGCCGTCCTCGCCGTCTCACCCGCGTACCCCGAGTCCGAGCTGCAGGAGGCGCGGGACCTGGCCCGTTGGCTGGGGGCACGGCTGGTCGAGGTCGAGACCCACGAGGTCGAGCTGGAGGGGTACCGGCGCAACCTGCCCGACCGGTGCTTCCACTGCAAAGAGGAGCTCTTCGGCACCCTGGAGCCGGTGCGGCGGCGCCTGGGCCTGGCCCACCTGGCCTACGGGGCCACGGCCGACGACGCCCGCGACCACCGCCCGGGCCACGGCTCGGCGGTGCGGCGGGGCGTTCGCTTCCCCCTCCTGGAGGCGGGAATGGGCAAGGCCGAGATCAGGTCGGCTGCCCGCCAGCTGGGGCTGCCCAACTGGGACAAGCCCTCCTTCGCCTGCCTCTCCTCCCGGGTCCCGTACGGCACCGAGGTCACCCCTGAGATCCTGCGCCGAATCGAGGCGGCGGAGGCCGCGGTCAGGGCGCTGGGCATCCGGCAGGTCCGCGTCCGCCACCACGGCGAGGTGGCCAGGATCGAGGTCGAGCCGGCGGACATGGGACGGCTGCTCGAGGAGCGAGGTCGCCTGAGCGAAGCCATCCGGCGCGCCGGCTACACCTTCGTGGCCCTCGACCTGGACGGCTACGCGACGGGGAGGCTGAACGCGACCTGGAGGCGGTCCGCCGCCGCTCGATCCGGTCGGGAGGGAGCCGGGGCCGGGCCGGCGTGAGAGCGGAAAGCGGCTCTCCGGCCTCGAGTCACGCGGCGAGAATCGGGAAGAGATGGCCACCGTGGAGTGGGACGAGGCGGCGGGCGGCGTCCGGCTCATCGACCAGACCCGTCTGCCGGCCGAGGAGCGGTACGTGCTCTGTCGCACCGCCGAGGAGGTGGCCCGGGCCATCCGGGACATGGTGGTGCGCGGTGCCCCGGCGATCGGAGCGGCGGCGGCCTACGGCGTGGCGCTGGCGGCGCGCGCGGGCCGTCTGGCCGAGGGGGCGGCCGCCATCCGGGCCTCTCGCCCCACCGCCCGCGACCTGTTCTGGGCCGTGGAGCGGGTGG
The DNA here is from genome assembly GCA_021323605.1 of Bacillota bacterium. Classification (GTDB taxonomy): domain Bacteria; phylum Chloroflexota; class Dormibacteria; order Dormibacterales; family Dormibacteraceae; genus CADDZO01. The sequence continues at coordinate 955 of JAJPKS010000182.1, read as the reverse complement.
AGCGGGCGCCGGATCCCCTGGCCGAGGCCCACCGGGTGGCGCGGGAGAACGTCGAGGCCTGCCGCTCGATCGGGCGTCACGGGGCGGCGCTGCTGCCCGCCGGGGCGCGCGTGGTCACGATCTGCAACACGGGCGCCCTCGCCACCGTGGACTACGGCACCGCCCTGGGCGTGATCAGGGCGGCCCACGAGACGGGGAAGGCGCCCTTCGTCTACGTGATGGAGACGCGACCTCGGGCCCAGGGGGCGCGGCTCACCACCTGGGAGCTGCGGCGGCTGGGCATCCCCCACCGGCTGATCGTCGATTCGGCGGTGGGGTTGCTGCTCCAGCGGGGCATGGTCGACGTCGCGGTCAGCGGCGCCGACCGCGTGTGCGCGAACGGGGACGTGGTGAACAAGGTGGGCACCTATCCCCTGGCGGTGCTGTGCCGGGAGCACGGCGTGCCCTTCTACGTGGCCGCTCCCGAGAGCACCTTCGACCGGCGCACGCCCGACGGCGCCGGCGTGACCATCGAGGAGCGGGCGCCGGAGGAGGTGACGGGCTTCGCTCCCCCGGGCACGCCGGCCTGGAATCCCGCCTTCGACGTGACCCCCGCCGCCCTGGTTCGCGCCCTGATCACCGAGCACGGGGTGGTCGAGGGCCGCCCGATCTGATCTGTCCCGCCGGCGACCGGGCCGGTGAGGCGGCGAGGTCACGATCGGACGCCGTCGGGGGCCCGCCGGCCGGACCCGAGCCAGGCCTGGATCACGAGGCGGGCGAGGATCACGAGCCCGAAGGGCAGGCCGGCGCTGGAGGCGAGGCGCTCGAACACCCCGGCCGGGGCATGGCCGTAGGTCGCGCCGAAGGCGGTGATGAAGGCGATGGGGAGGATCGCGAAGAGCACCGTGGGCCACACCCAGCCCCGCCACAGCGGCTCCATGGCGAAGCGCCGGGCGAGGAGGAGGGAGGACAGCAG